>NZ_BAABBR010000001.1:1413534-1729052 GCF_039538065.1 Sphingomonas rosea
CGCCGCCGCCGCGGCGCCGGCCGCCAAGGCCGCCGAGCCGAGCTCCGCTCCTGCTACGGCTGCAGCCGCTTCCTCGGGCCATGAAGTCACCGATGAGCAGGCCCAAGCGCTGCGCCTGTCGCCGTCGGTCCGCCGCGCCGTGCAAGAGAGCGGTGTCGACGCCGCGAGCCTGACCGGCTCGGGCCGCGACGGTCGCCTGACCAAGGAAGACGTCGCCAAGGCCAAGGCTTCGCCGGCGCCCGCCGCTGCGCCCTCCTCGGCCCCGGCCACGGCGTCGGTTCCGGCCTCGCCCAAGGGCGAACGCGGCGAGGAGCGGGTCAAGATGACCCGCCTCCGCCAGACCATCGCGACCCGCCTCAAGGACGCCCAGAACACTGCGGCGCTGCTGACGACGTTCAACGACGTCGACATGACCGAGGTGATCGCCGCGCGCGCCCGCTACAAGGATCTGTTCGAGAAGAAGCACGGCATCCGCCTCGGCTTCATGGGCTTCTTCACCAAGGCCGCCGCGCTCGCCGCGCGGGACGTGCCGTCGGTCAATGCCCGGATCGAGGGCGATGAGATCGTCTACCACAATTACCTCGACGTCTCGGTCGCGGTGTCGGCTCCCAAGGGGCTGGTGGTGCCGGTGATCCGCTCGGCCGACCAGATGAGCTTCGCCGAGATCGAGCGGACGATCGCGGACTTCGGCGCTCGCGCCAAGGCCGGCACGCTGACCGCCGACGACATGAAGGGCGGCACCTTCACCATCTCCAACGGCGGCGTCTTTGGGAGCCTGATGAGCACCCCGATCATCAACCCGCCCCAGTCGGCGGTGCTCGGCCTTCACCGGATCGAGGAACGGCCGGTGGTGAAGGACGGGCAGATCGTCGCCCGCCCGATGATGTATCTCGCGCTTTCCTATGACCACCGTCTGGTCGACGGCCGCGAGGCGGTCACCTTCCTGGTGCGCATCAAGGAAGCGATCGAGGACCCGACCCGGCTCCTCATCGATCTCTAGGATTTGAACATGGCTGATTACGATTACGACGTCCTCGTCATTGGCGCCGGTCCCGGTGGCTACGTGGCCGCGATCCGCGCCGCGCAGCTCGGGCTCAAGACCGCCTGCGCCGAAAGCCGCGAGACGCTGGGCGGGACCTGCCTCAACGTCGGCTGCATTCCCTCCAAGGCGCTGCTGCACGCGAGCGAGCTGTTCGAGGAAGCCGCGCACGGCCACATGGCCAAGTGGGGCATCACCGGCGAGTTCAAGTTCGACCTCGCCAAGATGCACGACGGCCGTCGCGAGGCTGTCGGCGGCCTCACCAAGGGCGTCGAGTTCCTCTTCAAGAAGAACAAGGTGACCTGGCTCAAGGGCCTCGCCAAGTTCACCGGCACCGACAGCGTCGAGGTCGCCGGCCAGCAGGTGCGCGCGAAGAACATCGTGGTCGCCACCGGCTCGTCGGTCACCCCGCTTCCGGGCGTCACCGTGGACCAGCAGCGCATCGTCGATTCGACCGGCGCGCTCGAGCTTCCGGAAGTGCCGAGCCACTTGGTCGTCATCGGCGGCGGCGTGATCGGGCTCGAGCTGGGAAGCGTCTGGCGGCGGCTCGGGGCGAAGGTCACGGTGGTTGAGTATCTCGACCAGATCCTGCCGGGCATGGACGAGGAAATCCGCAAGGAATCGAACAAGATCTTCAAGAAGCAGGGCTTCGAATACAAGCTCGGCACCAAGGTCACCGGCGCCGAAGTGGTCGGGGACGGCGTCCGCGTGACGGTCGAGCCGGCCAAGGGCGGTGCGGCCGAGACCATCGAGGCGAGCCACGTTCTGGTGTCGATCGGGCGGCGCCCGAACACCGATGGCCTCGGGCTTGAGGCGGCGGGCCTTCAGCTCAACGCCAAGGGACAGATCGAGACCGACCACAGCTTCCGCACGAGCGTGCCCGGCATCTGGGCGATCGGCGACGTCATCCCCGGCCCGATGCTCGCGCACAAGGCCGAGGACGAGGGCATTGCGGTGGCCGAGAATATCGCCGGTCTGACCGGCATCGTGAACCATGCGATCATCCCGTCGGTGGTCTACACCACGCCGGAAATCGCAGGTGTCGGCCTGACCGAGGAGCAGGCGCGCGCCGGCGGCGAGGTCAAGGTCGGCAAGTTCCCGATGATGGCCAACAGCCGCGCCAAGACCAACGGCGAGCCCGACGGCCTCGTCAAGGTGATCGCCGACGCCAAGACCGACCGCGTGCTCGGCGTGTGGATGATCAACAACCTTGCCGGCACGATGATCGCGCAGGCCGCGCAGGCAATGGAATTCGGCGCCACGAGCGAGGACATCGCCTACACCTGCCACGCCCACCCGACGCATGCCGAAGCCTTCAAGGAAGCGGCGATGGCGGTGCAGGGCAAGCCGATCCACGTCTGAACCATGACTGACGTCGTCCCCGTTGAGGCGGGGACCTCAGGCGACAGGATGCCGAGGTCCCCGCCTGCGCGGGGACGACGTTCGTTTCGCGCGACCCTTCGCCGCTGGCACGTCTGGCTAGGCTGGATCGTCGGGCTACCGCTTCTGTTCTGGACCCTGTCGGGCCTCGTGATGGTGTGGAAGCCGATCGAGGAAACGCGCGGGAGCAACCTGCTGCGGCCCGCCGATCCGGTGACGCTGACCCGGCCGGCGGTGCTTCCGGGTGCGGTCGCCGGCCTGCCCCTGGCGAAGGTCGCGCTCGAGCAACGCGCCGCCGGCCCGCGCTGGGTGATCGAGGTGCGCAAGGGGCCGACGCGGCTGGCCGATCCGCTTACCGGCACATTGCTCGGCCCGGCGAGCGCCGCCGATGCGGCGGCCGAGGTCACGCATCGCTATACGGGCACGGCCCGCATCGCTTCGGTCACGCGCACCAGCGCCGACGCGCCGCCGCTCGAATTGAGGCGGCCGATCGACGCCTGGGCGGTGACGATGAGCGACGGCACCCGTTTCTACGTCGACGCCGCGACCGGCGGGGTGGTGGCGACGCGCACCGGCTGGTGGCGCTTCTACGACTGGATGTGGGGGCTTCACATCATGGACCTCCAAGAACGCGAGGACACGCATCACCCGCTGCTGATCGGCTTTGCTGCGGTGTCGCTGCTGAGTGTCATCATGGCGCTGGTCCTGCTGCCGCTGGTAAGCCGCCGCCGCCGCTCCTAGATAACGGTCATGGGATATGAAGCCGAGCTCAAGCTCTTCATCGACGGCGCCTGGCGCCAGGGGGAGGGCGACCGCGCGCCCGTGATCAATCCGGCGACGGGCGGCACCATCGCCGAACTGCCGCTCGCCAGTACGGCCGAACTCGACGAGGCGCTCGAGGCCGCCAACCGGGCCTGGCCCGCGTGGCGGGCGACCGACGTCGAGACCCGCGGCGCGATCCTGCACAAGGCCGCCGCCCTGATGCGCGAGCGCGCGCCGGCGATCGGAATGATGCTGACGCAGGAGCAGGGCAAGCCGCTCCAGGAGGCCGTCGGCGAAGTCTATGGCGCCGCGCAGATGTTCGACTATTTCGCCGAGGAGGCGAAGCGGCAGGGCGGGCGCGTTCTGGTCCGTCCTGCGGGACAGCGCTCGATCGTCATTCCGCAACCCGTGGGTCCGACCGCGACCTTCACGCCCTGGAATTTCCCCATCTATCTCCTCGCCAAGAAGGTCGCCGCGGCGCTGGCGGCGGGCTGCACCGTCATCTCCAAGCCGCCTGAGGAAACCCCCGGCTGCACCGGTGCCATGGCCAAGGCGCTCGACGACGCGGGCATTCCCAAGGGTGTGTTCCAGCTGGTTCACGGCGTGCCCGACACCGTCTCGCGCCACCTCATCGGCAGCCCGGTCATCCGCAAGATCAGCTTCACCGGCTCGACCGGGGTCGGCAAGCACCTGATGAAGCTCGCCGCCGACGGCATGAAGCGCATCACCATGGAACTCGGTGGCCACGCACCCGTGCTGGTGTTCGACGACTGCGACCTCGACAAGACACTCGACATGCTCGTCCCGCAGAAGTTCCGGAACGCCGGCCAGGTGTGCGTGTCGCCCACCCGCTTCTACGTCCAGGAAGGCATTTACGACGCCTTCGCCAAGGGCTTCGCCGAGCGCACTGCGAAGGTGAAGGTCGGCAACGGGCTCGAGGACGGCATCGCCATGGGCCCGCTCGCGAACGAGCGGCGGCTTCCGGCAATCGCGGGGCTGGTCGAGGACGCCCGGGCCAAGGGCGCGCGCGTGCTTGCGGGCGGCGAGGCCGGTGACGGCGGCTTCTTCTTCCAGCCGACCGTCCTCGCCGACGTCCCCAACGACGCGCAGGCGATGAACGTCGAGCCGTTCGGTCCGGTGGCGCTTATGCGCTCCTTCAAGACCGAGGACGAAGCGCTCGACGAGGCGAACCGGCTACCCTTCGGTCTCGCCGCCTTCGTCTTCACCGAGAACGGCCGCCGCGCCAACCGCCTCGGCGACGGGATCGAGAGCGGCATGGTGGGGATCAATACCTTCGCCATCTCGAGCGCGGACGCGCCGTTTGGCGGGGTCAAGGAATCGGGCTCGGGCTCCGAGGGCGGGGTCGAGGGCCTCGCGAGCTATCAGGTGACCAAGGCCATCCACCAGGCGTGAGCGGGCGGCTGACCGCCACCGGCGCCGTGCTCGCCGCGCTCGCGGTGGGGTTCGGCGCGTTCGGCGCGCATGCGTTGAAGGGGCAGTTCGATGCCGAAGCGCTCGGCTGGTGGCAGACGGCGGTGGCCTATCTCCTGCCGCATGCCGTCGCGGTGGTCGCGATCGGTCTGGCGAAGCGGCCGCGGCTGGCGCTTGCCGCGTGGTTGCTCGCGGGCGGGGCGGCGCTCTTCGCCGCGACCCTGTTCGCCATGGCGCTGGGGGCGCCGCGCTGGTTCGGCGCGATCACGCCGCTCGGCGGCACCGCCATGATTGCGGGCTGGCTGCTGCTCGGCTGGCGGGCCTTGAAGGAGGATTGAGGCCCCGCTAATCCGGCGCCGCCCATGTGCTCGGGCGAACGCACTCTTGCCTGAGGAAGCGAATGCCCGAGCTTGCCATTGTCTATGAGCATCCCCTGTGGTTCGAACCGCTTTTCGCGGCGCTCGACCGGGCGGGAATCGACTTCGTGAAGATCCCGATCGGCGACCATGGCTTCGATCCCGCCGGCTCGCCCCCGCCCGCGCGCGTCATCTTCAACCGTGTCGCCATGTCGAGTTTCCTGCGCGAGCCCGAGCATCCGCTTTACCATGCGATGGCGCTGTTCGACCATTGGCGGCGGCAGGGCGCGACGGTGCTCAACGGGCCCGAGGTGATGGCGATCGACAGCAGCAAGGCGCGGCAATTGTCGCTGCTTTCCACGCTCGGGCTCGCGACGCCGCGCACCCGTGTCGTCCACCGCGCCGCCGACCTCGAGCGCGAGGCCGAGGCGATCGGCTACCCGCTGCTGGTCAAGGCCAATGTCGGCGGCTCGGGCGCCGGGATCATGCGCTTCGACAGCGCCGCCGAACTCAGCGCCGTGGTCGCGGCGGGCGAGGCACCGAGTTCGGTCGATCGGGTGCTGCTGGTGCAGGAAGCGATTCCCGCGCGCGACGGCGTCATCTGGCGGATCGAGACGCTCGGCGGCCAATTCCTCTACGCGATCACCGTCGATGGCGCGGGACAGTTCGACCTTTGCCCGGCCGACGCCTGCGACGACGAGCGTGGCACCCCCATCGCCATGACCGCCTTCGATCCGCCGCCGGAGATCGTCGCCGGGGCCGAGCGGGTCGCGGCGGCGATCGGCATGGACGTCGGCGGGGTCGAGGTGATGGTCGACGACCGCGACGGGACGCCCAAATTCTATGACATCAACGCGCTGTCGAACTTCGTCGCGCGGCCGGTCGAGGTGCTGGGCTGGGACCCGCACGACCGGCTGGTCGAATGGCTCAAGGCGCGGATCGCGGAGGCTGGCAAATGAGGTTCGGTTACTGGATGCCCGTGTTCGGCGGCTGGCTTCGCAACGATCCCGACGAGGGGCCAGCGGCGAGCTGGGAGGCCGTTCGCGACCTGACCCTTCGCTCGGAGGAAAAGGGCTGGGACCTGTCGCTCATCGCCGAGCTCTACCTTAACGACATCAAGGGGATCGAGCAGCCCGCGCTGGATGCGTGGAGCACGGCCGCGGCGCTCGCGGCGGTGACACGGTCGATCGAGCTGATGGTCGCGGTCCGACCCAATTTCCATCATCCGGCGCTGCTCGCCAAGCAGGCGGCCAACATCGACCGCATCTCGGGCGGGCGCCTCGCGCTCAATGTCGTCTCGAGCTGGTGGAAGGCGGAGGCCGAGCAATATGGCCTCGCCTTCGACCAGCATGACGACCGTTACGCGCGGACCGCCGAGTGGCTGACCGTGGTCGACGGGCTGTGGCGCGATGAGCGCTTCACCCATGAGGGCGAGCGCTACCGGCTGAAGGACGCCATCGTCGCGCCCAAGCCGGTGCGGCGGCCGGTGGTCTATGCCGGCGGCGAGAGCGAGGCGGCCAAGACGCTGATCGCCACCCAGTGCGACGCTTATGTGATGCACGGCGATCCGGTCGAGGCGATCGCGCCCAAGATCGCCGACATGCGCGCGCGGCGCGAAAAGGCGGGCGGGCCGCCGATGCCGTTCGGCATGGCCGCTTACGTCATCGTCCGCGAAACCGAGGCGGCGGCGCAGGCCGAGCTCGAGCGGATCACCGCCATGCCCAGCGAGCCGCCGCCCGGCTTCGCCAATTTCGACCAGTGGCTGAGCGGGACCGAGCTCGAGCGCACGCTCAAGCTGCAGGAATATAGCGTCTCGAACCGCGGGCTTCGTCCCAACCTCGTCGGCACTCCCGAGCAGATCGCCGATCGAATCCGGGCCTATGAGGCCGTGGGGCTCGACCTGCTGCTCCTCCAGATGAGCCCGCAGGCGGAGGAAATGGACCGTTTCGCCGACACCGTCATGGCGCCGATGAAGGCCGGAAAGCTGTAGTGCTGACCCGAAGCGGTACAGTCTTTGGGCTTAACCAATTTCGGTAGGGAGCGGGGCCTTTCCATGCGCGTTGGTGGAGCGCATAAACACTTTCGTAACCATCTTGCGACGAAGGCCCCCAGTTGAGCGCTCCGTTCCGTTTCCCGAAATTCTTCGTCACCTCGCCGGCCCCTTGCCCGTACCTTCCGGGCAAGATCGAACGGAAGGTGTTCACGGAATTGTCGGGTCACCACGCCGGTGAGCTGAACGAGGCGCTGGGCCGGATCGGCTTCCGCCGCTCGCAGTCGGTGGCCTACCGGCCGAGCTGCATCGAGTGCCAGGCCTGCGTCTCGGTCCGGGTCGCCGCCAACGAATTCGTGCCCTCGACCACCCAGAAGAAACTGATCCGCCGGCATTCGGACCTTGAGGTGACGGCCTGCAAGCCGTGGACCACCGAAGAGCAGTTCGAACTCCTGCGACGCTATCTGTCGGTCCGGCACCCCGGCGGCGGGATGGCCGAGATGGACGAGAACGACTTTGCTGACATGGTCGAGCAGACCCCGGTCCGCACCTATGTCGTCGAATATCGCGAGC
This sequence comes from Sphingomonas rosea, assembly GCF_039538065.1. Taxonomy (NCBI): domain Bacteria; kingdom Pseudomonadati; phylum Pseudomonadota; class Alphaproteobacteria; order Sphingomonadales; family Sphingomonadaceae; genus Sphingomonas; species Sphingomonas rosea. The sequence goes on from NZ_BAABBR010000001.1 coordinate 1,421,066, forward strand.
CGTCGGTCGACGAGCGCCCGGGCCGGTTGGTCGGCGCCTGCCTCAGCGACCAGCAGAGCGACGGGCTGAGCATGATCTATTCCTTCTACGATCCAAGTCTGACCGACCGGAAGGGGCTCGGCACCTTCATCATCCTCGACCACATCAACCGCGCCGCACGGGCCGGGCTGCCTTACGTCTACCTCGGCTATTGGGTCGAGGGTTCGGAGCGGATGGCCTACAAAGCGAGCTTCCGGCCGATCGAGAAGCTCGGCCGTGACGGGTGGAAGCGGTTCGAGCCCGGTCCGGCGGTGCCGACCGCCAAGGTTCGGACGCCGGGCCTCCTCAAGGTCTGAGCTTCAGCCGACCGCGGTCCCGAAGAGGCGACCGACCCCGGCGGTGACGAGCATCGCCATCGCGCCCCAGAACCCGACCCGCAACACCGAGCGCCCGATCGGTGCGCCGCCGAGCTTCGCCCCGACCGCGCCGAGGATGACGAGGCAAAGCAGTGACACGATCACGACCGCCGGGATCAGCTGCGCCACCGGGACGAGCAGCACTGCCAGCAGCGGCGCCCCGGCGCCGGCGGTAAAGGTCAGCGCCGAGGTGATCGCGGCCTGGAGCGGACGCGCGGTGGTGATTTCGGAGATGCCGAGTTCGTCGCGAGCGTGCGCGCCGAGCGCATCATGCGCCATCATCTGGCCGGCCACCTGGAGCGCGAGCGACTTTTCGACCCCGCGCTCCTCGTAGATCTTCGCCAGCTCGAGCGTCTCGGCCTCGGGAATGGTGGCGAGCTCGACCCGTTCGCGCGCGAGGTCGGCCTGTTCGGTGTCGGACTGCGAGCTGACCGAGACATATTCGCCCGCGGCCATCGACATCGCGCCCGCGACCAGCGCGGCGATGCCGGCGATCAGCACTTCGTTCCGCCCTGCAGCCGAGGCGGCGACGCCGACGATCAGGCTGCCGGTCGAGACGATCCCGTCATTGGCGCCGAGGACCGCGGCACGGAGCCAGCCGATGCGGCCCATGGCATGGCGTTCGCCGTGTGCGCGTTGGCTGCTCATTTCAGCGCCACTCCTCGAAGAGCTTGTGGACGTCGCCGCCATTGGCGGCAAGCCGCGCCTCGACCTTCTTGCGGCCGGTCCAGTAGGCGAGGGCGGGGCGGGTCATGCGGGTGGCGATCAGCTGACGCGCCTCGGCATCGGTCAGCGCGCTGCTTCCCGCGACGTGATCGGCATAGCCCTCGACCAGTTCCTTGGACATGAAGAGCGAACGGAGCGTGCCGAATTCGGCACGGATGGCGCCATGGGTCAGCTCATGGGCGACGATGTCGGTCAGCCGGCGACGCGCGCCATAGGCGTTGGTCATCGTGTCACGGGCAGGATCGGCGTGGTTGATGATCACCGGCTCGCCGATCGGTCGGCTGAGCGCGAAGGCGTCGGCGGCCGAAACGGCCAGCCAGCGCCAGCGCCAGCCGCCGTCGGTCAGGAAGATCGCCTGGTCGAGTGGCGGCGCCTTGCCGAGCGGATCGGCCAGGACCTTGGCGTCGGCGCCCGCGACGATCGACTCGACGCGCGGGTGGATCGGCTGTTCGGAATAGACGCGGTGCGCGCCGACCTTCGCCTGGTAGGGGAAGGCGAGAAGCTGCGGAGCGACGAGCGGCGAGGCGAGGAGCAGGAGGGCGGCGCCGAGGATCCGGTTGATCCAGCGTCGGCGCTTGCCGCCCCTCGGCCCGGGCCGGATCAAGCGACCGCGGCTTCCGGTACTTCGATGCCGATCTCGCCCGCGTCGCGCAGGACGTAGCCGCGGCCCCAGACGGTTTCGATGTAATTGTCGCCGCCGCAGGCGAGGCTGAGCTTCTTGCGGAGCTTGCAGATGAAGACGTCGATGATCTTGAGTTCGGGCTCGTCCATCCCGCCGTAGAGATGGTTGAGGAACATTTCCTTGGTCAGCGTGGTGCCCTTGCGGAGCGAGAGCAGCTCCAGCATCGCATATTCCTTGCCGGTCAGGTGCACGCGGGCGCCGTCGACCTCGACCGTCTTGGCGTCGAGATTGACCGCGAGCTTGCCGGTGCGGATGACCGACTGGCTGTGGCCCTTCGAGCGGCGAACGATGGCGTGGATACGGGCGACGAGCTCATCGCGGTGGAAGGGCTTGGTGACGTAATCGTCGGCGCCGAAGCCCAAGGCGCGGACCTTCGAGTCCATCTCGCCGATGCCCGACAGGATCAGGACCGGAGTCGCGACCTTGGCGGTGCGGAGCTTCTTGAGCACGTCGTAGCCGTGCATGTCCGGCAGGTTCAGGTCGAGGAGGATGATGTCATAATCGTAGAGCTTGCCGAGATCGAGGCCCTCTTCCCCGAGGTCGGTCGTGTAGACGTTGAACCCCTCGGTCCCGAGCATCAGCTCGATCGACTTGGCGGTGGTGGGCTCATCCTCGATCAGCAGAACGCGCATTATCAAATCCCCCGTTCAAGGAGCTGCCAAGCGTTACGACGGCTTAACGGCCCTGAAGCGTGCATTAACCATTAGCGGTCTCGCCTGAAAAGGTTAACATGACCTAAATAGCGGGATTCCAGTGGAATCGTTGCGGATCGGCATCAGTTTTCCACAGGCCGGCCGGAGTAATTCTCGCGCAAAGGTCCCGAAGGTCGCAGGGTCGGCGAGTCGAATTTGCGGTCCCCGACCCCGGTCCGGTCCCTCGGACCGCTGGAAAGCGGATCACGCCAAATCCTGCCAGGGAAGAGGGGTGCGGGAGCGACGCCCTTGCGCTAGGGCGGAGCCCATGATCCTGTCCGAACGCATCCTCTACATCGACGCCGAAGCCATCGTGCTCGACAAGCCCGCGGGGCTGCCGGTCGACACGCCCAAGCGCGGCGGCGACAGCATCGAGGGGCGGATCGATGAGCTCAAGGCCGGCTTCAAGCGGCCGCCGACGGCGATGCACCGGCTCGACCAGGACACGTCGGGGTGCCTGCTGTTCGGGCGCCATCCGAGCGCGCGCGCGGTGTTCCAGCAGGCGTTCGAAGGCGGCTCGGTCGAGAAGACCTATCTGGCGGTGATCGCCGGCGAGATCGCGGGCGAGGAGGGCGAGATCGACCTGCCGCTCGCCAAGAAGAGCAGCGCCGAGGCGGGCTGGAAGATGGTGGGCGACCCCAAGGGACAGCGCGCGGTGACGCGGTGGCGCAAGCTCGGTAGCCGGGACGGCCGGACCCTGGTCGAGTTCAAGCCGCTGACGGGGCGCACGCACCAAATCCGAGTCCATGCGCGCGAGGGGCTGGGCGCGGGGATCCTCGGCGACCGTGTCTATGGCGTGCCGGGCGGGCCGATGCTGCTCCACGCGAGCCGGCTGGTCGTGCCGCGGCCCAAGCGGCCGGCGGTCGACGTGACCGCGCCGCTGCCGGAACATTGGGGGGCGTGGGCGGAACTGTTGGCGCCGGCGGTGGGCGAGGCTTCGGATGACGAGGCGGCGCCTTCGCCGGTTGAGGTCCCCGCCGTCGGCGGGATGACGGAAGACGGCGGGCCCACGGAAGCCGATGCGTCCTGAGGACGTCCGCATTCCCGAGGAGGCGCTGAGCGAGACCTTTCTCGCGAGCACGGGGCCCGGCGGGCAGAACGTCAACAAGGTCGCGACCGCCTGCCAGCTGCGGTGCAACGTCTACGCGCTGGGCCTGCCGCCTTACGCCTACGAGCAACTAAAGGCGCTGGCGGGCTCGAAGCTGACGATTGGCGGCGAACTGGTCATCACCGCGCGCACCCACCGGACGCGTGAGGCCAATCGCGAGGAAGCGCGGCGGCGACTCGCGGGGCTGATCGCCGACGCCCTCCACCGCGACCCCAAGCGCCGCCCCACCAAGCCCAGCCGGGCCGCCAAGGCCAAAAGGCTCGACAGCAAGAAGGGCCGCGGGGCGGTGAAGGCGATGCGGGGCCGCGTCAGCCTCGACTGAGTCGAGGGTTCGGAACCAACCCATTGCGGAAATCGGCCCGAGGCACGATCATCCGGCGATGGTGGCGAAGCGGGAACTCGACGGCGGCACGGTGCATGATCTGCCTGACGATCTCGCAGCGGCGCTTCGAGGCTCGGCCGAGGCGGCGGCGACGTGGCGCGACATCACCCCGCTCGCGCGCAACGAGTGGATCTGCTGGGTGACGAGCCCGAAGAAGCCAGAGACGCGGGCGAAGCGGATCGCTTGGGGGCTCGAGAGCCTCGGCGAAGGCAAGCGGCGGCCGTGCTGCTGGCCGGGGTGCAAGCATCGGGAGGCGGGACAGTGATCGGGTTGGGGTTGGCCATGCTCGTGGCCACGGCACCGACGGATGCATCGGTAAGGGTGACCAGCACCGCGATTCCGGTCGGCAAGGACGAGCGGGTCGGGCCGCACATGATCCGGCTGAATGCGCATGCCCTTGCGGTTCCGGCGAGCTTCATTCGCGGGATGGACGATGCGGAACTGTTCGGCCTCGGGCTGATCAAGTCGGGGGAGCGCTGCCTCGCGATGTCGACCGCCGGCACGATCCTGTCGGCCGACGCCGCGCCGTGCGCACCGCTTGCAACGCACCGGTACAAGTCGATCCCCTGCGATGCGGCGGTGGTCCGGGACGCGGGGCTCGGCTGGCGGATCGGCTGCCGGGTCGAGCACGACGGGCGCAGTTCCTTCGTGGCGACGCGCATCGACGGGACCGAGACAAAGCTGATCGGCTCGGTTTCCGAGCGGGTCCGCTTCATCGAACCCTTCATCCTGCACGACCGCTTCATCCTGCGCACGCTCGGGTCCGACACCGGGGACCGGCTGCTGATCACCGAATATTATTGGGGACCGAGGGACAGCGAGGGGGACTGAAGCTCCGGCTCTAGTCCTGCTCGCCTTCGCTGCGGAAGGGGACGACGGGGCGGCCGACGTCGCCTTGGCCGACGGTGCGGCCGGCCATTTCAAGCATCCGCTCGAGCGGCACGCGGGCCTTGTCCATGAGCTCGGGCTCGAGTTCGATCCGCGGCTCGAGGTCGCGCAAGGCCACGTAGAGCTTCTCGAGCGTGTTCAATGCCATGTACGGGCACATGTTGCAGTTGCAGTTGCCGTCGCCGCCGGGCACCCCGATGAACGTCTTGTGCGGGGCGGCCTTCTCCATCTGGTGGATGATGTGCGGCTCGGTCGCGACGAGGATGACGTCGCTCGGCGAATTGATCGCGAAGTCGAGGATGGCGCGGGTCGAGCCGACATGGTCGGCATGGTCGACGATGTGCGGCGGGCACTCGGGATGCGCGGCGACCGGCGCGCCGGGATATTGCGCCTTGAGCTTGAGCAGCTCGGTCTCGCTGAAGGCCTGGTGGACGATGCAGATGCCCGGCCACAGCAGCATCTCGCGGCCGGTCTTGCGGGCGAGGTAGCCGCCGAGGTGACGGTCGGGGCCGAAGATGATCTTCTGCTCCTTGGGGATCTGGCTGAGGATCACGTCGGCCGAGGAGCTGGTGACGATGATGTCGCTCTGCGCCTTCACCGCCGCCGAGCAGTTGATGTAGGTCAGCGCGATATGGTCGGGGTGCGCGGCGCGGAAGGCGGCGAACTGGTCGGGCGGGCAGCTGTCCTCGAGGCTGCAGCCGGCGTCCATGTCGGGCAGGATCACGATCTTCTGCGGTGACAGGATCTTGGCGGTCTCGGCCATGAAGCGGACGCCGCAGAAGGCGATGACGTCGGCGTCGGTCGCGGCGGCCTTGCGGGAAAGGTCGAGACTGTCGCCGACGAAGTCCGCCAAGTCCTGAAGCTCGGGCTTCTGGTAATAGTGCGCGAGGATGACGGCGTTCCGCTCCTCCTTGAGGCGCTGGATCTCGCCGAGCAGGTCGACGCCCTTGAGGCTGGTTGCGGGTGCGGACATGCGCCCGAGATAGGCGGGGCCTCAGCCCGCGGCAATGCTCTGGGCGAGGGCATTCCACGCGGGCGTGCGCGAGAGGAGCTCGATCGCGAGGCGCGAGACGACCAGCAGCAGCGCGATCACGAGGGTCGCGGGATGGACCCGGCCGAGGACCTTTCGGTCGTGGCGGGCGAGGATCGCAACCGCGCCAAGCTGGATGCCGGTGGCGACGAGCCCGCCGACGGTCTGGCCCATGAGCGGCATGGGGAGGAGGCGGCCGAGCGCGGGCTCCATGACCATGATGCCGGTGCCGACCATCAGCCGCCGATGCCATTCGATCTGGCGGCGCTTGACGATGGCAAGGCCGACCACGAGCGCGAAGCCGAGCATCCCGAACTGGTTCAGCGCGAGGAAGAAGCCGTTGGTGAAGAAGGGCGGGACGGTGCCCATGGCGATGGCGTGGACGCCGGTGAAGCTGCCGAAGCCGACCACCGCGACCGCGAGCAGGACGGCGAGCCAACCGGTCTTGCGGTGGATCGCGACCTGGCCGCTCGAGATGAGGGTGCTCTGGAGGACGTAGACGCCGAGCCAACTCACCATCAGCGCGCCGTGGACGTGGAGGAACCAGGGGGCCTCGATGATATTGACGAAGCCGCGCAGCTCGAACTGGATGAAGCCGAACAGTATGAAGGCGGCCATGGCGATGGCGAAGCGGGTGAAGAAGGCCTGATCGGCCATGAACCCGCGCACGGGCGTGGCGGTGGTTGCAGCGTTGCTAGCCATGCGAAATCCCCTGTCGCCGCTCCCCTGCGGCTACGGCGACTCGATAGCGGAAAACGGCGCTTTTGTCAGCGGGCCTGTTGGCGTTCGGCGAGGACCTGCTCGATCGAACGGCTGACGTCCCAGCGCTCCGTGCTGGGCGTGCCGCTCGCCGGCGTGACGACCCGGACGGTGAGCGGGCCGAGACCCGCGGCATCGAGCGGCGCGCGGGCGAGGCCGGCGACGACCTTCTCGGCATTGGCCTGCGCGCGGGCGAGGTTGGCGGGCTCGGCGGCGACTTCGCCGGCCTTGGCGGTGGCGAGCTGCGAGGCGCGGCGCTGGAGGTTCACCGAGGCATTCCGGGTAACGAAGACCCCGCTGGTGCCCGCGACCGAGCGATTGGCCTCGTCGACATTGGGCGCTTCGGGCGTGACGATGGGAACGCGGATGGTGAGGATGCGGTTCTGCTGATCCCAGCGATAATCGTCGGCGCCGAGGCCCGAGAGGTCGAGCGTATATCCGACGCTGTAGGGGATGGTCGCCTTCTGCGAGGAGCGGAGGATCGGAAGCGCGCCATTGTCGACCGTGGTGACGTCGAGCGTGCCCTTCACCTCGCCGACCTTGAGCGCGGCCTTGTTCGAGAAGGTGGCGGAGAGGACCCGGACGATGCCCTGCGCCTGCGCGAGCTCCTCGTCGACGCGCTTTTTCTCGGCCTTTTGCTGCATCCAGAAGCCAAGGCCGCCGAGGACCAGCAGGGCGACCAGCAGCAACGGCCAGTGACGTTTCAAGCCTTCCATGTCGCTCCAACGCGGGTCACGCGTCCCTGCTCCTCGAGGGTGACGAGGTGGGCGAGCGCGGTCGCCTGCGCCGCGCGGACGAGGCGGGCGTCGAGGCCGGGATAGGCGCGGGCGGTGAGCGCCTCGAGCGTGCCGGGCTGTTCGGCGGCAAGGCGCTGGAGCTGGCGCTCGCGCTGCAGGCGGTGACCGAGCAGGCCGCGCAGCAGGCGCTGGGGGTCCTCGACCGGCTCGCCGTGCGCGGGGTGGTAGATGGTCTCGGGCCGGCCCTGCAGCTTCTGGAGGCTCGCCATATAGTCGCCCATGTGGCCGTCGGGCGGGATCACCACGGTGGTCGACCAGCCCATCACATGATCGCCGCTGAACAGCCGCTCGCCCCAAGCGAAGCAGAGGTGGTTCGAGGTGTGGCCGGGAGTGTGGACGGCTTCGAGCGGCCTACCTTCGTGGGCGAAGGTCTCCCCGTCGGCGAGGATGCGGTCTGGCGCGTAGTCGGGGTCGAAGCCCGCTTCCTGGTTACCGGGGATGGCGAGCGGCGCGCAGCCCCAGACGGGCGCCCCGAGGCGCGCGGCGAGCGGCGCGGCGCCCGGGCTGTGGTCGCGGTGGGTATGGGTGACGAGGATGGCGTCCACCGGGCGCCCCGCCACCGCCGCGACGATTGCGTCGAGGTGGGCGTCGTCGACCGGACCGGGGTCGAGGACGAGCAGGCGATCGGTGCCGATCAGGTGGACCCAGGTGCCTTCGCCGGTGAAGGGCGAGGGATTGGGCGCGAGCAGCCGGGCGAGGTCGGGCCCGAGGGCGTAGAGGCGGCCGGGCTCATGCGTCACGACATGGCACAAAGCAGAGGAGTCGCCGGGGAGCAACTCCTCCGCAAGTGGCGACTAGCGGCCGCCGGCCTTGATCCTGGCGATCTGGCTTTCGAGCGAGGCGGTGATCCGGTCGCGGGTCTCGGCGGGAAGGTCCTTGTTTTCAGCGATCCGCTTTTGCGCGTTCTGGAGCGCCTCGACCCGCTTGGCGGGATCGCCCTTGGCGCAGATCATGATCCGCGTCTGGACCTTCTTGCCGTCCTTGTCGGTGACGCTCTGGTCGGTGCTGACCGCCGAGCCGGTGTCGCAATCGGTCATGGCGATGCGGTGCTCGCCCTGCGCGGCGCCGTCGCGGTCGACGCGGACGATCCGGACGTCCTCGGTCGTGCTGCCCTTGGGACCGCCCTCGCGGATGACGATCCTGCGGGTCTCGCTTTTGCCGTCGGGAGTGGTGACCGATTTGCCGTCCTTGCCGTCGAGGACGATGATCTCGCGGACGATCTTCTTTTCGGGTGGCGGCGGCGGCGCGGGCGGGGCGGCCTGCGCGATGGCGGCCGAAAGCAGCAGGGTGGTGAGCATGATCGTTCCCCTCGTCATTGCATCGAGACGCCAGGGTAACGGCGCGTTCGATAAACGGCGGATGAACGAGGGTTCAGGCTTCTGCGAGCGATCCCGCAGGGACGGCGGACGGACGGGTGAGGGCGGAGCCGCGGCGGGCGAGGGCGGCGGGAACGATGGTCCCGAACAATTGGTCCATGCTGTGCGCCCAGCTATATTCGCTCGAGACATAGGCGCGACCCTTCTCGCCCATCGCTCGCCAGTCGCCGCGCAGGACCTCGAGAATGTTGGCGGCCATGGCCGCGCTGTCGCCGACGGGACCGAGGAGGCCCATGCCGGGAAGGATACGGTCGGGCATGGCGCCGCCGTCGACCCCGACGACCGGGAGGCCCGAGGCCTGCGCCTCGATCACCGAGATGCCGAAGGTCTCGTTGGGCATGGCCGAGACGTAGAGGTCGCTGCTGGCGAGCCACCTGGCGAGCACGTCGCGGTCGGTGACGAAGCCGGGGGTGACGATGCGCGGATCGCCGAGCGCCTCGAACTGCTCCTTCTGCGGGCCCTGGCCGAGGAGGACGAGGCGTGCGCCGAGATGCTCGGGCAGGCTGCGGAAGGCCTCCACCACGATGTCGGGGCGTTTCTCGACGTCGAGGCGGCCGACGTAGATGAGCAGCGGATCCGTGTCGCCGGCGCCGATCGAGCGCCGAAGCTCCATGTCACGGCGGTCCGGGCCGAAATGGTCGAGGTCGATCCCGAGCGGAAGGATGCGGACGTCCTCGATCCCGAGCGAGCGGAGCAGGCGGCCGCCGCCATTTTCCGACAAGGCGTAGACCGCGTCGAACTGGCCGTAGAGTCGGCTGCAATAGTTATAGCACAGGCGGCTTGCGGCATCGGCGAGCGAGTCCGGCATGACCTTGGAGAAGGGACGCTGCACATAGACCGTGGGAAAATCGGTCATGTAGGCGGCGACGAGTGCGGTGTCGGGGTAGGCCTTGCGATGCTGAATGGCGGCCCACGGCAGGTTGTAGGCGTCCTGGCACTCGATGACGTCGGGCTGGAAGCTCGCCAGCGCCTTTTTCACCGCGCCGTTGCGCAGGAGCAGGCGGTAGTGCGGGCTGAACGGGACTTTCGGGCTCTTGAGCCAGACGGTGATCGCGCGGCCCTCGTCGCTTTCCTCGATCGCATCATGCGGCCCGGGCAGGATCATCAGATGCCGGTGCGGCGTGTTCGCGATGATGTGCGCGCGCTTGGCCCGCAAATAGGTGCCAACCCCGCCGCCGACGTCAGACCAGCTCTGGGTCAGGTCGGCGAACAGCATCGGGCGCTCGATGGCGGAGGAAGGCGAGACGGCATTCACGCGAAGCGCCAATGCGCCGAACAAGGGAAAGTGCCAAGTCCACCGACGATGAAGCTTTGGCAATGTGTCGGATTGCTTGACAGCCGGGCAGGGCGCTTCGACAACAAGGACGAAGAAAACACCGGTTTTCCGCCATTGGCGAAAAACTGGCACGGCCACTGCTTCTTGAATGGCGTCCACTTTGGTTCCACGCCAAACAGAGGGGCGGCAAGGCGGTTTCTGGTCCCGCCTCGCCGCCCCTTCTTGTTTCCGGCGATGCCGATGACGCTCAGGCGTCGGCTCCGACGAGGGTCTTGAGCTCGCCGCTTTCGAACATTTCCATCATGATGTCCGAGCCGCCGACGAATTCACCCTTCACGTAAAGCTGCGGGATGGTCGGCCAGTCGCTATATTCCTTGATGCCCTGACGGATCTCCTGATCCTGAAGGACGTCGACGGTCTCGTAGGACACGCCGAGATGGTCGAGGATGGCGATCGCGCGGCTCGAGAAGCCGCATTGCGGGAAGAGCGCGGTGCCCTTCATGAAGAGGACCACGTCGTTGCCCTTGACGAGGGCGTCGATGCGCGCGTTGGCGTCGCTCATATTCTTACTCCTGGGGGATGGCGGTGGTCAGCTGGAGGGCGTGCAGTTCGCCGCCCATCCGGTGACCGAGCGCCTTGTAGACCAGCTGGTGCTGGCGAACGCGGGGGAGGCCGGCAAACGCGCTGCTGGTCACCGTCGCGGCATAATGGTCGCCGTCGCCGGCAAGATCGCGAATCTCGACCCGCGCATCGGGAATGGCGGCGCGGATCAGCTCTTCGATCTCCTGGGCCTGCATCGGCATCGGATCAGCCCTGCGCTTCCATGAGCTGGCGACGGGCCTCGATCGTCTGATCCTGCAGGGCCTGGCGGATGGCGGCCTCGTCGATGTCGATCTGCGCGCCGGTGAGGTCGCCGAGCAGCTTGCGGATCACGTCCTCGTCGCCCGCTTCCTCGAAGTCGGCGCGGACCACGTCCTTGGCATAGGCCTCGGCCTCGACCGGCGACAATTTCATCAGGCCGGCGGCCCAGTGGCCGAGCAGCTTGTTGCGGCGGGCGATGACCCGGAACTTCATCTCCTCGTCATGCGCGAACTTGGTCTCGAAGGCGCGTTCGCGATCGTCGAAGGTGGTCATGCTTGCTCCCGCTTGATGGTTGACGCCGAGATAGGCGGGCGGGCGCGAAACCTCAATGGAGCAAGGCTTGCAGGGCGACGGGCGCTGCTCCACAAGCGGCGCGCAATTTTTTGCGTCAAAAGGATGTTTCTCCGATGCTGTTCCTGTTCGCCGCCGCCGCCCTCGTCCAGGCCGCTCCCGCCGCCCAGCCCCCGATCGCCGAGGCCGCGCAGGCGTTCAAGGGCTGCATCGAAGCCAAATTCTCGACCGTTCCGGCGACCGTTACCCCCGAGGCTGGCGCCGACGCGCTGATCGCGCAGTGCAAGGCCGAGAACGACAAGCTCGACACCATCTTCGAGGGCATGATCGCCGCGGCGCCCGCCGACCAGCAGGCCTTTGCCCGCGAACAGTACAAGCAGGGCATGGCGCAGGGCCGGCAGGGCCTGATCGACGGGATCAAGAGCGCCCGGGCTGGCAAGGCGCCCGCCAAGTAAGCGTTGGTCGCCCGGGGCGCCGTGCCCCGGGCGCCCTTCCTCAGATCTCGACCACCAGCTTGCCGATGACCTGACGCGCGGCCATGGCGGCGATCGCCTTGCCGGCTTCGGCGAGCGGATAGGTGGCGGAAACGACCGGGCTGATCTTGCCCGCGTCCCATAGCGCGAACAATTCCTCGACATGCGCCTGGTTGGCGGCGGGGTCGCGCGCGGCGAAGGCACCCCAGAAGACGCCGCAGACGTTGCAGCTCTTGAGCAGGGTCAGGTTGAGCGGCAGGCGCGGAATTCCGGCGGGGAAACCGACCACGAGGTAGCGGCCTTCCCAGGCGATGGCGCGAAGCGCGGGCTCGCAATAGTCGCCGCCGACCGGATCGTAGATGACGTCCGCGCCCTTGGGCCCGACCGCTGCCTTGAACTGGTCGGCGAGCGCCTTGGACGCCTCCTTGTCGAAGGGCCCGCGCGGGTAGACGATTGCTTCGTCGGCACCGGACTTGCGGGCTGCCTCTGCCTTTTCCTCGCTCGAGACGGCGGCGATCACGCGGGCGCCGCGCGCCTTGCCGAGCTCGACCGCCGCGAGGCCCACGCCCCCGGCCGCGCCAAGCACGAGCAGGGTCTCGCCGGCCTTCAACTGGCCGCGATCCCAGAGCGCGTGGATCGAGGTCGCGTAGGTGAGGAGAAGCGCGGCGCCCTGGGCGAAGCTGCGGCTTTCTGGGAGGCGGAAGGCGCTTGCGGCGGGGATCGCCATTTCCTCGACCAGTCCGCCGAAGCCCGGAACGGCGATCAGGCGGTCGCCGATGCCCCAGCCGGTGACGCCCTCGCCGAGACCGATGACCTCGCCCGCGATTTCGCCGCCGGGCGCGAAGGGCCGGGGCGGGCGCATCTGGTACTTGTCCTCGATGATGAGGACGTCGGGGTAGTTGATCGCGGCGGCGTGCACCCGGACGAGGAGCTCGCCCGGGCCGGCGACCGGCGAGGGGAGGTCGGTGAGCTGGAGGGTGTCGGGGCCGCCAGGCGCGGTGGAGAGCAGGGCTTTCATGGCGACCCTTGTACGCGGGCGCGGGCCGGGGTCCAGTTCAGCGTGCGCGGCGGCGATAATCCTCGACCACCTGCGCGGCGGTCTGGCCGCCGAAGGTGGTTCGGCGGCGGGCGTCGGGATCGCGGTCGGCGTAACGGCGGGCGGGCACGCCGGCGAGCGCACGGTCGAAGTCGAGGCGGTCGGCGGCCGGAAGATCGGCGCGGGCCTGCGCCACCGTTTCCTCGAAGCGTTGCGGCGAGGAGCCGTCGATGACGGTCGGCGCGGCGGGCGAGCAGGCGGCGAGTGCCGCCGCGAGCGCGAGACTAAGGCCGGGTCTTGGCGGCAAGGCCGGCGATCCAATGCTCAAGCGCGGCGGTGTCGGCGATGTCGCCGTCGAAGCGATGCGCCGGCATGGCGGGCTGGTTCGATCCGCGGGCGCGACCGCGGTAGACCTTCATCGGTACGCTGACGCTGGTGAGGCGTGTTGGCAGGATCCGCTCGCGGATCTCCATGTAGAGGGTGTCGGCGCTGGTCGGTCGCCCGACCTGGACCGCGCCGACCTTCGTCCACAGGTCGACCGCGTCGAGGCAGGCCGAGGCGCAGGAGGAATCGGTCAGGACATAGACCGGGTGGGCGAGGCGGATCGGGGCCGGCGCCGGGGCGAGAGCCTTGGTAGTTGCGGCGGACGGGGCGCTCCTGGCGGGCGGGTCGAATTCGACGTGGCGCCAGAGCGGCTGCTTGCGGGCGATGGCGGTGCCGAGCCCGGCGATGACCGAACGGAACCAGCCATCGGCTTCGGGGGAAAAGCCCTCGCTGTCGCGGCGATCGGCATAGCCGTTGGCGATTTCGGCGAGGTTGGCGGGCGAGGCGCGCCAGTCGACCTTCACCTCGGGTCCGGGTGGAAGCCGGTCGGGGGCGCCCTCACCCCAGATCGCCTCGGCAATCTGGCGCGACCAGTCGGACGAGCCGCCGCCGTTGCCGCGCAGGTCAAGGACGATGGCGGGGGCAGCGAGCAGGCCGGCGCGGTCTTTCCGGATGCCGGCGATGAGGCCGGGGAGCGCCTTGGCGGCGTCCGAGCTCGACGAACCGCTGAACGAGGGCATGGCAATCCAGCGAAGGCCGTTGGACAGCGTCCGCGCGCCAAAGTCGCGGCGAATGGCGCCGCGCAGTTCGCGCATCAGCGTGCCCATGCGCTCGGGCGCGAGCGGGCGCCAGGCAAGGGCGATGTCGCGGCGCTTGCCGGCAACCGCGAAGGTGCAGCGCTGGGCCCTGGGGATGAGCTTGCTGCCCTCGTCGAGGAACAGCATCGCGCCCCATCGCTGCTGCTGCGCCTCGAGGTTCCAGCGGCCCCACATGGTGCCGAGCGTCGCCTCGGCGTAGCGCGCCGCGCTCATCCCGTCGCAGGAGAGGAGTTCGGCGCCCCTGGGAACGGGGCTGCCGGGCTCCTCGGTGTCGACGACGATCCTGCCGCGCCCGTCGAAACGGGTCGCGAAGCCCGGCCAGCTGAGGTCGTTCGGCGTGTCGCCGAGCGCGCCGAAGCCGAGATGCCCGTCGTTGAACGAGGACGTGTAGATCCGCAGCGGGAAAAAATAATCGGCGTAGGTGCGGGCGGTCCTGGCGCGCTCGAGCGCGATCCGGAGCTGGCGGTCGTTGTTGGCGGAGAAGGTCGGGTCGAGGCTGTTGACCGGGCCGGGGTGATTGGCGGCGAGGTCGTCGTGCAGCGCCTGCGCATCGCGCGCGAGGGCCTCGGACCAGTTGCGCTCCGCCGGAGGTGCCGCCACCGCGACCGACGCCGCGAGAACGAGCAGCGATGCCCCCATCACCCCTGTTGTCATGCCTTCCCCCGAAGCGATCCCTAGTGCTCGTAATGCGCCGTGGTCTTGGCCGCGACTTCCTCGGCGGTGACGCCCGGTGCCATTTCCAGGAGCTTGAACGGGCTCTGGTGATCGGGCCGCTGAAAGACCGCGAGATCCGTGATGATCATGTCGACGACGTTCTTTCCGGTCAGCGGAAGCGTGCAGGACGGGATGAACTTGGGATCGCCGTTCTTGGCTGTGTGCTCCATCACCACGATGATCTTCTTAACGCCCGCGACGAGGTCCATCGCGCCGCCCATGCCCTTGATCATCTTGCCCGGGATCATCCAGTTGGCGATGTCGCCGTCCTGGCTGACCTCCATCGCGCCGAGCACGGTCAGGTCGATGTGTCCGCCGCGGATCATCGCGAAGCTGTCGGCCGAGCTGAAATAGCTCGACGAGGGAAGCTCGCTGATCGTCTGCTTGCCCGCGTTGATGAGATCGGGATCGACCTCGTCGTCATAGGGGAAGGGGCCGATGCCGAGCATGCCGTTCTCGGACTGGAGCGTGACCTCGAGCCCGTTCGGGATGTGGTTGGCAACGAGCGTCGGGATGCCGATGCCGAGGTTGACGTAGAAGCCGTCGCGCAGCTCGCGGGCGGCGCGGGCTGCCATTTCATCACGCGTCCAGGGCACTAGCGGCGGCCTTTCATGTCGGTGGGGATTTTCAAGTCTGGCCGCTCCTGCTGCCAGAGGATGGAATGAACGCGCCACGTGCCCATGGGATCGCGGGCGAGCTGGAAGCTGTTGATGCCGCGGACGTTGACCGTGCCGTCGGTGCTGGTGCCGTGGTAGGACGACCAGACCTGCGCGACATTGCCGTACATCTGGACGCGGCCGGTGAGCTCGCGCTCGGTGAAGCCGACCTTTTCGAGCATCGGGCCGCCCTTGGCGATGTAATCCTCGAGCGAACCGCCCGAGAGGCCATTGCGTCCGACCGCGTAGAGTCGGGCGTCGGGGGTGAAGAGGGTGCGCATCCGTGCCCAGTCGCGCTTGCTGCCGGCGGGACCGGAGATGACCGCATAGACGTCGGCGACGGCGCGGCGGACCGCGGCTTCTTCGGCCGCCGGTGTGCCGAGCGGCTTCGAGACCGAGGTGGCGGCCGGCGGAGACGCGGGCTGGGCGACGGCGAGCGCGATGGCGGCGAGGATCATGGTCATGCGGCCTCCCTTTGGCGGACGGTGCGGAACTCGATCTTCTTGTCGTAGGGCGCGCCGAGGATAAGGCGCTTCACGTAGATGCCGGGCAGGTGGATCGTGTCGGGGTCGAGGCTTCCGACGGGGACGATCTCCTCGACCTCGGCGACGCAGATTTTGCCCGAGGTGGCGGCGGGCGCATTGAAGTTGCGCGCGGTCTTGCGGAACAGGAGGTTGCCGCTCTCGTCGGCCTTCCAGCCCTTGATGATGGCGAGGTCGGCGCGGATGCCGCGCTCGAGGATATAGTCCTCACCATCGAAGTTCTTCACTTCCTTGCCCTCGGCGACCTTCGTTCCGACGCCGGTCTTGGTGTAGAAACCGGGAATGCCCGCGCCGCCCGCGCGGAGCCTCTCGGCGAGCGTGCCCTGCGGGCAGAATTCGACCTCGAGCTCGCCCGCGAGATACTGGCGCTCGAATTCCTTGTTCTCGCCGACGTAGGACGAGATCATCTTCCTGATCTGGCGGGTGCGCAGCAGCTTGCCGAGGCCTTCGTTGTCGATGCCCGCATTGTTGGAGGCGACAGTCAGGTCCTTGACCCCGCTGGCGACGATCGCGTCGATCAGGCGCTCCGGAATGCCGCACAATCCGAACCCGCCCGCGGCGATGGTCATGCCGTCGTAGAGCAGCCCGTCGAGCGCGCTTGCCGCATCGGAATAGATCTTCCTGGCCAATCAACCCTCCTGATTTGCCGCCCGCCTAGGCAAAGTTGAATCACTTTTCAACTTCGTGGACGGCGGCAAGCTTCTTGGGTCGATTGATGGTCCGCGGGGGCGAGGAGGGCAAGGGGATGGGTGCCGCACGTGCGGAGCTTATCGGCATGGCGAGGGTCGCGTTTGTCATGAAAAAGGCCGCGCCGCCCTCCTTCCGGAGAGGCGACGCGGCCCGTTCGCGTTCGAATGTCGTCGCTTAGCGCAGCTTGGCGAGCACGCCCTGGAGCTGCATCGCGTTCGACATGTCGCCTTCGACCTTGAGCTTGCCGGTCATGAAGGCGGTCATGCCGTCGAGCTGACCCGCCGCCATCGACTGCCAGTCGTCCCAGGCGACCTTGATCGTGGTGTCGGCGTCGCCATCGTCCTCGGTCACCTGGTTGCTCTGGCCATCGAGCATGATCGCGCCCTGATCGCCGAAGTGGAGCTTGACCTTCTTGCCCGGAATGAAGGCCTGCGCCTCCTGCATCTTCTGCACCAGTTCCTGCTTGGTCATCCCTTGAGCTCCCTTGTGAACATCATTGTCAGTGACGGGTAGCGGCAGCCTCCAAGCGCCGTCAATCCATGTGGCGGAGGCCGATCCGAAGATAATCCCAGCCGGTGACGACGGTGAGGGTCGCGGCGGCCCACAGGCTGGCGAGGCCGGTCCAGTGCACCCACTGGGCCTGAGGCACCGAGCCGGCGAGGATCAATGCGCCCAATGCCACGAGCTGGAGCGTGGTCTTCCACTTGGCGAGCTGCGAGACCGGCATCGAGATATGCAGGGGCGCGAGGAATTCGCGCAGGCCCGAGACGATGATCTCGCGCAGCAGGATGACGAGCGCGGGGATGATGTGGAGGCCGTGGATGATCGGGTCGTCGACCGCCTTGCGGGTCGAGACCAGCATGATGATGACCGCGGCGACCATGATCTTGTCGGCGATCGGATCGAGGAACTGGCCGAGGCGGCTGATCTGACCCTGCGCGCGGGCGAGATAGCCGTCGAAATAATCGGTGATCCCGACGATGCAGTAGAGGACGAAGGTGATCGCATAGTCGAGCGGCGCCGGAGTCCACAGCAGGAAAACCAGGATCGGCACCGCGAAGATGCGCGACAGCGTGAGGATGTTGGGCAGCGACAGCATTGCAGGAGAGAGTGTCTAGCGAGGCCGGCGGCGTTTGCAAAAGCCGCTTGTGTTGGCGTGTCCCGAAAGGAGGGCTAAGGCTCGTCCCTTCGTTCGCGTCTCGGCAGGTTTCCACTTGATCCAGAATGTCACGCACCTGCTGAAGACCCGGCGCTTCGTGCCCCTGTTCGTCACGCAGTTCCTGGGCGCCTTCAACGACAATCTGTTCCGCACCGCGATGGTGCTGCTGGTCATCTACGGCATCTACCGGTCGGCGGCGCAGGAGGCGGCCTTTTCGGCGCTGGCGGGCGGGCTGTTCATCCTGCCCTTCTTCCTTCTTTCGGCGCTGTCGGGGCAACTGGCCGACGCCTATGACAAGGCGCGGATCGCACGCGCGGTGAAGACCGCCGAGATCCTGATCATGATCTTCGGTGCGGCCGGGCTCTATTACCAGAACATCCCCTCGCTGCTGGTCGCGCTGACCGCCATGGGGATCCATTCGACTTTCTTCGGGCCGATCAAATATGCGATCCTGCCGCAGCACCTCGAGCGCGACGAAGTGCTCGGCGGGACGGGGCTCGTCGAGGCGGGCACCTATATCGCGATCCTCGGCGGCACGATCCTCGGCGGGCTGCTCGTCGTGCAGGACGCGGATGGCACCTATCATGCCGAATATGCAGCGCTCTGCGTGCTGCTGGTGGCGCTTGCCGGGCGGGTCGCGGGGCAGTTCATTCCTGCCGCGCCGCCGTCGACCGAGGACAGCGGGACGGTGAACGATCCCGACCTGCCCAAGGCGGAGCTCGACTGGCACGTCGTTCGGGCCTCGATCAACCTCGTCAAGGCGACGATGCACGTGCCGCGGCTGTTCGTAGCCATCATGGCGATCAGCTTCTTCTGGGCGATCGGCGCGGTGCTGGCGGCGCAATTCCCGCCGCTGGTGAAGAACGTCTTCGGCGGCGACCAGAGCGTCGCGACCCTGTTCCTCGCGATCTTCTCGATCGGGGTGGCGGTCGGATCGGTGATCATCAACCGGCTGCTGAAGGGCGAGGTGTCGGCCCGCTTCGCGCCCATGTCGGCACTGCTGATGGGGGCCTGCGTCATCGCGCTCTACGTGCTGAGCCTTGGCTGGACGCCCTATCCCGAGCTGGTCGGGATGAAGGTGTTCCTTGAAGAGCCGGCCGGCTGGCCGGTGGTGCTCGCGCTGTTCGGGGTGGCAACCTTCGGCGGCATGTTCGTCGTGCCGCTCTATGCCTTCCTCACGACCACGGTGCCCAAGTCCGAGACCGCGCGCACGGTGGCGGCGAACAACATCGTCAACGCCGGCGCGATGGTCGGGGCGACCGTCCTGCTGTTCGTGATGGTGCAGGCGGGCGTATCGGTTGAGCAGACCCTGCTACTGGTCGCGGCGGGGACATTGGTGTCGGCGTGGCTCGGGAAGAAGCTCCACCGTGCCTGCCTCGAGGCGGGTTGCCCCTGATCGCTCAGGCGATGAACAGGCTGACGACGAGGAAGCCCGCGGCATAGGCGCCGGCGAACAACCGGACGTCGGGGCTGAGGCCCGAACTCACCTGCTTTTGCGCCCAGTCCAGCAGCCAGCGACGGCCGGTGCCGAACCTCAGGGGATGCTTGCCGCCGAAGCGGACCGAGAAGGGCAGCATTGCTGCCTGCGGGCGATGCATGGGCGAACCTTAACGCGGTTTTTACCATGCTCAAACGGCAGATCGGCGACGGCGGTTGCGGGCGTCCCAGAGCGGGATTCCGTGGTCTTTCGATACTTTTTTGGAAGTCTTCTCAGCCGATGCGGCGGGCGGCGGGCTCGGTCTGGCTGCGGCGACGGGCGAGGAGATCGGTCACGGCTTCGGCATCCATCGGCTTGCCGATGAACCAGCCCTGCCCGGTCTGCGCGCCGAGCGTGAGGGCCATGTCGAAGGTCTGGGCGTCCTCGAGGCCTTCGGCGGTCACGGGAATGTCGAGCGCCTGGGCGAGGGTGGTGACGGCCTTCACGATCGCCGCGCTCTCGCGGTCGACATGGACCGAGGCCATGAAGCTGCGGTCGATCTTGATCATGTCGAGGGGAAGAAGGCGCAAGTGCGACAGGCTCGAGAAGCCCGTGCCGAAATCGTCGAGCGCGATGCGGATGCCCTGGTTCTTAAGGCTGACGATGAGATTGCGGGCAAGGTCGATGTCGGCGAACAGCGAGCTTTCGGTCAGCTCGACGACCAGCCGCTCGGCGGGGAAATTGCGCTCGGTCAGCAGGCGGATGAGGCGCTGGGCGAGCCACAGGTCCGACAATTGCGCCGGCGAGATGTTGATCGAGAGACTGAGCTCGGGATCCCAGTCGCGGGCATCGTCGAGCGCGCAGGCGATGACGCTTTCGGACAATGGTCCGATCAGCCCCATCTCCTCGGCGACGGGAATGAAGATCTCGGGGCTGAGGAGGCCGCGATTGGGGTGCTGCCAGCGGGCGAGCGCCTCGAAGCCAGTCAGCCGCCCGGTCGCGAGATCAACCTGCGGCTCGAACAGGGGGATGAACTGGCCGTTGTCGATGCCGACGCGGATCGCCTGCTCGAGTTCGCTGCGCTCGATGAGGGCACGCTCCATGCCGCTGTCGAACCATGTCGGACGCGCGGCGCGGGCGCTGCGGGCGTGGTCAAGCGCGATGTCGGCGCGGCGCAGCAGCTCGGCGGCGCGGCAATGGGCGCCGGGCGCGGCGCTGGCGATGCCGGCGATGGCGCCGACCTGCGCGAAGGTCCCGGCAATGTCGTAGGTCCGGCTGACGTCGCGCAGCAGGGTTTCGGCAAGGGTCTCAGCGCTGGCGAGGTCGGCGGTGCGGACACAGGCGGCGATTGCGAATTCATCGCCCGACAGGCGGGCGACGACCGAATTCTCCGGCACGTCGGCGCTCATCGCGGCGGTAATCTCGCGCAGCAGCGCGTCGCCCATGTCGTAGCCAAAGCGGTCGTTGATCCGCTTGAAGCGCTGCATCTGGAGCGAGATGATGACGAGGCAATGATCGGCGTCGATCGCGGTCTGGCAGAGTTGCTCGACGCCCTCGGCGAACCCCTTGCGGTTGGCGAGGCCGGTGATGCTGTCGGTCGCGGCCTGGCGGGCAGCGCGGCGCTCGCCGTCGGCGCGCAGTTCGGCCTCGTGCTGGAGGTCGACGTAGCGGCGCCAGCCGAACAGGATCAGCGCGACGTTGAGGACGAGCGCCGCGGCGGCGACCTGGACGCCGGCGTCGAGGCCGCTGACCTTCTGGCTCGCGATGAGGTGGAGAAGGCTGCTGCCGTTCCAGATGAACGCCCCGACCGCCGCGAGCAGGAACAGGATGATGACCGCCTCGGCGCGCCCGAGGACGGAGCGCCGGAGCATGGTCGATGCGGCCGGAGAAAAACCAAGCATTGATCTCGATTAGACCGAAAGCCTTTAACAATTTGCTCCGTTTCGGTCTGAGTTCGCAACCGAACTGCCATTGCGGCTGGTGCGGACGGCGGGACTTGAACCCGCACTTCGTTCCCGAAAGCCGATTTTAAGTCGGCAGCGTCTACCATTCCGCCACGTCCGCGCATGCGGCGGCTTGCCCGCTCGGCAAGGGCGGGGTCAAGCGATCTGGGGCCTGCGGCCACACCGCTGAAGAAATAACGCTCCCGTCATGGACCCTGCCGGTCGTTTCGGCGTTCGTTCAGCCGCAAGACAGGAGAGAACACCATGCTTCGCAAGGTAATGACCCTCGCTTTGATCGGCAGCTCGCTGACGATCGCGGCCTGCAACACCGTTCGCGGTGCGGCAAAGGACGTGAACTCGGCAGCCAACACGGTCGACAACGCGATCTGATCTGAGGCATGGGTCATTCCGGTTCTTTAACGGAGTGTACCCATGCGGAAGTTCGTGACCTTGGTTCTGATCGGCGGCTCGCTCGCGATGACAGCCTGCAACACCGTTCGCGGCGTTGCGACTGACGTCAACTCGGCCGCCAACTGCACCGAGAACACGATGAAGGGCGGGCGCTGCTAAGGCTTCCGTTTTCATCGTTACAAAGAAAAACCCCGTCGGCTCAGCGCCGGCGGGGTTTTTCTTTTGCTTCAGAGCGCGAGGTTGAAGCGGAGCGGCGCGAGGCGCCAGTTGTCGGGCTTCATGCCCGCTGCGAGCGCAAGGTCTACTGCCTCCTGCGCGGCCTCCTTATTCACCGACCAGGCTAGCGCACAGAGCGGATCGTAGCTGGTGTTGACGGGCAGCTTGCGCTGTTTGCGCTCAAGGACGACCGACGGCTCCAACGCCGCAAAGGCCGACATCCTGCGCATGTCGGCGGGGGGCAAGCTGCCGAGGTCGGGGGCGAGAAAATCCTGCATGCTGTTCCAGTAGGCCGCCTGGAACAGCGTCTCGAGGACGCGGCGCCTGAGGCCTGGCTCGGCATCATGCAGCAAGGCGAGGTGCACCTCGTCCGGTCGCTCCCCGGCGAGTTCGCGCTTCGCGAGGATGTGGCGCACCTCGCGATCGCCGCTCTGGATCGCGAGCATCACAAAATTCTGGTCGAGGAGGTCGAGTTCGGCACCATGCGCGAGCTGGATCGGAGTCAGTCTGAGCGCCGCCGCCAACGCCGCAAAACTGGTGCTCTTCCAGTGCTCCCAGAAGGGGAAGGTGTTCGCCTCGGGACGCTCGGCGTAGCGGACGCGACCATGTTCCACCGCGAGGTGCCGGGCGAGGATCGCGGCGTGGTCGGCCTCGGTCTCGATGCCACCCATCGAATCGAGCTTGGCCTGCGCCTGCTCCCGGACCTTGGCCGCGGGATCGTCGAGGAAGCGCCGCATGAGCGGCACCTGCCAGGGGAGAATACCGCGATGCGACGCGCCTGCATTCAGGTGGTTGAGCAGGCTCAGCCGGTCGGCGACCGACAGCGATGGCCCGACGTCGATCACGAGCCGCGTGTAGGCCTCCGGGTCCCACGCCGCCATGCGCGACAAGGCCACGCTTCTTGGCTTCGGCTTCCAGCGCTTCCAATTTTCGCCGGTAAGCCGATTCCCTTCATTGAAGGGCGTCAGCCCCTCTTCCGAGAAGAAGTCGACCCAAGGCTGATAGAGGAGTGGGGAGCGGTCGAAGAGCTTGGCGTCTGGCACCCAGTCGCGCGGATTGGCGCTATAGCCACGTGCCTGCGCCAGGTTGAGCAGGTCCTTGAGGCTGCCGTTGCCGGTCGGCCGAAGGAAGGCGATGGCGGCCCGGAACGCCGCTCGCGCTTCTTCCCGCATCGGCATCGGCGGCAGGGCCAGCGGCGGCATCCGGGCGGCGAGCGCCTCGTCCGCGAAATAGTGGATCCCGGGGCCGAAGCCCGTGCTGCGGTGCTTGACCGTCTGAAATGACCCCAAAGACATGCGCCACGCCCCCCATGTCGAGACCGCCCCGGGCTCGTGGCCAATGCCAGCCCGCGCATGCGAAAAACCCCGCCGGCACTGGGCCGACGGGGTCTTCGTTGGTCAGGTCTTCCGGGCCGGTAGGCCGCGACTAGCTCTGCAGATAGTCGCCGGCGTCGGCGTCGGTGCCGTGGCCGCTGGCGACGACGTCACCGAGCGGGTCGTGGCCCGAGGCCGAAGCATCGCGGGTCGACTGGGCGAGCTCGGCGGCGCGAAGCTCTTCCGCGCTGTTCGGCGCGACCAGCGCGTCGGCGAGCTTGCGCTGCGCCGCACGAAGCGAGGCATCGCGGCTCGACGCGGCGACCCGGAGGCGGTTCATGCCCGCGCCGGTACCGGCGGGGATGAGGCGACCGACGATGACGTTCTCCTTGAGACCGTTCAGCGTATCGATCTTGCCCTGGACCGAGGCCTCGGTGAGCACTCGGGTGGTCTCCTGGAAGGAGGCCGCCGAGATGAACGACCGGGTCTGGAGCGACGCCTTGGTGATCCCGAGGAGGATCGGCTTGCCCGAGGCCGGACGCTCACCCTTGCCGAGCTTCGAGTTGATCTCGTCCATCTCCTCGCGATCGACCTGCTCACCCTTGAGGAGGGTGGTGTCGCCGTCGTCAGTGATCTCGACCTTCTGCAGCATCTGGCGAACGATCACCTCGATGTGCTTGTCGTTGATCTTCACGCCCTGCAGTCGATAGACCTCCTGGATCTCGGTGACGAGATATTCGGCCAGCGCGACGACGCCGAGCGCCTCGAGGATGTCGTGCGGATCGGGTGAACCGCCGACGAGATTGTCTCCGCGCTTCACATAGTCGCCCTCCTGCACGTCGATGACGCGGCTCTTGGGGACCAGCTCCTCGTGCGGCTCGCTGCCGTCGTCCGGAACGATCGCGATCTTCCGCTTCGCCTTATAGTCCTTGAGGAACTGCACGCGGCCCGAGACGCGGGCGATGATCGCCTTGTCCTTGGGCGTGCGGGCCTCGAAGAGCTCGGCGACGCGCGGCAGACCGCCGGTGATGTCGCGGGTCTTGGCGGCTTCGCGCGGCATGCGGGCGAGCACTTCGCCGGCTTCCACGGTGGCACCGTCCTCGACCGCGACGATCGCGCCGGCCGCGAGGCGATAAACGCCGGCTTCCTGCGAGTTGTCGCCAAGGAGGGTCAGGCGCGGACGCAGATCCTCCTTCTTCGACTTGGCCATGTCCTCAGTGACGACGCGCTGGCTGATGCCGGTCGCTTCGTCGGTCTGCTCGGTCATGGTGCGGTTCTCGATCAGGTCCTGGAACTTGATCGAGCCGGCCTTCTCGGTGATCACCGGGCTGAAGCTCGGATCCCACTCGGCGATGCGGTCGCCCTTCGAGACGATGTGGCCGTTCTCGCACAGCAGGTGCGCGCCGTAAGGCACGCGGTGCGTCGAGAGCTCGCGCCCGTCCATGTCGAGGATGGCGAGCTCGCCCGAGCGCGACAGCGAGATGTGCCGGCCGCGCGGGTCGGTGATCGTCGGCATGTCGCGGAACTCGATGGTGCCGTCGACCGGCGCCTCAAGGTTCGACTGCTCGTTGAGCTGCGCCGCACCACCGATGTGGAAGGTACGCATGGTCAGCTGCGTGCCCGGCTCGCCGATCGACTGGGCGGCGATGACGCCGACCGCTTCGCCGATGTTGACCGGCGTACCGCGGGCGAGGTCACGCCCGTAGCACTTGCCGCAGACACCCTGGCGGCTGGCGCAGACCAGCGGCGAGCGGATCTTGATGCCCTGGAGGCTGGCCGCCTCGAGCTTCGCGACCATCGCCTCGTCGAGCAGCACGCCTTCCTCGATCAGCGTCTCGCCGGTCTTGGGATCGACGACGTCCTCGGCCGTGGTGCGGCCCAGAACGCGGTCGGCAAGGCTGGCGATGACCGAACCGCCCTGGACGATGGCGCGCATCTCCAGTGCCTGGTCGGTGCCGCAATCCTCCTCGATGATCACGGCGTCCTGCGACACGTCGACCAGACGACGGGTCAGGTAACCCGAGTTCGCCGTCTTGAGCGCGGTGTCGGCGAGACCCTTGCGGGCGCCGTGGGTCGAGTTGAAGTATTCAAGGACGGTCAGGCCTTCCTTGAAGTTCGAGATGATCGGCGTTTCGATGATCTCGCCCGACGGCTTGGCCATGAGGCCGCGCATGCCGGCGAGCTGCTTGATCTGCGCCTGGCTACCACGGGCACCCGAGTGAGCCATCATGTAGATGGAATTCACCGGACGCTCGCGGCCGTCCTCGCCCTTCGGCGTGGCGGAGATTTCCTTCATCATCTCCTGCGCGACGCGGTCACCGCAACGCGACCAGGCGTCGATCACCTTGTTGTACTTTTCCTGCTGGGTGATCAGGCCGTCCTGATACTGCTGCTCATAGTCCTTCACGAGGGCGCGGGTTTCCTCGACGAGAGGATCCTTCGCCTGCGGAATGACCATGTCGTCCTTGCCGAAGCTGATGCCGGCCTTGAACGCGTGGCGGAAGCCGAGACCCATGATCGCGTCGGCGAAGAGGACCGTGTCCTTCTGGCCGGTGTGACGATAGACCTCGTCGATCACGTCGCCGATGTCCTTCTTGGTGAGAAGGCGGTTGACGGTCTCGAACGGCACCTTGTGGCTCTTCGGGAGCGTTTCGCCGAGCAGCATGCGGCCCGGGGTCGTCTCGAAGCGCTTCATGTAGGTCTTGCCGGCCTCGTCCGTCTGCGGGACGCGGCTGGTGATCTTGGTGTGCAGGGTCACGACGCCGGCGGCGAGGGCCTGGTGGACCTCGGTCATGTCGGCGAGCAGCGAACCCTGGCCCGGCTCTCCGTCCTTCTCCATCGAGAGATAGTAGAGACCCAGCACCATGTCCTGCGACGGGACGATGATCGGCTTGCCGTTGGCGGGCGAGAGGATGTTGTTGGTGCTCATCATGAGCACGCGGGCCTCAAGCTGCGCTTCGAGCGAGAGCGGCACGTGGACCGCCATCTGGTCGCCGTCGAAGTCGGCGTTGAAGGCGGCGCAGACCAGCGGGTGGAGCTGGATCGCCTTGCCCTCGATCAGGACCGGCTCGAACGCCTGGATGCCGAGGCGGTGGAGCGTCGGGGCGCGGTTGAGGAGGACCGGGTGCTCGCGAATGACTTCGTCGAGGATGTCCCAGACTTCCTTGCGCTCCTTCTCGACCCACTTCTTGGCCTGCTTGAGGGTCATCGAGAGACCCTTGGCGTCGAGGCGCGAGTAGATGAACGGCTTGAACAGCTCGAGCGCCATCTTCTTCGGCAGGCCGCACTGGTGGAGCTTGAGCTCCGGACCGGTGACGATGACCGAACGGCCCGAATAGTCGACGCGCTTGCCGAGGAGGTTCTGGCGGAAGCGGCCCTGCTTGCCCTTGAGCATGTCGCTCAGCGACTTGAGCGGACGCTTGTTGGCACCGGTGATGGTGCGGCCGCGGCGGCCGTTGTCGAACAGCGCGTCGACGGCTTCCTGGAGCATGCGCTTTTCGTTGCGGACGATGATGTCCGGCGCGCGCAGCTCGATCAGGCGCTTGAGACGGTTGTTACGGTTGATGACGCGGCGATAGAGATCGTTGAGATCCGACGTCGCGAAGCGGCCGCCGTCGAGCGGCACCAGCGGGCGAAGCTCGGGCGGGATGACCGGAACGACGTCGAGGATCATCCACTCGGGACGGTTGCCCGATTCGAGGAAGGATTCGACGACCTTCAGGCGCTTGATGATCTTCTTCGGCTTGAGCTCGCTCTTGGTGACCGCGAGCTCCTCGAGGAGCTGCTTCTTCTCACCCTCGAGATCGAGGTCCATCAGCATGATCTTGACGGCTTCGGCGCCGATGCCGGCCGAGAAGGCGTCCTCGCCATGCTCGTCCTGCGCCTCGAGAAGCTCGTCCTCGGTCAGCAGCTGATACTTTTCGAGCGGGGTCAGGCCCGGCTCGATGACCACGTAGGATTCGAAGTAGAGGATCCGCTCGAGCTGCTTGAGCTGCATGTCGAGCAGCAGGCCGATGCGCGAGGGCAGCGACTTGAGGAACCAGATGTGCGCGACCGGCGCGGCCAGCTCGATGTGGCCCATACGCTCGCGGCGGACCTTCGAGACGGTGACTTCGACACCGCACTTCTCGCAGACGATGCCCTTGTACTTCATGCGCTTGTACTTGCCGCACAGGCACTCGTAGTCCTTGATCGGACCGAAGATGCGCGCGCAGAACAGGCCGTCACGCTCGGGCTTGAACGTGCGATAGTTGATCGTCTCGGGCTTCTTGATCTCGCCGAACGACCACGAACGAATCTTGTCCGGGGAGGCGATGCCGATCTTGATCTGGTCGAAGGTCTCCGGCTTGGCCACCGGGTTCGCGAAGTTGGTCAGCTCGTTCATACTTTACTCCTGAGCCCCTGAGGGCTTCGAGGTCATGTCTTGTGGCGGAAGGAGGAGGGCCGAAGCCCTCACTCCGCCGCGAGCGCCGGCGGCTCGTCGAGGTTGTCGACGCTGTCGAGTTCGACGTTGAGGCCGAGCGAGCGCATTTCCTTGACCAGCACGTTGAAGCTCTCCGGAATGCCGGCCTCGAAGGTGTCGTCGCCCTTGACGATCGCTTCGTAGACCTTGGTCCGGCCGATGACGTCATCGGACTTCACGGTCAGCATTTCCTGCAGCGTGTAGGCGGCGCCGTAAGCCTGGAGGGCCCAGACTTCCATCTCACCGAAGCGCTGGCCGCCGAACTGCGCCTTACCGCCCAGCGGCTGCTGGGTGACGAGGCTGTACGGCCCGATCGAACGCGCGTGGATCTTGTCGTCCACGAGGTGGTGAAGCTTGAGCATGTAGATGATGCCCATGGTCACCTTGCGGTCGAACGGCTCGCCGGTGCGGCCGTCGTACAGGGTCGACTGGCCCGAGGTGTCGAGACCCGCCTTGGTCAGCGCCTCCGACACGTCCGGCTCGCGCGCCCCGTCGAACACCGGGGTGCCCATCGGCAGACCACCGACGAGGTTGCGGGCGAGATCGAGGACACCCTCGTCCGACCGCGCGTCGATGTCGCCGTCATACTGCGGACCGTAGAGGCTCTTGAGCTTCTCGCGGATCGCGGCGGCGTCCTTGCCGGCATAGTCCGAGCCACGGTTGTGCATGTCCTCGAGCATGTCGGCGACCTGCTTGCCGAGGCCGCGGGCGGCCCAGCCAAGGTGGGTCTCGAAGATCTGCCCGACGTTCATGCGGCTCGGCACGCCCAACGGGTTGAGCACGATGTCGGCATGCGTCCCGTCCTCGAGGAACGGCATGTCCTCGATCGGCAGGATGCGGCTGATGACGCCCTTGTTGCCGTGCCGGCCGGCCATCTTGTCGCCCGGCTGCAGCTTGCGCTTCACCGCGACGAACACCTTGACCATCTTCAGGACACCCGGGGCCAGCTCGTCGCCGGCCTCGACCTTGCCGATGCGGTCCTCGAGCTTGCGACGGATGGCCGCTTCGGCTTCGTCATACTGGCCCTTGAGCGCCTCGATGTCGGCCTGGCGGCTGTCGTCCTTGACGGCGATCTTCCACCAGTCGTGCTTGTCGGTACCCTCGAGCATCTCGACGTCGAGGGTCGCACCCTTCTTGATCGTCTTGGGCGCGGCGGTCGCGACCTGGCCGACCAGCATTTCCTGCAGACGCGCGAAGGTCGCACGGTTGAGGATCCGGCGCTCGGACTCGGCGTCGCCCTTGAGGCGATCCTTTTCCTCGGCCTGGATGGCGCGGGTTCGATCGTCGATGTCAATGCCGTGACGATTGAAGACGCGAACGTCGACGATCGTGCCGGCAACGCCCGGCGGCAGACGCAGCGAGGTGTCGCGGACGTCCGAGGCCTTTTCACCGAAGATGGCGCGGAGGAGCTTCTCTTCCGGCGTCATCGGGCTCTCGCCCTTCGGCGTGATCTTGCCGACCAGGATATCGCCCGGCTCGACCTCGGCGCCGATGTAGACGATGCCCGCCTCGTCGAGGTTGCGGAGCGCTTCCTCGCCGACGTTGGGGATATCGCGGGTGATGTCCTCCGGCCCGAGCTTGGTGTCGCGGGCCATGACCTCGAACTCCTCGATGTGGATCGAGGTGAAGACGTCGTCCTTCACGATCCGCTCGGAGATCAGGATCGAGTCCTCATAGTTGTAGCCGTTCCACGGCATGAACGCGACGAGGACGTTGCGGCCGAGCGCGAGCTCGCCGAACTGGGTCGAGGGACCGTCGGCGATGATCTCGCCGGCCTCGACCACGTCGCCGACCTTCACCAGCGGGCGCTGGTTGATGCAGGTCGACTGGTTCGAGCGCTGGAACTTCATCAGGCTGTAGATGTCGACGCCGCTCTCGCCCGGGCGAAGCTCGGAGGTGACGCGGATGACGACACGGGTCGCGTCGACCTGGTCGACGATGCCGGCGCGGCGGGCCGCGATGGCAGCGCCGGAGTCGCGGGCGACGGTCTCTTCCATGCCGGTGCCGACCAGCGGCGCGTCGGCCTGCAAGAGCGGAACGGCCTGGCGCTGCATGTTCGAGCCCATGAGCGCGCGGTTGGCGTCATCGTTCTCGAGGAACGGGATGAGCGAGGCGGCGACCGAGACGAGCTGCTTGGGGCTGACGTCCATCAACGTGATCTGGTCGCGCGGAGCGATCAGGAAGTCGCCGTTGCGCCGCGACGAGATGATCTCCTCGACGAAGGTGCCGTCCTCGGCGATTTCGGCATTGGCCTGCGCGATCGTGTGCTTGGCCTCTTCCATCGCCGACAGGTAGACGACCTCGTCGGTCACCTTGTGGTCGACGACCTTGCGGTACGGCGTCTCGATGAAGCCGTACTTGTTGACGCGGCTGAACGAGGCGAGGCTGTTGATCAGGCCGATGTTCGGGCCTTCCGGCGTCTCGATCGGGCAGATGCGGCCATAGTGGGTCGGATGGACGTCGCGGACTTCAAAGCCCGCGCGCTCGCGGGTCAGGCCGCCCGGCCCGAGCGCCGAGACGCGACGCTTGTGCGTCACTTCGGAGAGCGGGTTGGTCTGGTCCATGAACTGCGAGAGCTGCGAGCTGCCGAAGAACTCGCGCACCGCGGCCACGGCGGGCTTCGCGTTGATGAGGTCGTTCGGCATGACGGTTGAGACGTCGACCGAGCTCATGCGCTCCTTGACCGCGCGCTCCATGCGCAGGAGGCCGACGCGATACTGGTTCTCGAGCAGCTCGCCGACCGAACGCACGCGACGGTTGGCGAGGTTGTCGATGTCGTCGATCTCGCCCTTGCCGTCCTTGAGGTTCACCAGTTCCTTGACGACCGCCAGGATGTCCTCGCGGCGCAGCGTGGTGACCGTGTCCTCGGCGTCGAGGCCGAGGCGCATGTTGAGCTTGACGCGGCCGACGGCCGAGAGGTCGTAGCGCTCAGGATCGAAGAACAGGCCGTAGAACAGCGCGTCCGCGGTCTCGCGCGTCGGCGGCTCGCCAGGGCGCATGACGCGGTAGATGTCGGAAAGCGCATGGTCGCCGTCCTCGGCCTTGTCGGCCTTGAGGGTGTTGCGGATCCAAGGGCCCGTGTTGACGTAGTCGATGTCGAGCAGCTCAAGCCGGTCGACGCCCGCCTTGTCGAGCGCTTCGAGGTTCTCCGGGCTGATCTCGTCACCAGCCTCGACGTAGATCTCGCCGGTGCCCTCGTTGATGAGGTCATAGGCCGAGAAGCGACCGAAGATGGTCTCGGTCGGGATGATGAGGTTGGCGAGGCCCTCCTTGCCGGCCTGGTTGGCGCGGCGCGGGGTGATCTTCTCGCCGGCCTTGAACGCCACTTCGCCGGTGTCGGCGTTGACGATGTCGAACATCGGCTTCTGGCCGCGCCAGTTTTCGGCGACGTAGGGGATCTGCCAGCCGTTGGGACCGCGGACATAGGTCACGCGGTTGTAGAATTCGTTGAGGATCTCTTCGCTGGTCAGGCCGAGCGCGTGGAGCAGCGCGGTGACCGGCAGCTTGCGCTTGCGGTCGATGCGGACGTTGACGATGTCCTTGGCGTCGAACTCGAAGTCGAGCCACGAGCCGCGATACGGAATGACGCGCGCGGCGAACAGGAACTTGCCCGACGCGTGGGTCTTGCCGCGGTCATGGTCGAACAGGACGCCCGGCGAGCGGTGCATCTGGCTGACGATGACGCGCTCGGTGCCGTTGACGATGAAGGTGCCGTTGCCCGTCATGAGCGGCATGTCGCCCATGTAGACGTCCTGCTCCTTGATATCGATTACCGACTTGGCCTCGGTGTCGGGATCGATCTCGAAGGAGGTGAGGCGCAGCGTCACGCGCATCGGCGCGGCATAGGTCAGCCCGCGCTGGCGGCACTCGTCAGTGTCGAACTTGGGGTCCTCAAGGACGTAATGGTCGAAGTCGAGGTGCGCGGTGCCGGCGAAGTCCTGGATCGGGAACACCGAACGCAGGGTCTTCTCGAGGCCCGACACATAGCCGGTCGAGGGATCGGAACGCAGGAACTGCTCGTAGCTTTCGCGCTGAACCTCGATGAGGTTCGGCATCTCGCTGATCTCGTGGATGTTGCCGAAGATCTTGCGGATGCGGCGCGCCTTGCCGTTGCGGCCGGCGGCGGTGTTGTGCGGAATTTCGATCGACTTGGTGGCCATGGTCGTCCCTGCGCTTGGGCGCGAGCACAGCAAACCTGCGCTCCCGCTTTGCCCCCGGCGAGGCGCCGGGGTGGTAAGTAGTGGAGCGCTGCTCCCGCTGGTCTCTCCACTTCGTTCGGCCCGCGCGCTATTCGGACCCTGTCCCGGAGAGGGCAGGAAAGGCCCCAGGCGCATGGGAACCCATGCGGCGGAGCCGGTATGTTTGTCGGATGAGGTCTGCATATAGCTTCGCGGCCCGTTTTCGCAAGGGGGCAAAGCAACCAAAGCGGCCCTCGCGCATTGCTGCCGACCCCCTTGGCGGGTCGTGGGTCTCCCAGCCGTTAACCATCTCGTGACGGGCCTGCGCTAGACCCGCCGCACGCCGCCGACGAGCGGCACGGGGAGGATGAATGGCGAGCGTGACCCAAGACGGCTGGTGGCAGCGGGCCCGCGGCGCCCTCATGGCCGGGGACACCCCGGAGAATCGCTTCGCGCCCGACCGCCTCGACGCGTATTCCCGCGAATTGCAGTCGGCACTGCCGCTGTTCTTCGCCTTCCTCATCGCCTTCGCGCTGAACCTCTTCATGGACGGCGACACCGGCTGGCACCTCGGTGCCGGGCACTGGGTCGTCGAACATCGGGCCGTCCCGACCGTCGATCCCTTCAGCCACACCATGCCTGGCAAGGCGTGGATGGCGCACGAGTGGCTGGCCGAAGTGCTGATGGTTGGGGCCGAGTGGCTGCGCGGCTGGGCGGCGATCACCGTCCTCTATGCCGCCTCGGCGGCCTTCACCTTCTGGTTGCTGGCGCGCGAGGCCTTCCGCCACCTGCCGGCTCGCTATGCCGTGACCGCCGTCGCGCTCGCCGCCGGCATCCTCTTTCCTTTCACGCTGGCCCGCCCGCACATGCTGGCCTGGTCGCTGCTCGCGCTGTGGACCGTGATCCTGCTTCGCGCCCGCGAGGAGCGCCGCGCCCCGCCGCTGGCGGCGGCCCTGCTGATGGCGATCTGGGCCAATCTTCATGCGAGCTACATCGTCGCCTTCGGCCTGGCCGGGTTGTTCGCGCTCGAATCCCTGATCGAGAATCCGCGCGACACGCGCCTGCTCGGGCGCTGGGCGGCGTTCGGGCTGCTCGCGCTCGGGATCGCGGTCTTCGCGACGCCCTTCGGCCCCGAGCACTTCCTCTACCCCTTCGAAGTCAGCAACATGAAGGCGCTCGCGGTCATCTCCGAATGGCGCCGCTCGGTGCTGACCCGCGACATCGGCTTCACCGCCTTGCTGGTCGTCATGGTGGGCGTGGTCGCGCTGCGCTGGCGGACCGTGCCGCCGCTGCGCTTCCTGCTGCTCGCGGGGCTTGCCGCGATGGCGCTCCTTCATGCGCGTCATCAGATGCTCTTCGCGATCGTCGGGCTGCTGGTCCTGATGCCGATGGTCGATCCCGCGACGTCGCCGCGCCGCCCGCTGCCGCGCACCGCCTGGTTCCTGCCGTTGCTCTTGCTGGTATTCGCCGCGCGGCTGGCGATCCCCTATCAGTTCAAAGAGCATAGCAGCTATCCGCTGACGCTCCTCGCCAAGGTGCCTGCCGAGCTCCGCGCCCAGCCGGTCTATAACGAATATAGCCAGGGCGGTCCGCTCGTCATGATCGGGGTCCGGCCCTACATCGACGGCCGCGCCGACATGTACGGCGACGACTTCACCTTCCGCGCCAAGGCGATCACCGCCGGCGATATTAGCAAATTCCGCGAGGACGTGACGCGGTTCGGAATCCGCTGGGCGGTGCTCGAGAATACGAACGGGCTGACGAAGAAGCTGCTGAAGGAGCCCGGTTGGCGATTGTTCGCCCGCGACAGGCACGCGAGCATCTTCGTCCGGACGCGCTGACCGGCGCCCACACGGAAAAGGGCGACCCCTTGCGGAGCCGCCCTTCCCGATCACCGGCGCTTCAAGACACCGGCGAAACTGGTTCAGAAGCTTACTTGAGCTCGACGGTGCCGCCGGCTTCCTCGATCTGCTTCTTGATCTTCTCGGCCTCGTCCTTGTTGACGCCTTCCTTGAGGGGCTTCGGAGCACCCTCGACCAGCGCCTTGGCTTCGCCGAGGCCCAGGCCGGTGATGGCGCGGACTTCCTTGATGACGTTGATCTTCTTGCCACCGTCGCCGGTGAGGATCACGTCGAACTCGGTCTTCTCTTCAGCGGCCGGGCCGGCAGCGGCGGCGGCAGCCGGAGCGGCGACGGCAGCGGCGGCCGAAACGCCCCACTTCTCTTCGAGGGCCTTGGCCAGCTCGGCGGCCTCGAGGACGGTGAGCGCCGACAGCTGGTCGACGATGTTGTTGATGTCAGCCATTTCTTACTCCTGTGCGGGACTCTTCGGCCCCTGAATTGTCGTGCGAAAA
Organism: Sphingomonas rosea; assembly: GCF_039538065.1. Lineage (NCBI taxonomy): Bacteria > Pseudomonadati > Pseudomonadota > Alphaproteobacteria > Sphingomonadales > Sphingomonadaceae > Sphingomonas > Sphingomonas rosea. The sequence continues at coordinate 1,455,034 of NZ_BAABBR010000001.1, forward strand.
CGATAAGAAAAACGAAGAACCTATGCCGCGTCCTGCGCCGCATATGCACCGAACACCCGCGCCAGCATCGCGCCCGGCTCGGCGACGGTCCGGGCGATCTTGCTCGCCGGGGCCTGCACCAGACCGATGAGGGTCGCACGCAGCTGATCGAGGCTCGGAAGCTCGGCCAGCGCCGTGACCCCTGCGAGGTCGAGGACGGTGTCGCCCATCGCTCCGCCCAGGACCTCGAACTTGTCGGTGGTCTTGGCGAAGTCGATCGCAACCTTGGCGGCAGCGACCGGATCGATGGACGTGGCAAGGGCCGTCGGGCCCTTGAGCAACTCGCCCAGCGGCTGATAGCGGGTGCCATCGAGCGCGATGAGGGCGAGGCGGTTCTTCGCAACCTTGAACTGGGCTCCGGCGTCGCGCATCCGCAGGCGAAGGTCGGTGGACTGAGCCACCGTCAGACCGAGGTTGCGGGTAATCACCACAACGCTGGTCTCTTCGAAAACCTGCTTCAGTTCGGCAACCAGATCAGCCTTTTCGTTGCGATCCATGCCAACTCCAAACAAATGGCCGTCTGTCCCGATGGGACGAACGACCGGCTTCATGACCCGCTCGGCCGAAACCGGGCGGGAGCTCATGTCCGTGGGGCTGGAGGCACGTGCGCAAAAGGTGGCGCACGACAAGGCGGGCGGGGCCCGCTTGAAACTCTCTTCCCCGTCTCGGCTGGGAATTAAGCGCCCCGAAGGGAGCGCACCAACTGTCTCGGACGGCGTCCCGGCAAGCCGGGAACGAGGCGCCCAATAGCAGAAAAGCCGCGCCGATCAACCGTCTGGCTGCGGCGGACTGCCGGAGCAGGGAAAGGGCCGGTGCGTTTTTCTTGCTGACAGCAGACGAGGAGACCGACGATGGCGAGGTGGGAAGACGAGGGTCCGGCGCAGGGCGCGGCGCATGGCAATCTGTTCGGCAAGGCCGAGCATGAGGCTGCCGAGGCCTTCTACCGGCACCGCGACGGCGGGCATGACGAGGCTTATGCGCGTTATCGGTCGAACCACCTCGCCGAACTCGACCGGGATTATGACGAGTGGCGGCGCGAGCGCGAGGCGCAGTTCCACGGCGATTTCGAGGACTGGCGTTCGCGCCGCCGCCAGCAGGCCAGCAACCAGCCGGGGGACAAAGAGGCGGTGTCGAGCGACCTTGCCGCCGATGAACTCGCTGGCAGCGATGGTGGGGTGACCCCGCCGCGCGCCCGCCGCCAGCGCCGCTAGGGGAACATCGCCAGCAGGTTCGCGAGCATCCGGTCGCCATGCGTGGTGAGGATGCTCTCGGGATGAAATTGCAGCCCGGCCTGCTTCGCCTCCTGGTCGCTGAACGCCATGGCCATGCCGTCGACCTCGGCGTGGACGGTGAATCGTTCGGGCAGGTCGCGGGTGCACAGGCTGTGATAGCGGCCGACGCGGGCAGGGCTCTCGATCCCGGTGAAAGGGCCGGCGCCGTCATGCTCGAGCTGCATCGACTTGCCGTGCACGGGGTCGGGCGCGCGTGTGACGGTGCCGCCCGCTTCCCCGACGATCGCCTGGTGCCCGAGGCAGACGCCGACCAGCGGCACGCGGCCCTTGGCCAGCGCGATCAGCTCGAGGCAACAACCGGCCTGGGTGGGCGAACCCGGGCCGGGCGAGATCATGATCAGCGCGCCCGTCGCCTCGGCTTCGGCGAGCGCGGCCTCGGCCGGGATGCGGTTGCGGCGGACTAGAACCATTGCGCCGAGCCGCTCGAGGCTCTCGACAAGGTTGAAGGTGAAGCTGTCGAGGTTGTCGATCAGGAGGACGGGTCTCACGCGCTGAGCACTCCGAGCAGGGCCGAGGCCTTGGCGCGGGTCTCCGCCGCTTCGGCTTCGGGGATGCTGTCGTGGACCACACCCGCGCCCGAACGGACCGCGGCGATGCCGTCCCTTACCAGCGCCGAGCGGATCACGACCGCCGTGTCCATCCGCCCGTCGCCTGCGATCCAGCCGATCGCGCCGCCATAGGGACCCCGGCGTGTGGCCTCGGCGGCGCGGAGCAACTGCATCGCGCGGATCTTGGGCGCGCCGACCAGCGTCCCGACATTGAGGCAGGCGGCAAGCGCGTCGAAGGCGTCGTAGCCGGGGCGGAGCGTACCGGTGACCGAGGAGACGAGGTGCATGACACGGGCGAAACGCTCGACCGTCAGCAGCCTCGCCACCCGCCGGGTGCCGGGCAGCGAGACCCGCGCGACGTCGTTGCGGGCGAGGTCGACCAGCATCATGTGCTCGGCCAGTTCCTTGCCGTCGAGGCGCATCTCTGCCTCGAGCCGGTCGTCGCTGTCGGGACTTGTCCCGCGCGGGCGGGTGCCGGCGATCGGCTTCACTTCGACGATGCGGCCGGTGGGGCCGCCGGGGGAGAGGCGGACGCTCGTCTCGGGACTGGCGCCGAGCAGGGTCCAGCCGGGCGTCCGGAGGAAGAAGCGGTAGCTTGCCGGCTCGGCCTCGCGAAGCCGGGCATAGGCGCCAATCGGGTCGGGACAGGGGCCGGTAAAGGTGCGGCTCGGCACGATCTGATAGACTTCGCCCGCGGCAATCTCCTGCTTCAGGCGGGTGACGAGCGCGGAAAAGGCTTCGTCGTCGAGGTCGGGCTCGAACGCGTCAATCGTGCGCGACGCCGGTTCGCCCTGGCCACCTACGGCCGCGGAGGTCTCGGAAAAAGCGGCGAGCCCTTCCTCCAGGCGGCGCGCGGCGTCGTGGACGTGGCGCTCGTCGGGGCCGAAGGCGGTGCACAGCAGCCGCGCCGCGCCGCCGGGCGCGATCGTCAGAAGGGTGTCGGGAACGAAGAAGACATATTCGGGAAAGTCGGACGCGGCCGCGCGCGGCATCTCCTCGCCCCAGGCGGCGAGGTCAAAGCCGGCGACTCCGAGCAGCACCGCGCCAAAGGGCTCGCCGCGCGGCGCCGCGCCGGCGTCGAGCAGCGCGCGCAGGGCATGGAGCGGCTGCGGGCCGAGCAGGCGCTCGGCCGCGTCCTCGCTCTCGGGCAAGGAATAGGCGAGGACCAGCCGGTCGATCCGCCGCTCGGCCATCGCCGGGCTGTCCAGCGCGGCGAGCAATGCCTCGCCATTGGGATTGAGCGCAACGAGCTCGACGGTCCCGTCACGTGCCTCGGCGCGGACGCAGGCGCGACCCATCACCAGCCGCTGGCCGTCGGGCGCCTCGAAGATCCCGCTCTCGGCCGCCCCGTCCGCCAGCCGGCGATAGGCGGCAAGCGGATCGAGGCCGGCCGGCAATCGCCGCGCAAGGACGCGCGCTTCGACTTTCATGTCGTTTACAGACTCCGCCCGACCGCGGCCGCGACGGGGGCAAGCGCGCTCATCAGCTTCTCGAACTGCGCGGGGTAGAGCGACTGCGCGCCGTCGGACACGGCGACCGCGGGGTCGCGATGCACCTCGACGATCAGGCCGTCGGCGCCGGCGGCGGTCGCCGCGAGGCTCATCGGGGGAACGAGGTCGCGGATCCCGGTGCCGTGGCTGGGGTCGACGATGATCGGGAGGTGGGTCTTGCCCTTGACGTAGGGCACGGCGTTGAGGTCGAGCGTGTTGCGGGTCGCCGGCTCGAACGTGCGGATGCCGCGCTCGCACAGGATGACCTGGGCATTGCCCGCGGCCATCAGATATTCGGCCGCCAGCAGCCACTCCTGGATCGTCGCGCTGAGGCCGCGCTTCAGCAGCACCGGGCGCCCGGCCGCGCCGACCGCGCGGAGCAGCGCGAAATTCTGCATGTTGCGTGCGCCGATCTGGAGGCAGTCGGCGGCCTCGGCGACGACGGCGACATCGGCCGTGTCCATCACCTCGGTGACCACCGGCAGCCCGAGATCATCGCCGACCTCGCGCAGGATGCGCAGGCCCTCGAGACCGTGTCCCGAGAAACCGTAGGGCGAGGTGCGCGGCTTGTAGGCACCGGCGCGCAGCATGGTCGCGCCCGCCGCCTTCACCGCGCTGGCGGTCTCGTGGAGCTGGTCGACGCTCTCGACCGCGCACGGGCCGGCGATCACCGCCAGGCGGTCGCCGCCGACGCTGACCCCGCCGACATCGACCACGGTGTCATGCGCCTGCAGTTCGCGGCTGACGAGCTTGTAGGGGGCGAGGATCGGCTTGACGCTCTCGACGGCGGGGTCGCTGTCGAGCGCCAGTTCGGCGAGCACGCGCTCGTCGCCGAGCGCCCCGAGGACGACGCGCTCGGCGCCGGGCATGTGGAGGGGCTTGAGGCCCGCGTCCTTGATCCGGGCGATGAGCCGCTCGGCGCTGTCGGCGGGGGCTTCGGGCTTCAAAACGATGATCATGTGGGATCCTGTCGGTTGGGTCTGTTCGGGATCCGGCAGGTCTCATGCGACCAACAAAAAACCCGCCGGGTGAGGGCGGGTCGGTCAGGTCAGCGCTTCACGAGGATAGCACTAAAGGCCGGCACGCCGCAGATGGGTCGGCCAGCGCCACCAAAGGCGAAGGTTGGTCGAGGCGAGTGCGTTCAGCATCGCCGTCTAAAAAGCTGTCTTCGTCCAACAAATCAAGCCCTCTCCTTTAGTCGAGGCCATGCGCGGCGGCTTTTTGTCGGCACGCGCATGGCCTCCCAACGGCATCTCCTCACTCGGCGTCGGGCCCGGTCATCGCGAGCGCAACGTCGATCCGGCCCGGGAGGCCGGCCTCGGCGAGCTGGCTGGCGCGGGCACGGAGCGCGGCGACCTGGGTGTCGGTCGAGCGGATCGCCGCCCAGTTGCATTGCGCTTCGTCGGCGGTCTGTCCGCCGGTTTCGTAGGAGACGCAGATCTGATGCGCCGCCGCGCGGATGCGGTGGTGAAGGGTCCGGAATGCGGCCGGCTTCGACAGGTCGAGGTCGCCGACGGGCACGCGGCGGGTGACAATCTCCTCCTCGGGCGCGGTCACCTTGATCGGCTGGCTTTGCGCCGAGGCCGGCTGGGCGACGGTGACCCCGACGAGGCCGAGCGAGACCGAAAAGGCGAGGGCGGCGAGGCCGGTACTCTGCAAGCGATGTTTCATGATCATTCCCCTTGGCGGCCGAGAGACGATTCCCTGCGGCACGCGAAGGGCTTACCCCCGCCACAAAAGTAGCGCTCGTGCCGTTCGACGCCTGACCGACCCGCTTCGACCTTCCGGCAAAGCGGCGTGTTATGGGGACAATACGGCGAACGGCGGAAAGGCGGCCGGTCGTGCCCATCGCGGGCGGCATTTCCGCTTGTTTGTGAGGGGTATGGCACCGCCGCCGCTTGTCGTCGGTCGTTGGTCGAAGCGGGGTTGCGCCCGGTCGCGCAGCCCCGAAGGTAGGCGCAGCTAATCACCTTGTTACCGGGGGAATGTCTTGACCGTTTCGCTTCGCCGCCTGCTGACCGCCGCCCTCCTCGCCGGAAGCGCCGTGTCGCCCGTCATCGCCGCCGCGCCCGCCAAGCTCAGCGCGCCGACGATCCCCTTCACCGAGCGCAAGCTTGCCAATGGGCTGCGCGTCATCGCCATTCGCGACACCAGCACCCCCGACGTCACCGTGTCGATGTGGTATGAGGTGGGCTCCAAGCACGACCCCGCCGGGCGCTCGGGCTTCGCCCACCTGTTCGAGCACATCCTCAGCCGCAAGACCGTGAACATGCCCTACAACACCATCAACAAGATGGTGGACGACATCGGCGGCACGCGTAACGCCAGCACCTGGTACGACCGGACCAACTATTACGAGACGGTGCCCGCGCAATATCTCGAGCGGATGCTGTGGACTCACGCCGAGCGCATGGCCCGCCCGGTGATCGACCAGGAAGTGTTCGAGACCGAACGCAACGTGGTCAAGGAAGAGCTTCGCCAGCGCGTCCTCGCGCCGCCCTACGGCCGCTTGACGAGCTTCGTGATCGGCGAGAACGTCTACAACACGCTCCCGCACCGTCGCCCGACGATCGGCAGCATCTCCGACCTCGATTCGGCAACGCTCGCCGACGCCCGCGCCTTCCACGAGGCGTTCTACGGACCCGACACCGCGACCCTGATCGTGTCGGGCAACTTCCAGCCGGCCGAACTCGATGCGCTGGTGAACAAATATTTCGCCGCCATCCCCAAGCGTGCGCGGCCGGCGAAGCTCGCCATCACCGCCAAGGACAAGCCGATCGTCGCGCGCAGCGTCACCGGCAGCGCCCCGACCGTCTCGCTCCCCGCGGTCGGCTCGGCGTGGCAGACGCCGGGCGCGTCGAGCCCCGACATGGCCGTCCTCGAGGTACTGAACGCGATCGTCACCAAGGGCGACAGCAACCGCTTCGAAAGTGCGCTGGTGAAGCCCGGCCTTGCGGTCAGCCCGATCGCGCTTCTCAACGATACGGAGGAGCAGGGCTATTACGCGCTGATGGCGGTGGTTGCGTCAGGCAAGGAGCCGGCGGCGGCTGAAGCGGCGCTCGACCAGACGCTGGCCGGCCTTCGCGCCAGCGGACCGACCGCCGACGAGCTGACCGAAGCCAAGAACGAGCTCCTGTCCGACGCGCTGCAGGAGCGCGAGACCGCCAGCGACCGTGCCTTCACCCTTGGCGAGGGCTTGGTCCGCACCGGCGATCCGCGCGCGGCCGACAAGCGCCTCGCCCAGATCACGCAGGTCACGGCCGCCGACGTCCAACGGGTCGCGCGGACGATCCTGTCGCCGGCCAGGCGCCTCCGGATCAATTATGTGAAGGGTGACGGCGACGCCAAGGGCTGGGCCAATCCGACCCCGCTTCCGACCTTCGCCAGCCCGCCGCCCGCCGCGCAGGCACCGCTCGCGCTGCTGCCCGAAGGCCAGCGCCAGGCGCCGCCCGCGCCGGGGACCCCGGCCGCCTTCCGCATGCCCGCGCTCCAGGAAACGACCCTGTCGAACGGCATGAAGCTCGTCACCGCGCGAACCGGCAACGTGCCGCTCGCGACGCTGACCGTTGCCATCCGCGGCGGCAGTTCGGTCGAGCCGCGCGCCAAGGCGGGACTCGCCAACATGGTCGCGCAGATCGCCAGCAAGGGAACTCCGACCCGCTCGGCCGACCAGATTGCGGCGGGCCTCGAGAAGCTCGGCGCCAACCTCAGCGCCGCCGCTTCGCCCGACGGCACCCTGCTGTCGGTGACCGCGCCGACCGCGACCCTGCCCGAGGCCGCGGCGATCCTCGGCGACATCCTCGCCAACGCCAGTTTTCCCGCCGAGGACGTGGCGCGCGAGCGCAAGCGCACCCTCGATGGCCTCCAGGTGTCGATGAAGGATCCCGCGACGATCGCGGCGCGGCTGGTCAATCCGCTGGTCTTCGGCGCGGCGCCTTATGGCGTGGTCTCGGGTGGCACGCAGGCAAGCATCGGCAGCCTGACCCGCGAGGACCTCACCCAATATCGCCAGACTTGGTGGCGTCCGGACCTTGCCACCGCCTTCGTCTCGGGCGGGATCGATCCGGCGGCGGCCAAGGCGATCGCCGAGCGTGCGCTGGGCGGCTGGCGGGCGACCGGCGCGGCTCCGGCCATGCCGACCGACCTCGTCGGTGCCGAGGCGCCGGGCCGGACCCTCGTCGTCGATCTCCCGGGCGCGGGCCAGGCGGCGGTCTATGCCGTCGCGCGCGGCGTGTCGCGCGGTGACGCGGCCTACTACGACGCGCTCCTCGCCAACAGCATCCTCGGCGGTTCGTCGACCGGGCGGCTGTTCCAGGAAATCCGGGTCAAGCGCGCGCTCAGCTACGGCGCCTACAGCTCGCTCGGGGCGCAGCTCGGCGGCGGCGTGATCCTCGCCAATGCCCAGACCAAGAACGAGAGCGCGGCCGAGGTCGCGAAGGTGTTCCTCGACGAATATGCCCGCATCGGCAGCGAGCCCCTCGTCGCGGCGGACGTCGACAACCGCAAGACATTCATGGTCGGCAGCTTCCAGCGCCAGCTCCAGAGCAGCGCGGGCTTCAACGGGACGCTGGCGGGCGCGGCGCTGCGCGGCGTCTCGCCGGCCGAGCAGCTCGCTTACGCCGACCGGGTGCGCGCGGTGGGCGGGACGGCGGCGACGTCGGCGATCGGCCGGCTCGTGCAGCCGAGCCGGATCAGCCTGATCATCGTCGGCGATTCGGCGAAGTTCATCGACCAGCTTCGCGCGCTTCGGCCAAACGTCGAAGTGGTGGCGGCCGACAAGCTCGATCTCGCCACCGCCGGGCCGGTGCGCTGAGCCGACCTAGAGGGCCTGGGCGGCGGCCACTCCGCTCGCCCAGGCCCACTGGAAATTGTAGCCGCCGAGCCAGCCGGTGACATCGACCGCCTCGCCGATGACATGAAGGCCGGGCAGCTTCTTCGCTTCCATCGTCTGCTGGGACAGCTCGGCGGTGCTGATCCCGCCGGCGGTCACCTCGGCTTTGGCGAAGCCCTCGCTGCCATTGGGCTGGAACTCCCAGGCCGACAGCCGCTGCTCGGCGCTGTCGAGCGCCTTGTCGGGGGCATTGCCGAGCTCGGCGGCCAGCGCGATCCGCTCGGCCAGCGTGTCGGCAAGGCGTGAGGGAAGCTGTTCGCCCAGCACGCTCGCAAGCTTCGCCTTCGGCCGCTGGCGCTTGGCCTCGCGCAGCCACCCGGCGGGCGCCTGCGGAAGGAAGTCGATGGCGACCGCTTGCCCGCGCTTCCAGTAGCTCGAAACCTGCAGGATCGCCGGTCCGCTCAACCCCTTGTGGGTGAAGAGCGCGGCCTCGCGGAAGGCCGCCTTGCCGCAGCGCGCCTCGACCGGTGCGGCGACGCCCGACAGTTCGCGGAAGAGTGCTTCGTCGCCGCCCAGCGTCAGCGGCACCAAAGCGGGGCGCGGCTCGACGACCTTGAGGCCGAACTGGCGGGCAAGGTCATAAGCGAAGCCGGTCGCGCCGAGCTTGGGGATGGAGGGGCCGCCAGTGGCGATGACGAGGGCGGGCGCTTCAGCGGTCCAGCTCCCGGCCTCGACCCGGAAGAGGGCGTCGGCGTGGGTGACGTTGCGGACCGGCGCGTCGAGGCCGAGCGTCACCCCGCCGGCGCGGCATTCTTCGAGCAGCATGGCGACGATCTGCCGGGCCGAGCCGTCGCAGAAGAGCTGGCCGAGAGTCTTTTCGTGCCAGGCGATGCGGTGCTTCTCGACGAGGTCGAGGAAGTCGCGGGGGGTGTAGCGGGCGAGGGCCGAGCGGGCGAAGTGCGGGTTCGCCGACAGGTAGCGGTCGGGCGCGGTGTGCACATTGGTGAAGTTGCAGCGGCCGCCTCCCGAGATCAGGATCTTGCGGCCGGGCTCGGGAGCATGGTCGATCACCAGCACGCGGCGGCCGCGCTGGCCGGCGATCGCGGCGCACATCAGGCCGGCGCCCCCGGCTCCGAGGATGATGGCGTCGAAGGGGCGGGGAGCGGGCATGGCCGCCCCCCTAGCTTGCCCGGTTACTCGCCGTCGAGCGGGAGCGTGTCTTCCTCCAGCATGATCCCGCTCGCGGCGCCCTCGGCGTCGGCTTCGGCCTCGGCGACGTCGCGGGCAAGGAACTCGAGCTCGATCCCGCTTTGCGCGTCACCGGCAAGTTCGTTGGGCGAGGCGAGGGGGTGGTCGTTGCTGAACTGCTCCTCCTCGGCCTCGAGGGCGGGGTCGGTCTGGTCGTCGCGGGGCTGGTCGATCATGGTGGAAAGGCTCCTTCATGAAGCCCAACGAGAAAGGGCCGCGACGTTTCCGCCGCGGCCCTCGCTTGTTTCATCGAACAGGTGAGGCTTACGCCACGCCTTCTTCGAGCTGGACCTTGATGCCCGGGCCCATCGAGGAGCTGATCGCCGCCTTCTTCAGGTACTTGCCCTTGGCACCGGCCGGCTTGGCCTTGGTGATGGCGTCGACGAAAGCGTCATAGTTGGCGCGCAGGTCCTCGGCGGTGAAGCTCGCCTTGCCGATGCCGGCGTGGATGATGCCCGCCTTCTCGACGCGGAACTCGATCTGGCCCGCCTTGGCGTCGGTCACGGCCTTGGTCACGTCCATGGTGACGGTGCCGAGCTTCGGGTTCGGCATCAGGCCCTTGGGGCCGAGCACCTTACCGAGGCGACCGACGACGCCCATCATGTCCGGGGTCGCAATGACGCGGTCATAGTCGAGCTTGCCGGCCTGCATCTCTTCCATCAGGTCGTCGGCACCGACGCGGTCGGCACCGGCGGCAGTGGCTTCGTCGGCCTTGGCGCCCTTGGCGAAGACGGCGACGCGGACGGTCTTGCCGGTGCCCTTGGGCAGGTTGACGACGCCGCGAACCATCTGGTCGGCGTGACGCGGATCGACGCCGAGGTTGAGCGCGACTTCGATCGACTCGTCGAACTTGGCGGTGGCGAGCGTCTTGGCGAGGCTGATCGCCTCGTCGACGCCGTACAGCTTCTCGCGATCGACCGAATTGGCGAGGCTCTTCTGCTTCTTGGTCAGCTTGGCCATGTTCTTAGCCCTCCACCACTTCGAGGCCCATCGCGCGGGCGCTGCCTTCGATGATCTTGGTCGCCGCCTCGATGTCGTTGGCGTTCAGATCCTTCATCTTCTGTTCCGCGATCTCGCTCAGCTGGCTGCGCTTGATCTTGCCCGCGGAGACCTTGCCCGGCTCCTTCGAGCCCGACTTGAGGCCGGCGGCCTTCTTGATCAGGAACGAGGCGGGCGGGGTCTTGGTGGCGAACGAGAAGCTGCGATCCGCATAGACGGTGATGACCGTCGGGATCGGCATGCCCTTTTCCATTTCCTGCGTCGAGGCGTTGAAGGCCTTGCAGAATTCCATGATGTTGACGCCGCGCTGACCCAGCGCGGGGCCGATCGGCGGGGACGGGTTGGCGGCGCCGGCCGGCACCTGCAGCTTGATATAGCCGGTAATCTTCTTGGCCATGTCACTCTCTTCTGGGCGTGAGCCCGGTTCAGTTTAGCGGTTCGAGCGGGCGCCGAGGCACCCTCCCGCAGAGGCTCCAGTGATGTGCTGGAAGGCGGCGCCTCTAGCAGAGGAGGGGCGAGGTGGAAAGGGTGGGCCGGATCTTCTCGATCATCACGCATATGGCGGGTGGTGGAGAAATAGAAAAGGCCGGAAAAACAGCGGGTTACGATTTCGGGCATCGATAACGGAGGTGGAACGTTCGAGCGGCTGTGCCGGCGTCCCCATTTTCCCGACATAAGAGTGTGATGAGCATCGCGATCCTGGTCGGCGGCGAGCGCCAGCGGGCGTGGGTCGGCGTGCTGAAACGGCGGCTCGAGGAGCGGATCGGGCAAACAGTGGCGGTGCATGCGGCCGGCGGGGAGGACGAGCGGCCCCTTGCCTTCGAGCGGATCGACCGGCGCCTGTTCGGGTCGCCGAGGCCCGATCTTCTGGCGTGGGAGACGCTGGCGACGTCGGACCTTCCCGCCAATGCCCTCGTGATCGACCTCACCGAAGGCGGGGTGCCGGGCGAGCACGTGCTGACGCCGCTGTTCAACGGGCAGCGCGGGCGGGCCGGGATGGCGGCGAGCGTCCAGACGAGCGGACTGCCGCGGCTGAGCGTGAGGCTCGGGCCGACGCGCGAACTGATCGCGACCGAGCTTGCGCTGGTGTCGCGCGAATCGGTGGCCCTCAGCCTCAATGCGATCCTCGCCCGGCTCGTGACGCTGCTCGAGCGGGCAGTGCTGCATCTGGTCGAGGGCCTGTCGCTGCCGATCACCGCGCCGGGCGCGGCCGAGCCGCACCGCCCAGCGCCCAAGCTCAAGGGCTATGCCAAGAGCGTGGCGCACCGGCTGGCGGGGCCGCTGGTGCGGACGGGGGACTGGACGATCGGCTGGCAGCAGGCCCGAACGGGGCGGCCGGCCGAGCCGGACCCGGCGAACCTCCAGTTCCTCGCCATGGACTATGACCGCTTCGCCGCCGACCCGATGCTGTTCGCGCATGGGGAGCGGACGTGGCTGTTCTTCGAGGACTACGATTACGCTCGCGCGCTAGGACGCTTGTCCTGCGTGCAGATCGGCGGGGATGGACGCGCGCGCCCGCCGGTGACGGTGATGGAGCGGACAAGCCACCTGTCCTACCCGTTCGTCTTCGCGCATGAGGGAACGGTGTACATGGTTCCCGAAACGAGCGCGGACCGCCGAGTCGAATTGTGGCGGGCGACCGACTTCCCGACCGGCTGGGAGCGCTGCGCGGTCCTGCTCGACGGGGTCGAGGCGGTCGATGCGACGATTCGGCAGGACGCCGAGAGCGGCCGCTGGTGGATGTTCGCGAGCGTCGCCGAGCCGGGCGCCAGCACCTATGACACGCTGTCGATCTACTGGAGCGAAGCGCTGACGGGCCCGTGGACGGCGCACAAGCTCAATCCCGTGAAGCTCGATGCGGCGAGCTCGCGGCCGGCGGGGCCGATCGTCGAACAGGATGGCGCCTGGTGGCGACCGGCGCAGGATTGCACGCGGGGCTATGGCAGCGGGCTCGCCTGGTGCCGGATCGACGCGCTCGATCCCGAGCAATTTGCCGAGACGGTGGTCGAGCGGTGGCAGCCGAGTGGCGGTTATCGCGGGCTGCACACCTATACGCAGGCGGGCGGCTGGGCGGCGATCGACCTCCAGCGGCGGCGCTGGCGGACGAAGCGGTCATGAGCCTGAGCTTTTCGCCGGCCCCCTTCCCGCTGGCGCACGACCGCGACCGGCTGGCCATCGCCCATGTGCACACGGGCATGGTCGGCAGCGGGGGCGACCGCGTGAGCGAGCTCGAGGCCTGCTTCCTTGCCGAACTCGGCCACAAGGTGACGATGATCGGGCCGGCCGCGCCCGAGATCGAGGCGCGCTTCGAGAAGGCCGGACTGGCGCTGATTGCCGATGCGCCCGCGCGGCGCGAGCCCATGGCGGTGGCGGCGCGGACGGGGGCGCTCGACATCGTCCATTGCCATTGCACGCTGAGCGCGCCGTTTGCCGCCGCGCTGGCGCGCGAGAGCGGGGCTGCGCTGGTGGTCCACATCCACAGCATGAAGGAGGATTGGTGGGAGAGGGGCGGCCGCGCGTCGGACTTCGGCGGCAAGCGGCGGCGGCTCCGGCAGGAGATCGACACGGCGGTGGCGGGCGCGGCGCGAGTCATCTGCGTGAGCGAGGCGGTGCGTGACCACATGCTGGCGATCGGGCTTCCCATCGGCAGCGCGGTGGTGCTCGGCAATCCGATCGACGACATCTTCTTCCGGCCTGCGGGGACTGGCGAGGAACGCTTCGACGTCGCGATCCTCGCCCGTCCGAGCCGCGCCAAGAGCCCGCTCAGCGCGCTTCGGATCCTCGCCGAGGCGCAACGCCGGCGGCCGGGGCTGCGGATGATCTGGATCGGCCCGCTCGGCCACTGGGACCGGTTCATGCGGATGAGCCGGCGGGCGCTCAAGCTTCCGAGCCTGACCTTCGCCGGCCAGCTCCAGCCCGAGGAGATCTGCAACGTGCTCGACGGGACGCGGGTGCTGCTGAGCGCGAGCAATCGCGAGGGGCAGCCGCTGTCGGTGCTCGAGGCGCTGAGCCGGGGCTGCTCGGCGGTGCTGTCGGATATTCCCGCGCACCGGCCCTTCGCCGAGGAGCAGGGCGTCACCCTGTTCCGCGAGCGCGACCAGACGGCGGCAGGCGCCGTGCTCGCCGAGACGGTTGCGTCGCATCACCGGCGCGCGCGGCCCGCGCTCGCCAGTCACCGCGTCGCCGACCACGGGCGCCGGCTGCTCGACATCTATCGTTCGCTCGTCGTCGGAAGGAAGGCCTCGTGAACCTGCTCAGGACGGCGAAGAAGAGGCTGGTTCGGGGATTGCGGCCGGCGAGCCTGCCGCAGACGCGCTCGACCCGGCCGACAAGCGACAGCTACGGCTTCGACCGCGGGCGGCCGATCGACCGTTATTATATCGATCGCTTCTTCGCGGCCCATGCGGCGGACATGCGCGGCGACGTCCTCGAGGTGCAGGAGTGGCTGTACGGGAAGGGCGCGGCGGGGGAGGTCACGGGGCGGCACGTGCTCGACATCGATCCCGCGAACCCGGACGCGACGGTGGTCGCGGATCTGTCGGCGGCAGACGATGTTCCCGCCGAGAGCTTCGATTGCATCCTCCTGCCGCAGACGCTGCAGTTCATCTTCGAGGCGGGGGCGGCGATCCGCCATTGCCACCGGATGCTGCGGCCGGGCGGGGTCCTGCTGGCAACGGTGCCGGGGACCGCGCGGGTCGATCCCGAGCTGTACGCGAGCGACTATTGGCGGTTCACGCCGGCCTCGTGCGAGCGGCTGCTGGCGGGGCCGTTCGGCGGCGGGGCGAGTGTGACGAGCTTCGGCAATGCGCTCGCCTGCGGCGGGTTCATCGCGGGGCTGAGCGTCGAGGAGTTCAGTGCGTCCGAGCTCGATCCGGTGGACAGCTTCTTTCCGCTGATCCTGGGACTGCGCGCCCGCAAGGCCTGAGGGCGGCGTCCTAAAGGTGGAAGCGGGCGAAGTCCTTGGCGGTGGCCTGGGCGAGGAGGGCGTGGAGCTGGGGATGCTCGTCGCTCTTGAGGACGCCGGTCGGGGGCTCGGGATGGCGGGCGAGGGGGGACAAAACGAGCGGGCAGCAGGCGGGGACGAGCTGCGAGCCGCTGCCGACCTCGAGCGTCGCGAGCATCCCGAACAGCGCCCCGCTGATCGTCGGGCGCGACAGGACGGCCATGCGGTGCTGCCCGCAGTCGTTGGTGGTGAGGTAGATGTGGCCCGAGAGGTGCGGGAGCGAGACCTCGCCGCGCTGGGCGAAGTCGGCGTCGAGCCGCTGGCGCTCGGCGAACACGAGGTGGCCCTGGCCCTCGTCCCATGAAATGTCGGTGACGTAGGCGAAGATGGCGTTCGGCGTGTTGAAGCTCGGGCGGAGCGTGAGGAAGCTGCCCTCGAGCCAGCGGACGGCGGCGCGGACGTAGGCGCCGAGGCGCTCGGGCGCGGCGGCGGGCGCGGGCTGGTCGAGCGGGGCGGCGGGCCGGAAGGGGGGGCCGAGCGCTTCCTCGATCCGGAGCTTGGAGGCGAGGGTGAAGGGGCGGGTTCCGGCGAGCGCCTTTTCGAGCGTCGAGAGGCTGATCCGGGCCATGTCGGCGAGCGCCTGCCGCGAGATCCGGCGGCGGGCGAGCTCCTCGCGGACGCGGCGGCCGAACTCCTGCGAGTCCGCGATCTTGAGCAACTGGTCGTCCATGGGTCCCCCGTCGGCGTCCGCCATACCCGCACATTTCCGCACAAGGGGTCAACCGTTCCGCACATGATGGCGGAACAAGGCAGAAGCCGGACAGGACTGCTCGTGGCTGTGCGGCAAGGCCCGCGCTTAGTGACGTGTCTCCCGACGAACAGGAGACATGACCATGAACGCCGCCGCCAAGCTTCTCGCCGCTTCCGCCCTCGCCACCGTGGCGCTGACCGTGGCGGCGTCCGGACCGCTGCTCGCGCAGGACGCCGTGGAGGAGGCCGACGACGGCCCCGGCGCGGGCATGGTGCTGCTGCGCGGGAAGGACGGGTCGAGCACGCCCGCGATCCAGCTCGGCACCGACATGCAGGTCGCGGTCAGCGGGACGATCGCGAGGGTCAAGGTGACGCAGGCCTTCCGCAACACCTCCGACCGGTGGGTCGAGGCGAGCTACCTCTACCCGCTGCCCGAGAATGGGGCGGTCGACAGCCTGCGGATGGTCGTCGGCAAGCGCGTCATCATCGGCAAGATCAAGACCCGCGAGGATGCGAGCGCGACCTACGACAAGGCCAAGGAAGAAGGCCGCGCGGCGAGCCTCGTCGAGCAGCAGCGACCGAACCTCTTCACCAACAAGGTGGCGAATGTCGGGCCCGGCCAGACGATCGTGGTCGAGATCGAGTATCAGGCGCCCGTCCGGCAGGTCGGCGGGACCTATTCGCTGCGGCTGCCCTTGGTGGCGGGGCCGCGCTACGTGCCGCCGCACACGCTGACCTCGGCCAAGGCGGTGGACGATGCGGTGGCGGTGACGTCCGCGCCGATCGCCCGCCGGGAAGCGGGCAAGATGCTCAATCCGGTGTCGATCGGAGTGAGCCTCGCGCCGGGGTTCACGCCCACCTGGGTGACGAGCCCCTATCACAAGATCTCGGTCGCCGGGGACGGGGCGGTGCGGCGCGTGTCGCTCGCCACCGGGCCGGTCGCGGCGGACCGCGACTTCGAATTGAGCTGGAAGGCGGCGGCGAGCGAGCCGAGCGTCGGCACCTTCACGCAGGACCTCGGCGGCGAGAAATATCTGATGGCGACGATCGTCCCGCCGGTGACGCAGGCGCTCTCGGTGCGGCCGCGCGAGATGGTGTTCGTGATCGACAATTCGGGCTCGATGGGCGGCTCGTCGATGGACGAGGCCAAGGCCAGCCTCGAGCATGCGCTGAAGACGCTTCGGCCGCAGGACCATTTCAACGTCATCCGCTTCGACGACACGATGACCAAGCTGTTCGATTCGAGCGTCAAGGCGACCCCCGACCAGGTCGCGACGGCGATCCGCTTCGCCCGCGGGCTCGAGGCGGAGGGGGGGACCGAGATGCTGCCCGCGCTCCAGGCGGCGCTGGCCGACGCGGCGGCGGTGGGGGATGCGTCGACCGTCCGGCAGATCATCTTTCTCACCGACGGCGACATTTCGAACGAGGCCGAGATGGCCAAAGCGATCGCCGCGGACGGGGGGCGGAGCCACGTCTTCCCGGTCGGGATCGGCTCGGCGCCCAACTCCTACCTGATGGCGCGGATGGCGGGGATGGGGCGCGGCACCTACACCAACATCGGCAATGCGGCCGAGGTCACGCCCAAGATGTCGGCGCTGCTCGACAGCTTGCGCTATCCGGCGGTGGCCGATCTCAAGGTCCGGACCGAGGGCGGCGCGATGGCGCTCACGCCGGCGATGCTGCCCGACCTCTACGCCGGCCAGTCGCTGGTGCTGCTCGGCAAGGGAAAGGCGATGCCGGGCAAGCTGGTGGTGACCGGACGGATCGGCGACCGGCCGTGGTCCTCGACGGTCGACCTGTCGGCGGCAGTGCCGAGCCAGGCGGTGGCGAAGCTCTGGGCACGGCAGAAGATCGACGATGTCGAGACCGCGCGGACGCTGGGCGACCTCGATGACGAGAAGGCCGACGCCCAGATCGAGGCGCTGGGGCTGGCGCATTCGATCGTCACCGCGCGCACCAGCCTCGTCGCCGAGGAGGAGAAAAGGAGCCGTCCCGACGACCAGCCGCTGACCCGTGAGGAATTGCCGATCAACCTGCCCGCGGGCTGGGATTGGGACGAACTGTTCGGCGGAGAGGCGGCCAAGGCGGCGCTGGCGAGCCCGGCGGGCGCGGCCGCGGTGGGCGAGGCCGGCGCGGCGGTCGAGCTGCCGCAGACCGCGGCCAACTGGTGGGCGCCGATGCGGGGCGGGCTGGGCATCGCGCTGCTGGGCCTAATCGGGCTGGTCGTCAGCCGCCGCCGCAAGGTCGCCCGGTGATGCGCCCCGCGACCATCGCGCTGGCCGGGCTCACCGCGCTCGGCCTCTTCCAGGCGGGGCAGGCGGCGGTGATCCCGGTCAAGGCGGTGGTCGCGGAAGTGCTTCTCGAGCGGGCATTCGAGCGGAGCCTCGCCGGGCACCGGCCGGTCAAGCCGTGGGGCTGGGCGGACATGGCGCCGGTTGCTCGCCTCACCATCCCGCGGCTGGGGTTCCGAACCATCATCCTCGACAAGGGATCGGGCCAGGCGATGGCTTTCGGGCCGACGGTGGTGGCGGGGACGGCGGTGCCGGGGACCAGGGGGACCTCGGTCGTCGCCGCCCACCGCGACACCCACTTCCGGGCGCTCAGGGGCATTCGGGTCGGGGATTTGGTCGGGGTCGAGGATGTGGCCGGACGGACCAGCCACTTCCGGGTGACCGCGACCGGGGTGGTGCGCTGGGACCGGTTCGCGGTCTCGCCCCAGCGCGCGCGCCCGATGCTGGTGCTGGTGACCTGCTTCCCGTTCGACAGCGAGGTGCGCGGGCCCGACCGCTTCATCGTCACCGCCGAGCCCGTGACCTGACCTTTGGGCCGGGGCTGCATCCGATTGCATCCCCCGTCCGTAACTCCTCCCGCAGCCGAACAGGTTGTTCGAGACAAGGGAGTTAATCCATGAAATTCATCCGACTGAGCGCCGCGATCCTCGTTGCCGCCGCCGTTCCCGCCGTCGCCACCGCCAAGACCCCGACCGTCGGCGGCGCGCCCATGTATCCCAACAAGACGATCGTCCAGAACGCCGCGACCGCGCCGAACCTGACGACACTCGTCGCTGCGGTGAAGGCCGCCGACCTCGTCGACACGCTGAGCGGCACCGGTCCGTTCACGGTCTTCGCGCCGACCAACGACGCCTTCGCCAAGCTTCCGGCCGGCACGGTCGACACGCTCCTGAAGCCCGAGAACAAGGCGCAGCTCCAAGGCGTGCTGACCTATCACGTCGTGCCCGGCCGGGTCACCGCCGCGCAGCTGATGGCCAAGATCAAGGCGGGCGGCGGCAAGGCCACGCTCAAGACCGTCGCCGGCGGCACGCTGACCGCCCGGATGATGGGCAGCCGTATCATGCTGACCGACGCCAAGGGCGGCATGAGCCACGTCACGACCGCCAACGTCTATCAGAAGAACGGCGTCGTCCATGTCATCGACAGCGTCCTGCTGCCGTAAGCCTTGAACCGAATGGCGCGCGGGGGCTTCCCCCTGTAACCCCGCGCGCCGCCCGGCGGAGTTTGAACGCAGATGACCAGCCCGTGCGTCGTCAGCCCGAGCCCCGCCGGGCTCCCCTTTTCAGCCGCCCCGGCTTGGGCCATGACGGGCGGGATGGATCGTCCCGCGTCAACGTCGAGCCTTGCAAGGGCCGAGCTGGTCCGGCTGCTCGCCCGGGTGGGCGCCGGCGAACGGACTGCGCTCAAGGCGGTCTATGAGCGTACCAGCGCCAAATTATACGGCATCTGCCTGCGCGTGCTCGGCAGCGAGGCGGAGGCGCAGGATGCGCTCCAGGACACGTTCGTGACCGTCTGGCGCCGTGCCGCGACCTTCGAGGCGGGCCGGGCGAGCCCGATCACCTGGCTCGCGCTCATCGCGCACAGCCGGGCGATCGACCTCAAGCGGCGGCGCGGGGCTTCCGCCGAACCGATCGAGCAGGCCGCCGACATCGCCGACGAGCGCGAGGGCGCCGAGGCGCTGGCGGTGCGCGCCGACGAACAGGGGCGGCTTCACGGCTGCCTCGAGACGCTCGACGACCGGGCCCGCGGCGCGATCCGCTCGGCCTTTCTCGACGGGTTGAGCTATCCCGAATTGGCGGCGCGCGAAGGCGTGCCGCTGGGCACGATGAAGAGCTGGGTCCGGCGCGGCCTGATCCGCCTCAAGGGGTGCATGGAGCAATGACCGGCGAGGAACACATCGATCGCGACGCGCTGGCCGCCGAGCTGGCGATGGGTCTGCTCGTCGGCGACGAGCGGCGCGAGGCCGAACGGCTGCTGCGCACCGATCCCGCCTTCGCCGCCGAGGTGCGCGGGTGGGGAGAACGCCTGGCGCCGCTGCTCGACGAGGTCGAGGAGGTGCCGGCGCCCGCCGGGCTGATCGACACTATCGGGCTCGAAGGCCGCGCGGCGAACGACAATGCGGGCGGCGGACGGCTGCGCTTCTGGCAGGGCTGGTCGGCGGCCTCGACCGCAGTCGCGGCAGCGCTGGCCCTGTTCATCGCGGTGCGGCCGACCGAGCAGGTCATCGTGCAGCCCCCGGTGGTGGCCGCGGCGGCGCCGATGGTCGCGGCGATGAGCGCCGACGGAAGCCCGCTCCGGCTGGTCGCGACCTGGGACCCGGCACACCGCAGCTTGGTCGTCGCAGCGGCGACCGCGGTCGGCGATCCCGGCCCGCACAGCCACGAACTGTGGGTCATTCCGGCCGACGGCAAGCCCCGTTCACTCGGAGTCATGCCGGGGACGGGCAAGATGCATGGCGAGCTGACGCCCGAGCAGGCGCGGTTGCTCGAGGAGGGCGCGAGCCTCGCGCTGTCGGTCGAACCGCTCGGCGGCTCGACCACGGGCCTTCCGACGGGGCCGGTGGTGGCAGCGGGCAAGCTCGAGACGACCTGAGTGCATCCGCGGGCGCGCTTCGTGCGTAGCTGGTGAGACAAGGAGTTTGCGGCAATGACGATCGATCGGCGAACGGTACTGGCAGGTGCGGGCCTCGGCGCGGTGGGCGTGGCGTTCCTCGCGGGCGGCCTCGGCGGAACCGCGACGGCGGCCTTTCCCGTCCAGAAGACCCCGGCGCAGTGGAAGGCCCAGCTCGGGCCCCAGCGTTATGCGATCCTGCGCGAGGCCTCGACCGAACGGCCTTATTCGAGCGCGCTCAACAAGGAGCACCGCAAGGGCGTGTTCGCCTGCGCGGGCTGCGCGCTGCCGCTCTATTCCTCGACCACCAAGTTCGACAGCGGCACCGGCTGGCCGAGCTTCTATCGGGCGCTTCCCAATGCAATCGTGACCAAGTCCGATTTCACGCTGGGGATGAAGCGCACCGAAGTGCTGTGCAAGCGCTGCGGCGGGCACCTCGGCCACGTGTTCGACGACGGACCGCCGCCGACGGGCCTGCGCTATTGCATGAACGGGCTGGCGATGACCTTCAAGCCGGGAGCCGCGTGATGAAGAAGCTTGCGATATTCGCCGCGGCGCTGGTCGCGACGGCCTCCCCCGCCGCGGCCCGCGAGGAAACCGCGGTGCTCGCCGGGGGCTGCTTCTGGGGCCTTGAGGGCGTGTTCGAGCATGTGAAGGGCGTGACCGACGTCACCAGCGGCTATGCCGGCGGCTCGGCGGCGGACGCGACCTATGCCAAGGTCAGCACCGAGCGGACCGGGCATGCCGAGGCGGTCAAGATCCGCTTCGATCCCGACAAGGTCAGCTACGGTCAGCTGCTGCAGGTCTATTTCACCGTCGCGCACGATCCGACCGAACTGAACCGGCAGGGGCCCGACGAGGGGCCCAGCTATCGTTCGGCAATCTTCCCGCAGACGCCGCAGCAACTGGCGCAGGCGCGGGCGTTCATGGCCTCGCTGTCCAAGTCGGGCGCCTATCGTCGGCCGATCGTGACCAAGCTCGAGCGCGGCGGCTTCTATCCGGCCGAAGCCTATCATCAGGACTTCATGCGCAAGAACCCGACCTATCCCTACATCGTCGTCAACGACGCGCCCAAGGTGGCGGCGCTCAAGCGGCGCTATCCGGCGCTCTACAAGAGCTGAGGCGGCTCAGGACGGCCGAACATGAAAAGGCCCGCCGGTTCGTCGCCGGCGGGCCTTTTCGTGTTCGTGTCGAAGCGAAGGCTTACTTGACCAGCTCGACCTGCTCGAACTCGAGCTCGACCGGGGTCGCACGACCGAAGATCGAGACGCCGACCTTGACCCGGCCACGGTCGAAATCGAGTTCCTCGACCACACCGTTGAAGCTCGCAAACGGGCCGTCGAGGACCTTGACGCTGTCGCCGATCTCATAGTCGACGCTGATCTTGGCCTTGGGCGCGGCGGCGGCGGCTTCTTCCTTGGTGTTCAGGATGCGCGCGGCCTCGGCCTCGCTGATCGCCTGCGGCTTGCCGTTGGGCCCAAGGAAGCCGGTGACCTTGGGCGTGTTCTTGACGAGGTGGTAGACGTCGTCGTTCATGCCGAGCTTGGCGAGCACGTAGCCCGGGAAGAACTTGCGGTCGCTCGTGACCTTCTTGCCGCGGCGAATCTCGGTGACCTTTTCGGTCGGCACTTCGACCGACTCGACGAGCTGTTCGAGGCCGAGACGCTTGGCCTCGCTCACGATCGACTCGCGAACCTTGTTCTCGAAGCCCGAATAGGCGTGGATGATGTACCAGCGGGACATTGGAGGTCTCTTTACTTCAGGAGGCCGAGAAGGAACTGGACGATGGCCGCGAAGGCGCTGTCGACCGCGAAGAAGAAGATCGCGAGGATCGACGTCAGGATGAACACCATGACGGCGGTGACCCAGGTTTCCTTGCCGGTCGGCCAGACGACCTTGCCGGCCTCCACGCGGACCTGGCGGATGAATTCGCCGGGAGAAGTCTTGGCCACGTTCACGCCTCTTCAAGCAGATAGAAAAACGAGGTCCGCGGATGGCTCCGCCGGACCTCGGTTGATGCCGCATGTAGCGTGGTACAGCGCTTCCTTCAAGCGGGCCGTCACCCAAGTGACGTCGATCCGCCTATCCGAAAGCGCAAGCGGCTATTGCGCGCTTCGCGCCGCGCCGCGCGGCGGCCTGGCAGGGGCAGAGGGACTCGAACCCACGACCCTCGGTTTTGGAGACCGATGCTCTACCAACTGAGCTATACCCCTAGGCCGGCGGCGCGGGTACCCCGCTTGGGGGCGGGGCGCAAGGGGCGCTAGGCTTTCTCGCCGACCAGATGTCGCAATCCCGGCGGGATCTCGGCCACGCCGTTGGCGTCACACACCTGGCGGACGAGGTCGGCATCGGGGACGAATTTCCGCAGCCGCGAACCGGTCCACTTCTTGCGCACAGGGGGAAAGATCACCATTGGAGGATCGTCCCATGCGCGCTGCGTAGGGACAACCCGATTAATATAACCGATTTGAAATTTAACAGCCCCGTCAAGGATTTGACGGGAGCGATCCATATGTCTCTGTAGTTCATGCGAAACGATAACCATCGGGGAAGGATGGGAATTGTGTCGGGTAAACGACGAGGAAGATGGGGCGAATCGCACGCACCTTTAGTGGGACTGTCATGCATCCGGTGATCAAGGAAAACGGGCTGTTCGCGCGGGCGACGGCCGCCGAAAGCGTCACCCTCTCCGCCGAGGAAGCGGCGCTGGCGCACGAGTTACTGGCCAAGCTGCTCGGCGCGGCCGAACCGGCGACGCTGGGGGATATGGCGGCGACTACGGCGGCACCGGCGACGGTCACTCAGACCGAGGAACAGCAGGCGATCGCGCTGGCGCGCTCGGTCTATCAGAGCCGGCGGCGACGCGCCGAGCATTTCGGGCCCGCGCTGTTCAGCGAGCCGGCCTGGGACATGCTGCTGGTGCTGTTCATCTATGGCGGGCGCGGCGACCGCACCTCGGTGAGCAAGCTT
This sequence comes from Sphingomonas rosea, assembly GCF_039538065.1. Lineage (NCBI taxonomy): Bacteria > Pseudomonadati > Pseudomonadota > Alphaproteobacteria > Sphingomonadales > Sphingomonadaceae > Sphingomonas > Sphingomonas rosea. The sequence continues at coordinate 1,478,045 of NZ_BAABBR010000001.1, forward strand.
GCCGAATTCAGCCAGTCGCCGCTGACGACCGCGATCCGGTGGCTCGATTATCTCGAAAGCCAGCGGATGATCGTCCGCACCCAGTGCGAGCACGACCGGCGCAAGTTCTTCGTCAGCCTCAGCGACAAGGGCTCGCGGATGATGACCGACTATTTCGTCGGGCTGATCAAGACCGGGATGGCCAGCTAAGTCGAGCGAAAGGGCGGCGCCACCCCGAGCGGGAGCGCCGCCGGCTCTCGTGTCAGGCGGCGATGTCGAGCGGGACGATCTCGCCCGAAAGGTAGAGGTTGCGCGCCTTGGTGCGGCTGAGCTTGCCCGAGCTGGTGCGCGGGAGGCTGCGCGGGGGGATCAGCTCGACCACCGGGCTCATGCCGATGATCGCGCGGACGCGCTCCTTGATGTCGTCCTTGAGGCGGCTGCGCTCCTGGAGGTCGGACACGCGGCAGTGGACGAGCACGGCCGGCTGCTCCTCGCCACTGGGACCGGTGATCGCGAAGGCGGCGATGTCGCCCGACTTGAAGCCGGGGAGCTGTTCGACCGCCCACTCGATGTCCTGCGGCCAGTGGTTGCGGCCGTTGATGATGATCATGTCCTTGGCGCGGCCGACGATGAAGATGTAGCCGCCCGAGAGATAGCCCATGTCGCCGGTGTCGAGCCAGCCGCCGACCATGCAGGCGTCGGTCGATTCAGGATCGCGGTAATAGCCGACCATGACGCTCTGGCCGCGGGTCCAGACCTTGCCGATCTCGCGGTCGGGCAGGATGTTGCCCGCGCCGTCGCGGACCTCGATTTCCATGCCTTCGAGCGGGCGACCGCAATTGACGATCGCGCGGTAGCGCTTGGGCCGGTCCTCGCCATCCTCGGCGGCGGCGCCGGAGAGCTGGCTTTCCTCGACGAGCTCAAGGCGGATGCCCTCGCCCGGCGGCATCAGGCTGACCGCGAGGGTCGCTTCGGCAAGGCCGTAGGAAGGGCAGAAGGCGTTGGCCTTGAAGCCGGCGTCGCTGAACGAGTCCACGAAAGCCTGCATGACGTCGGGACGGATCATGTCCGCGCCATTGCCAGCGATCCGCCAGCGCGACAGGTCGAACCGCTCGCCGGTCCTGGTCTGCGACGAGATGCGGCGCGCGCAGATGTCGTAGCCGAAGGTCGGCGAGTAGCTGATCGAGTTGCCGGGGTTGCGCGACACGAGGTCGAGCCAGGCGAGCGGACGCCGGGCGAAGTCCTCGGTCTTCATGTAGTCGGCGCTGATCTGGTTCGCGACCGGCGACAAGAGGCAGCCGACGAGGCCCATGTCATGGTACCAGGGAAGCCAGCTGATGACGCGGTCCTTCGGCTCCATCTGGAGGCCGAGCGCGTGCCCGCGAAGATTGTGGAGGAGCGAGCGGTGGGTCACCGCGACGCCGTGGGGGAAACGGGTCGAGCCGCTCGAATATTGGAGGTAGCCGATATCGTCGGGGCTGGCCTCGGGCAGCACGGCGGCGGAGTCGAAGGGAAGGGCGGCGAAGCTCTCCCAGCTCATCGACTCGATCGAGCGGCGCTTGCCGGCCTCGCCGCAGAAGTCGGCGAGTTCGGCAGGATAGAGGAAGAGCTGCGGGTCCGAGCTCGTCAGCATGACGGTCAGCTGCTCGATATAGGCCTCGCGCCCGCCGAAGCTGGTCGGGAGCGGAAGCGGGACCGGCCACAGCGCGGCATAGACCGCGCCGAAGAAGGCGGCGGCGAATTCGGCGCCGGTCTCGGCGACGATCGCGACGCGATCACCCTTGACGAGGCCCATGGCGACATAGCGACGGGCGTGGGCGAGCGCGTCCTCGCGCAGCTCCGAATAAGGATAGGCGCGGGTCAGCGTGCCGCGCGGATCGTGGAAGTTGAGCCCGCGAACGCCCTCGGCGGCATAGTCGAGCGCTTCGCCGAGCGTGCCGAAATCGGCGGTTCGGCGGGGCTGGTCGTCCAGCGTCGGGGTGGCGCCCGGGGGGCTGAGCGTGTTGATCTTCTCGCTGACGTCGATCACGCGGATCATGTCCTGTCTTGTTTCATCGGGGCGTGACGCACTCCTTGCGCCACCTTTTCTTAACCGTGGTTGTTCGCGGGGGAGTGTGGCACAATCAAGGCGTGGGGGGCCTTGATCAGGAGCGAAACGGGGGACGCGAGCGGCGCAAGCGCGTGCCGAGGCCGCTCGATGCGGCGTCGCTGCAGGAGCTGGCGCTGGCCTATGTGGCGCGCTTCGCGACCAGCCGGGCCAAGCTCGTCACCTATTGTCGGCGCAAGCTGCGCGAGCGCGGCTGGGCGGGCGAGGGCGAGCCCGACATCGAGGCGCTGGCCGACAAGATTGCGGGCCTCGGGTTCCTCGACGACAGGGCCTATGCGGGAATGAAGGCGGCAAGCCTGCTCCGCCGCGGCTACGGCAAGGGCCGGGTGCGCACCGCGCTCGCCGCGAGCGGGATCGGGGAAGAGGATGGCGCCGAGGCGCTGGAGAGCGCGGACAGCGGCGGGGTCGCGGCGGCGCTGCGTTTTGCCGAGCGGAAGCGGATCGGTCCCTACGCGGTCAAGGAGCAGGATCCGGCCGCCCGCGAGAAGGCGATCGCGGCCATGATCCGAGCGGGGCATTCCTTCACGCTGGCCCGTCGGATCGTGTCCGCCAGCCCCGACGACCTCGAGGATCTGGTCACAAAACTTGATGAATGTCATTAAGCCGACGTAACTTTCTCGATGAACAATGCTGTGTTATGCGTGGCACTGTGAAACGGGAGTATGCGTCCAGCTCGGCGGTCGACGACCAGACGGGCCCCACGCCGGCAGCGGCGGACGGCGGGCCCGACTCGGGTGTGCGCGTCGAAGGCCGGGTAAAGTGGTTCGACGCCACCCGCGGCTTCGGTTTCCTCGTCAGCGACCAGATCGACGGCGACATCCTGATCCATTTTTCCCTCCTTCGCGAGCATGGCCGGCGGTCATTGCCCGAAGGAGCGGTTGTGACTTGCGACGCAGTGCGGCAGGATCGGGGCATGCAGGCGGCCCGGGTGCTGTCGATCGATCTCAGCGAGGCAGCGGTCGCAAGGGCGCCCGCCACCAGCGCCGAGGACCGGTCGGACCGCTCCGAGCTGCTGGACGGCGCTGGGCCGTTCGAGCCGGTGGAGGTCAAGTGGTTCAATCGCGTCAAAGGCTATGGCTTCGTCAATCGCGTCGAGGCGCCGGATCAGGACATCTTCCTGCACATGGAGACGGTGCGCCGGGCGGGGCTCGGGGATTTGCAGCCGGGGGACCGGATGCAGGCCCGGATCGCGCAAGGTCGCAAGGGGCTCACCGCGGTCGATCTGCAGGACGACTGAGCCGGATCGCGCTGCTGGCGGTGCTTCCGCTGGCGCTGACCGCCGCGGCCTGCCAGCCGAGCAACGATGGAAGTCCAACGCTGGAGCGTTCGGCCGCGGGCCTGCAGCAGGTGCCGCTCACCATCCGCACGGCGGCCGGCAAGGAGCACAAGTTCACCGTCGAGGTGGCCAAGAGCCCGGCCGAGCAGGAGATGGGCTTGATGAACCGCCAGACGCTGGCGCCCGACCATGGCATGATCTTCCCGCACGATCCGCCGCGGCCGGCGAGCTTCTGGATGAAGAACACGCTGATCCCGCTCGACATGATCTTCGTCCGTCCCGACGGGACGATCAGCAGCATCGCCGAAAATACGGTGCCGCTGAGCCTCGAGCCGGTCACCAGCCTCGAGACGGTGGGGGCGGTGCTCGAAATTCCGGGCGGGCGCAGCAGCGAGCTCGGGATCAAGGCCGGCGACAAGGTCGAGTGGGTCCACTGACGCGCCGGGCGCGGGGCGTGCCGAAACGCTTGCCCCGCCCCGCGCTCTCCCGCTAGGGCGCTCGGCCATGGGATTGCTGGCGAACATCTTCACCTGGTGGAACGGCGCAGGGTTCACGACCCGGCGCTTTACCAAGCGGCACGGCCGCGAGGTCGGGCGCGACGCGGCCGGCAACCTTTATTATCAGCACAAGGACGATCCGAAGCGTCGCTGGGTGATCTACAACGGCGCCAACGACGCGAGCCGGGCGCCGCCGCAGTGGCAGAGCTGGCTGCGCGGGCAGATCGACGACGTGCCGGACAAGGCGATGCCGCCGGCGCGCGCGTTCGAGAAGCCGGGCCTTCCCAACCTCTCGGGCACGGGCGAGACCTATCGTCCGGCGGGTTCGCTCGCGCGCGGCGGCAAGCGTGCCGCGGCGACCGGCGATTATCAGGCCTGGACCCCGGACTGAGGTGAAGCGGCGCGCGCTCGCCCTGGTGCCGCTCGGCCTACTCATGGCCGGCTGCGACCGGCTGCCCGGCGCCAAGCAGCAGGAGCCGGCGGCGGCAGCGAATGATGCGGGCGCCGACAAGCCGATCCCGCAGGCGCCCGGCACCACGCCGATGAACGAGCGGGTGGCGACGCTCGGAATCCTCAACAAGCGCAACGGCATCTCGCGCGACTTCAAGCTTCGCCCGGGGCAGGCGATCCGCTTCAAGGACGTGATCGTCCGGCTGCGGGCGTGCGAAAAGACCCCGCCGTGGGAGTTCGACCAGCTGACCGGCGCGTTCGTGCAGGTCGACGTCCAGCAGACCGACGGGAGCTTCGACCGGGTCTTCTCGGGCTGGCTCTACAAGGAAAGCCCGTCACTCAACGTGGTCGAGCACCGGGTCTATGACGTCTGGCCCAAGGCCTGTGAGATGAACTTCCCTGCGGCGGCTGAATCGGCCGGCGCGGTGAGCGACGACAATGCGTCGTCGAGCGCGCCCCAGTCGGGCCGCGGCGGCGCGGCGGACGAGCGGAGCGCTTCGCCCAGCAACCCGACGTAGCGGATCCGCGGGATCTCGACCGCGCCGAGCGAGGCCAAGTGGTCGGTCATGAACTGGCAGTCGAGCAAGGCGAAGTGGCCGAGCCGCAGCCGCGCGACGAGCGCGGCGAGGGCGACCTTGGAGGCATCGCGGCGGCGGCTGAACATGCTTTCGCCGAAGAAGGCGCGGCCGAGCGCGACGCCGTAGACGCCGCCGACCAGCGCTTCGCCTTCCCAAACTTCGACCGAATGGGCCGTGCCGCGCTCATGGAGCGCGATCATGGCCTCTTCGATCGGGCGGTTGATCCAGGTCTCGGGCCGGTCAGCGCAGCCCAGCAGGACGCCGCGGAAGTCGCGGTCGGCGGTGATGGCGTAGCGGCCCGAGCGGAGCCGCCTGGCGAGGCTTCGCGAGAGGTGGAAGCCGTCGAGTGGGATGATCGCGCGGTGGCGGGGCTCGACCCAGAAGAGCTCGTCGCAATCGCGGCTGTCAGCCATCGGAAAGACGCCGCTCGCATAGCCGCGAAGGAGAAGGTCGAGGTCGAGCAACGCGCTCATGCGCCGTGGTAACGCGCGGATACCGTCTTCGTCACCCCGGGCCTGACCCGGGGTCCAGCTTTTTCTTTCATCGCGGTGAGGCGAAGGCAGGTGGATCCCGGCTCGAGGCCGGGATGACGTGTCAGGCGGTCTTCTGATCCTCGAGCCAGCGCTCGAGCCACTTGATGGTGTAGCCGCCGTCCTTGAACGCCTCCTCCTTGAGGATTCGCTGGTGGAGCGGAATGTTCGTCTTCGGGCCGTCGACGATGAATTCCTCGAGCGCGCGGCGGAGGCGGCAGATGGCTTCGTCGCGGTCCTTGCCCCAGACGATCAGCTTGCCGATCATGCTGTCGTAGTAAGGCGGGACCTTGTAGCCCGAATAGAGGCCGCTATCGACGCGGGTCTGGAGACCGCCCGCCGCGACGTAGTTCTTCACCAGGCCCGGCGAGGGGGCGAAGGTCTCGGGGTCCTCGGCGTTGATGCGGCACTCGATCGAGTGGCCCGACAGTTTGACCTGGTCCTGCGTGACGCTCAGCCCGCGTCCTTCGGCGATGCGGAGCTGCTCGGCGACGAGGTCCATGCCGCTGATCATCTCGGTCACCGGATGCTCGACCTGGAGCCGGGTGTTCATCTCGATGAAGTAGAATTCGCCGTTCTCGTAGAGGAACTCGATCGTGCCGGCGCCGCGATAGCCCATGTCGGCCATCGCCTTGCGGACCCGCTCGCCCATCGCCGCCCGCTGCTCGGCCGAGATGACGGGGGAGGGGGCTTCCTCGATCACCTTCTGGTGGCGGCGCTGGACCGAACAGTCGCGCTCGCCGAGGTGGATCGCCTGGCCGTCGCCGTCGCCGAAGATCTGGAACTCGATATGCTTCGGGTCGCCGAGATATTTTTCCATGTAGACGGTCGGGTCGCCGAACGCGGCATCGGCCTCGCTCGAGGCCTGCGCCATCAGCGTCTCGAGGCTGTCGGCGTCGGGGACGACCTTCATGCCGCGCCCGCCGCCGCCCGAGGCGGCCTTGATCAGGACCGGATAGCCGATCTCGTCGGCAATCGCCTTGGCCTCGTCGAGATTGGAGATGGGGCCGGGCGAGCCGGGGACGAGCGGCAGGCCGAGGGCGGCGGCGGTGCGCTTGGCCTCGACCTTGTCGCCCATCACGCGAATGTGCTCGGGCTTGGGGCCGACCCAGATGATGTTGTGGAGCTCGACGATCTCGGCGAACTGGGCATTCTCGGAGAGGAAGCCGTAGCCCGGGTGGATCGCGTCGGCGTGGACGATCTCGGCGGCCGAGATGATGTTGGGGATGTTGAGATAGCTGTCGCGCGCCGCGGGCGGGCCGATGCAGACGGCCTCATCGGCAAGGCGGACGTGCATCGCGTCGGCGTCGGCGGTCGAGTGGACCGCCACGGTCTTGATGCCCAGTTCCTTGGCCGCGCGGAGGATGCGCAGCGCGATCTCGCCGCGGTTGGCGATCAGCAGCTTGTTGATCTTGCTCACTAGTCGATGACCACCAGCGGCTGGTCGAACTCGACCGGCTGGGCGTTGGCGACGAGGATCTGCGTCACCTTGCCGGCCTTGGGCGCCAGGATCGGGTTCATGACCTTCATCGCCTCGACGATGAGGAGCGTGTCGCCGGCCTTCACCGTGTCGCCGACCGACACGAAGGAGGGCGAATTGGGATCGGCGGCGAGATAGCAGGTCCCGACCATCGGCGAGCGGACGGCTTCGCCTGCCGGCGCGGCCGGCTCGGCAGGGGCGTCGGCGACCGGCGCGGCGGCGGGCGCGGCAGCCGGAGCGGCGGCGACGACATGGCTCACCGGAGCGGCGGCGACGGTCAGTTCGCGCTTCACCTTGATCTTGCGATCGCCGTCCTCGACCTCGATCTCGGACAGCTCGTTGGCGCTCAGCAGTTCGGCCAGTTCGCGCACGAGGCCGGCGTCGATCCGCATCTGCTTATGTTCTTCGGACATGGACATTCCCTGGTTTGGTCGCCGCGCGCTTTGTCAGAGCCGGGCGGCGGCGTCCAGCGCAAGCACGTAGGACGAGGCGCCGAAGCCGCTGATGGATCCGGTGCAAACGCCTGAAATCAGGCTTCGGCGGCGAAAGGATTCGCGGGCGGCGGGGTTGGAGAGGTGGACCTCGATCACCGGGGTCGGGACCGCGGCGATCGCGTCGCGCAGGGCGACCGAGGTGTGGGTCAACCCGCCGGCGTTGAGGATGACGGCGTGGGCGCCGGAGTCGGCGGCCTCGTGCAGCCAGTCGATGAGGTGTCCCTCGTGGTTCGACTGGCGCAGGTCGATGTCGACGCCGAGCGCGGACGCCTGGTCGTGGAGGCGGGCGGCGATGTCGTCGAGGCTGTCGGACCCATACACCTCGGGTTCGCGGGTGCCGAGGCGATTGAGGTTGGGGCCGTTCAGGACAAGGATGCGCTTCACCCCGCTTCTGTAACCGCTTCGGCGACTTGAAGTCGAGGCAGGGCCTGAGGCCCCTCGACTTCGCTCGGGGCGAACGGGTAGGGGAGCGGCACCATGAGCGAGACCGAGACCCACTCCATCAGCGTCAATGGCGAGCACCGGCGGGTGGCCGCGGGGACCACGGTCGCGGGCCTCGTGCAGGAACTGGGGCTCGATCCGGCGCGGGTAGCGGTCGAGCGCAATCTCGAGATCGTGCCCAAGTCGACGCTCGGCCAGGTCGCGGTCGAGGATGGCGATGATTACGAGATCGTGCATTTCGTTGGAGGTGGTTGAGTGAACGCGCACGCGCAGATCGAAGGTGACAGCTGGACCGTTGCCGGTCGCACGTTCAATTCGCGGCTGATCGTCGGCACGGGCAAGTACAAGAGCCTCGAGCAGAATGCGGCGGCGGTGGCGGCGAGCGGGGCGGAGATCGTCACGGTGGCGGTGCGTCGGGTGAACCTGACCGACCCCAATGCGCCCAAGCTCACCGACTATATCGATCCCAAGGTCACGACCTATCTGCCCAACACGGCGGGCTGCTTCACCGCCGAGGAGGCGATCCGGACGCTCCGGCTGGCGCGCGAGGCGGGCGGGTGGAAGCTCGTGAAGCTCGAAGTGCTGGCCGAGGCCAAGACGCTCTATCCCGACATGATCGAGACCGTGCGCGCGACTGAACTCCTGACCAAGGAGGGGTTCGAGGTGATGGTCTATTGCACCGACGACCCGATCATGGCGCGGCGCTGCGAGGAGGCGGGCGCGGTGGCGATCATGCCGCTGGGCGCGCCGATCGGGTCGGGCTTGGGCGTCCAGAACCCGGTGACGATCCGGCTGATCGTCGAGGGCGCCAAGGTGCCGGTGCTGGTCGATGCCGGGGTGGGCACCGCGAGCGACGCGGCGGCGGCGATGGAGCTGGGCTGCGACGGGGTGCTGATGAACACCGCCATCGCCGAGGCCAAGGACCCGATCCTGATGGCGCGGGCGATGAAGGCGGCGGTGGAAGCGGGGCGGCTCGCCTATCGCGCGGGGCGGATGGGCAAGCGGATGTATGCCGACCCGAGCAGCCCGCTTGCGGGGCTGATCTAGGCCAGCGGGCCTGCGAGGGCGTCGGCAAGCACCTGCTCGCAGGCGGCGAAGGTGGCTGTCACGCGCGTGAACTCGTCCAGCGTCCACTGGTCGCCGTCACGGAACAGCGCCTCGGTCCCGTCGGGGGCAAGCCCCGGCCGGGCGTGGACGAGGTTGTTCCGGGTTCCGACGAGAAATTCGAAGTCGCGCGCGGCCTTGCGGACCGGCTCGGAAACGGCGGGCGCATCGGGGCGGCCAAGGAGGTGAATCAAAGTGTCGGCGATCCGGCCCGCGGTGCGATCCGAAAGCTCGTCGAGCGCGCCGGGCCGCAGGCGCTCACAGCATCGGACCGCCATCCATTCCAGACGGGCGAAGCCGTGGATTGCCCGCCCGAGCGCTGCGGCATAGTCGTCACTCAAGCGGTCATCGCTCACGTGGCTCAACCCTTCGCCTTCGCCCGCAGCGCCGAGATGGTCGTCTGGTTGGTGATCACCTCGACGTCGGTCTTGCAGTGGAGGAGGCGGATGCCCTTGCGGGTGAGCGCTTCGTCGATGGCGGGGCCGAACTCTTCCGTCGTCTCGACCGTCGCGGCCCAGCCGCCGAAGGCGCGGGCGAGGGCGGCGAAGTCGGGGTTGGCGAGGGTGGTGGCGGACAGGCGCTCCGGATAGTCGCGCTCCTGGTGCATGCGGATGGTGCCGTAACTGCCGTTGTCGATCACGATGACGATGAGGTCCGCGCCATATTGGGCGGCGGTGGCGAGTTCCTGCCCGTTCATCAGGAAGTCGCCGTCCCCCGCGACGCACAGCACTTGTCTATCCTTGAAGCGGATCGCGGCGGCGACCGCGGCGGGGAGGCCGTAGCCCATGGTGCCACTCGTCGGGGCGAGCTGCGTCGGCATGGCGGCGTAGCGCCAGTAACGGTGGAACCAGCCCGAGAAATTGCCCGCGCCGTTGCAGATGATGGTGTCGGCGGGGAGCTTGTCGCGGAGCAGGGCGACGCAGGGGCCGAGGTCGAGCGTCACGCCGTCGCGCGGGGCCGGCGTGGTCCATTCGAGATAGTCGGCATGGGCCTCGGCGCCGGCGCCGAAGGGGAGCAGGTCGGGCTCGTCCCAATGGTCGAGCGCCTGCGCGAACTCGCCCATGTCGGCGCAGATGGGGAGGTCGGCGTGATAGACGCGGCCGAGCTCATTGGGGTCGGGATGGACGTGGACGATCGTCTGGCCGGGATGGTCGGGGGTGACGAGCGTGTAACCCTCGGTCGTCGACTCGCCGAGGCGGGCGCCGACGACCAGCAGCAGGTCGGCGTCGCGGACTCGGCTCAGGAGCTTGGGATTGGGACCGTAGCCGAGGTTGCCGGCATAGACCGGGCAATCGTTGGCAATGGCGTCCTGGCGGCGGAAGGCGGCGGCGGTGGGCAAGCCGATGCGGCTCGCCCAGGCGGCGAAGTGATGGGCTGCGGCCGGGCTCCAGTCGGCGCCGCCGACGATCGCGAGGGGCGCGCAGGCGTCCTTGAGCATCTCGTGCAGGGTGGCGATAGCGGCGGGGTCGGGATGCTCGACCAGCGGCGGGACGGGCGGGCGGTCGAGGGCCTCGACCTCGTCCCGGAGCATGTCCTCGGGGATGGCGAGGACGACCGGGCCGGGGCGGCCGACGGTGGCGACGCGCCAGGCGCGGGCGACATATTCGGGGATGCGGCGGGCGTCGTCGATCCGCGCGGCCCATTTGGCGATCGGCCCGAAGAAGGCCGGGAAGTCGATCTCCTGGAAGCCCTCGCGGTCCTTGTCACGGCGGTCGAGGTCGCCGACGAACAGGATCATCGGGGTCGAATCCTGGAAGGCGACGTGGACGCCGGGCGAGGCGTTGGTGGCGCCGGGGCCGCGGGTGACGAAGGCGACGCCCGGGCGGCCGGTCATCTTGCCGTCGGCCTCGGCCATGTAGGCGACCCCGCCCTCCTGCCGGCAGACGATCGTCTCGATCTCGGGCGTATCGTGGAGCGCGTCCAGCACGGCGAGGAAACTCTCGCCCGGCACGGTGAACAGGCGGTCGCAGCCTTGAATCCGGAGCTGGTCGACGAGGATCTGGCCGCCGGTGCGGGTCGGGGTGGTGGTCATGCCTGCTCCCTTAGGAGCGCAGGCAGCCTTCCACCAGCCGGATCGCCTCGGCCAACGCGTCGTCGGGACCAAGGGCGGTGGTGTCGAGAAGGAGCGCGTCCTCCGCCTGGACGAGCGGGGCGGCGGAGCGGTGCGAATCGCGCTCGTCGCGGGCGCGGATGTCGATCAGCACGTCGGCGAGGTGGACGGGAAGGCCGTTGGCGACGAGCTCGGCGTGGCGGCGGCGGGCGCGCTCTTCCGAGGAAGCGGTGACGAACAGCTTCGCGGTGGCGTGCGGCGCGATGACGGTGCCGATGTCGCGGCCGTCGAGGACCGCGCCGCTTTCCTGCGCCGCGAAGTCGCGCTGGCGCTCGAGAAGGACGGCGCGGACCGCGGGATAGGCGCTGATCCGGCTGGCGATCCCGCCGACGGTCTCGCTCTTGAGTTCGGGGTCGTCGAGCAGGCCGGCGATGTCCTGCGCGGCGCGGATCGCGGAGAATTCGCTGTCGGGGTCGCCGTCGTGGCGGAGCAGGGCGAGCGCGGCGGCGCGGTAGAGCTTGCCGGTGTCGAGGTGGGGCAGGCCGAAGTGACGGGCGAGGCCCTTGGCGATCGTCCCCTTGCCGCTCGCGGCGGGGCCGTCGACGGCGATGACGAGTGGGTGGTCGGCCATGGGCCGGGCTTTGACAGCCACCCCCCGCTATGGCAAGGCGCGCCGCAACCGGCCGGGGCAGCGATGCCGCCGGCCTCATTGTCTATTGGAGTTCTGGCTCATGGTGAAGCCCGAGTGGGGTGCCAAGCGCACCTGCCCGAAATGCGCGACCCGTTTCTATGACCTCGGCAAGGACGATCCGGTCACCTGCATCGCCTGCGGCACGACCTTCGTGCCCGAGCCGGTCCTGAAGTCCAAGCAGCCGATGCCGTTCGAGCAGGTCACGACGACCGCCGCGCCGGCCGCGGCCGCCGACAGCGATCTCGGGGCCGAGGATCTGGCGCTGCCGGACGAGGACGAGGAGCCCAGCGCCGACGACGAGGTCGATCTGTCGACCGGCGACGACGACCTGGGCGTCGAGACCGCGGGCGACGAAGACGAGCAATAAGCTGGTTTTCGCTGGCGAAGGAATGGGGGGCGGGGCCGGAAGGTCCTGCCCCTTTTTCGTTGCGCGTTCGGCTGGCGTTCAGGCGGCGGGGCGGATTTTCCTCGCCATGGTGCGCGCGGCATGATCCCGGTCCTGGTTCTTGGCCTTGCGGCGGCGAGCCCTACCTATGGGCCCGAAACTCCCAAGCCGATCAAGAAGCCGGCCGCGGTGCGCGCGGCAAGCGATCCGTGCCTCGACCGGACCGCCGAACCTGGCGTCATCCTCGTCTGCGGCAAGCAGGAGGATTTCCGGATCGATCCGGTGGTGCTCGAGGCGCGCAAGCGGCTGCACAACAATCTGCGGCCTCGGCCGCGCGAGAAGTTCGCGGACACGACGTGCAAGACCGTGGGTCCGATGGGCTGCATCGGCCAGTCGAGCTTCGAAGTGTTCAGTGCGCTCGGCGCGGCGGTAACGATGGCCCAGAAGCTCGCGAGCGGGCAAAATGTGGGCAAGATGTTCGTCACCGAACATGATCCGAGCGAATATGAGCTCTACCAGGAGATCAAGCGCGAGAAGGAGCTGGCGGACACCGGCTCCGCGCCGCCGCCCCAACGCTGAGGGGCAAACCACAAAGAAAAAGCCCGCGACCGGCGCGGGCTTTTTAAAGGGATGGTGGAGCCGTGGACTGTAACTCTCTAATCCCAGGGCATTTCACGACGACCCAGTCTCTTTGCTTCCGAGTACGGAAGAGCGACTGAACGTCTCCCGAGATGCCCCTCAATCCCACTCCGCTCGCGGGCAGTGTGGGACGGAATGTGGGACAGGAGAGGTTATATGGCGCTCACGACACTCGAAGTCCGCAACGCCCCGCCCGGCCGCTACGCCGATGGCAACGGGCTGTACCTGCTGGTCCGCTCGGGAAGCTCGCGGTCCTGGGTGCTGCGGACGCAGGTCGACGGGCGGCGGCAGGACCTTGGCCTGGGATCGGCCCGCGCGGTCACACTCGCTCAGGCGCGGACCGCGGCGGCCGAGATGCGCAGGCGCCTCAAGGCCGGCGAGGAGGCGCGTCTTCCCGAGGCGGAAGAGGTCGAGAGCGCTCCAACGGTCCCGACCTTCCGCGAGGCGGCCGCCGCCTGCCACGAGGCCATGAAGAAGGGCTGGCGCAACAGGCGCCATCAGGACAGCTGGATCGCCAGCCTCGAGAACCACATCTATCCGCGGCTCGGAAGCGTGCCGGTGGACGAGGTCAATGCTACGATGGTGCGCGATGCGATCGCGCCGATCTGGATGACGATACCGGAGACGGCGCGACGCATCCTCCAGCGGATCGGGACGGTGCTGGATTTCGCGCACATCTCCGGCTGGTGCCCGCACGAGGCATCGCTTCGCACGGTGCCGAAGGGGCTGCCGAGGCAGCCGCAGGTGGAGAGCCACTTTGCTGCCATGCCCTATGAGGAGGTGCCGACACTCGTGGCGCAGCTTAGCGAGCCGCCGCACAGCGCCGGTCGCGACGCGCTGCTCTTCACAATTCTGAATGCGGTTAGGTCCGGAGAGACTCGGCTCGCAACCTGGCCGGAGATCGACCTCGATGCCGCAGTCTGGTCTATCCCGGCACATCGCATGAAAATGCGCAAAGCGCACGTGGTGCCGTTATCGAAGCAGTCCGTAGCGCTGCTCCGGAGGCGGTGGGCTCTACGTGCTCACGATGAAGGGCTTGTCTTCTCGACGCATGGTCTACGGCCGCTCAGCGATATGACGATGACCAAGGTCATGCGGGATCTTGGATCCAAAGAAGTGACTATGCACGGATTTCGGAGCAGCTTCACCGACTGGGCGGCCGAGCGTACGGACTTCGCCAAGGAGGTCGTAGACAAGGCGCTCGCCCAAAAGCTCGTCGATCGGGTGGAAGCCGCTTACCGCCGGACGGACTTCTTTGAGCGACGGCGGGAACTGATGTCGAGGTGGGCAGCATTCCTGTGCGGCAGTCGCGCCTGTGATCACTGACGCGCAAATGACAGAGGGCAACCATGCATACGCCTATGTTTGTGCCGGCTTGCTAAGGGGCGATCCTGGCATGAAAACGAGCATCTTTGATTGCTTAGGCCGCACTCGGCTGGCAGTCGCCTGGTGATCTCACCGGCCGGTGGATATCTACTGGTGCTTGAAACCCTTGCGCGCCCATTGGAATGATACATGCTCGTAGAGGAAGATCAGTACCCGACGGCCCTTGAGTATCATGGAGCCCTAGGGACCACCGCATCCTGCGCGCAAGCGGTCGAGCGCATTCTCCATTCCCGACGCGAGCTGGTCAGCTGCGTGATCCTGACTTGCTACACGGACCATCATCCCTGCCACGCTCTGTTACTGGTCGATGCTGACGGCGACCAAGCAATCATCAAGTCGGGCTTTACGTCCGGGTACGGCGGCGCGGGTCCGAAGGGCCTCTCTGAGACACTGGCGCTGCTCGACTGGCACGGCGTTGAACTCGACGAAGTCCAAGTCGACGAAAGCGTTATGCGACGTGTCGAAGCGTCTTCTTTGACGTTGTCCGACCTTGAAGCGGTGCGGTCAGCCTCTCCAATTCGGCCGCAAAGGCTTTGGGACTACATATTGAGAGAGCACCAGATTGGGCCCGCCCATGCAATCCATGGAGGCGTCGCGAACTCGTCATCCCTTTCGGCATCCTCGATGACCGCCTCGCCTCCATGGCATGCACCTTCTGGGAGGACCCTGATCGAGTACTGACCCGTGCGCACCGAGCATTAGAAGAGGTAGTCAAGCGCAAGGCAATGGTAACTCAGGACGAGGCGAACAGTGGACCGGCCCGCGTCTACGCCATCGCTTTCAATCCCCCGGGCCGTCTGCACTGGCCCAATTTGAGTCCATCGGAGCAGATCGGCCGCGCTAGTCTCTTTACTGGCACGGTGTCGGCCTACCGCAACCCGCGCGCACATCGCGAGCTTGATGATCAGCCGGATGCTGCCCTGCGGGAGCTACTCCTTATCAATCACCTATTCCGTCTTGAGGCTGAGGCGGAGGTACGTGAGCCGGTCTCACCAGTCGAAATCACGCCCGGGTGAGGCGTCGGCCAACGTCAATGTCTGAGGGTGAGTAGCGTTAACCGTTAGTCAGTGGGGTCCAGGTCTTCATCGTCTGGACGGCCTAGGTCATCGCGGTCGTGGTCGCTCGCCTCGTATATGTCATCCCATGCCCTGGCGTCGTCCTCGACCGGCGAGACATAGCGATCTCCAGCGAGGAGAGTGCGGAGGAGTTGAAGCCGCTCCAGCAACTCATCGAAGGTGACGATTTGCACGTCCTTGAACGAGTGGCGGATCAACTCAAACGAGGCGATCTCCGCCTCACCCTTCGGGATTACCCCTGCCACGACCACGCACTCGACAGCGGGCACCTCCAGCTCGATCTGCCGATTGTTCCACTTCGTCCCCATGATGCCCGTCATGAGCTTGTACCGCTGATCAAGCACCTGGGCGACGGCTCCCATCAACTCGCGCGATGGGCCAAGGACACCACCCCGATATTCCGTCTTGTTTAGCAGCGGCGTCTTGGGCCGCTTGATCTCTACAAGAGCCGCGTTGTGAGTAAGCGCGTTACTTGTGAGGAAATCAGCGATCTTTGTGCCGTGACCGGTCAAGCGCTGCCCTCCGACTGAGGCGCCGGCTTGAAGTAGCACCACTGGCTGGCCGAACAGCATCGACAGAAGAAAGGGATTAATCTCTAATAGCGATTGCCAGGCACTCTCCGCGCTGTTCCGATTGATGCGCCTCCTCACGGCATCGATCAGCTTGTCGAGGCTAACAATCTCAATATCCTTCTGGAGCTGAACGAATTCAGCTGGGTCGCGGTCGGCTATCGCACTTGCGTTGCTGGCGAGCGCCTGAAGAAGGCCAACACGGTCCTGCCCACGAAGTGTGACAGCCGAGATCTTCGATCCGCCGAGTAGCTTGAATACTGTGCCTGCTTTGTAGGGCCGTTCTCTCAGCGGATACTTGGTCGGATCAGCACGGTGCAGCGAGGCGTTGAAGGCCATCAGACGACGATCTGCAAGGCTTTCTTCCTGGTACATGCGTGTCGTGCGACTGATGCCCTGCTGCAGAAGGCGGTACTCGCCAGCGTTAAGGTAGAAGCTCCCACGCTCAACCCGCGTCGACTCGAACTCACCGATCACCAAGCGGGTCACACCCTCAACACTCTCAATGGCCTCGATGAGCGGACGCATTTCCTTCACAACACCGAGTCCAAAGCTCGGGTCACGCAAGAACCCGTTCGGCATGTTCGATAGGAGATCAACCACTTCATAGTGGCTCGTCGGAGGGTCGTCAGTCAGGTCATAATCGATCACGATTTCTCGGAGGCGACGGTACTTCGGCCTATAAAGGCGTTCCGAGAAGCCAATCAGCTGCGGAAAGATGGCGATTTCCTGATCGACGAAGTTCAGCGTCATGACGACGCGAGGCTCTGGCCGCTCGCCCTCTAGGAAGGTCTCTGCGACGCCTCGGACTAAGCCTTCCGGCGCCTCTATCTTGACGTTTACGTGAGGTCCGGTGCCCTCAACGACAAATCTAGCTTCTTGGCCAACCACCGGCGATGCGGTGAGAGGATCGCGGAGAAAGAGGTCTGCATCGCTAGGCTTATCATCTGGGCTCATAGCAGCAGCCTACCGATGGTCGGTCGAGGTGCAACGGTCCGTTTGGACGCGGGCCGACTTAGATCGCTCGAGCGCTTGCAGATCGCACAAGGGCTGGCACAACCCACATCCTTGTTTGGTAGTCGCAGCCGTTTTCCCACGGAGTACATCATACCTCTTAAACCGTTCGTTCTGATTGTCGCCGATCACGACAAACATACCTTCTCGGTGGAGGGGCCGATGGTAGACGACAACCCGTGGTCGAAGCCGGTTGTTGACGCGCAGGAGGGTGGCAAGCGACGCATCAACTGCTCCGTGCCGGGCGGTCTCGCTAGGAACAATGCCGAGATCGCCGCACGCGAATACAAGCGAGACTTTGGCTACACTCAGGTCCCCGCCGGTTCGATCGTAAGCCTCTGGTGAGCAGGGTCCGTTCGGCCCTGTTTATGGCCGCCTAAGGGAATGCGCGACCATCCACTAAGAAGTCACCCTGTGTCTTGCGAACGGGCCGTGGCCGCAAAGCAATCATAAAGTGGGAGGATCATCTACGCTGTAGGACATCGGGTTTTTCAGCCACTCCGTTACGGCAGACTCGCGCCATCCGGAACATCTCTCACTGATTGCAATCTGCTTGGGGAAGCTCCCCTTGGCAATCCTGCGGTATAAGGTCGAGCGGGTAAGTCCGGTTCGATCAAGCACGGTCTTAATCCTGAGAATACGGTCCTCTTGTCAGCCATGAGGAGTGCTCCTGTTGGGATGAAGTGATCCGCCACAGGTTTGTGAGAGGCGGTCGGACGCGCAAGGCGGCTATGCACCAGCTGCGCTTCCTTGCTCCGAAGACGTAGCTGGAGGCGCAATGGGACAAGCTTCGACAAGCCGCTCGAGGATTTGTCAGCCCATTCATGGCGTCTCACGCCGACGATACGACAGCGTCCTATGCCGCTGCGCTCTACCGAGCCGTCCTTGTCACCTCGTCGGCTAAAGGCCGTAACGACCGGCTGACGCGTCACCGGCGGAGCCTCCGGCACGCAGCCATCGCGAACACGCGATGACGTTGAACACCGGCCTTCGGCCTGGCGGGGTGGGCGTCGCTTCCCTTTAGTCCCGCCGCGGCGGTCGCAACCCCTCGCTTGACGCTCGGGGTCCTCCACTTCGTTGCGGCCGTGCCGGTGCTGCCCACCGCTTCAGCGGGACTGCCGGTCCGCTCCTGCCGCCCACCCCGCCATTCCGGCCTGGGTTGCGGTTGTGAAGGAGCAAAAGGCATGGCCCAGGAGAGCGAAGAAGTCGGCCCAGTCAGCGCGGAGCCGCAAGATAATCTGTTGTTGCAGCGGGTGGAGGCTGCCGTTGGCAATCTTCCGAGGCTTCAGCGTGAGGTCTTCCTCGCCCACCGGCTCGATGGACTAAGCTATCGAGAGATCGGAAAGCGCACGGGCCGGTCGGTTCGGCAGGTGGAGCGGGTCATGGCGAAGGCCCTCTACAAGCTCGTCAAGCATATGGACGGCGAGCGGCTGCGCTGGTGGGAGCGCTGGTTCTGATTGGCCACATTCGCGACCGCTATGCGCTGCTCTCGCCAGCGCGGCTCTTGGCTCTTAAGGTTCGTTAGCGATGCGCACCGACCTCGATCATCTGCCGCCGGCTAAGCAGCGCGAGCTGGAGCGCGTCGTGCAGATCCTGTTCGAGGAGTTCAAGGACGCGACGGCGATCGCAACGTCGACCTGGAAGAAGCAGGCGCGCATTCTCAAGGTCATCCTCTACGGCAGCTATGCCCGCGGTGGATGGGTCGACGAGCCACACACTGCCAAGGGCTACCAATCCGACTTCGACCTGCTGATCATCGCCAACCACGAAAAGCTGACCGATCGGGTGGAGTTCTGGTCATCGGCCGAGGACCGCTTGAACCGCGAACTGGCGATCACCCGAACGCTGCGGACGCCGGTCAACTTCATCGTCCACACGCTTGCCGAGGTGAACCAAGGCCTAACGGAAGGCCGCTACTTCTTCATCGACATCGCTCGTGACGGCATCGCCCTCTACCAGAGCGATGCCACCGACCTGCCGGAGCCGCAGCCTAAAACGCCGGGTCAGGCGCTAGCGATGGCTCAGGAGTACTTTGAAGAGTGGCTTCCCAGCGCTGAGAAGCGGTTAGAGATCGCTCGTTTCGATCTCTCACGTGGCTTCTTGAAGGACGCGGCGTTCGATTTCCACCAAGCAGCTGAACGCTACTATCACTGCGTCCTTCTGGTCTGCACCTTCTACACGCCGCACGTGCACAATCTTGGCTTCCTGCGCACACAGGCGGAGCGGATCGATCCGCGCCTGATTGAGGTGTGGCCGCGCGAGACCAAGGCAGAGCGTGCACGCTTTGAGAAGCTCAAGGAAGCCTATGTGAAGGCGCGCTACTCCAAGCACTACCGCATAACCGACGAAGAGTTGGTCTGGCTTGGGGAGCGGGTGGAGCAGCTCGGTCAGGTCGTGCAGGCGATCTGCGAAGACCGCATCCGGCTGCTGGAACGAAGCGCCGCTGCCTGAGCTACGCATCAACGACAACGAGACGATTGGGATAAGAGTGCTTAGCGTCGAAGTCATACGGGAGGTGATCTTTGCCGTTCAGCAGCGACGCGCCCTTCACGAAGCAGATGGAAACGAGAAAGAGGCGGCGCTTTTCGACCGTTATTCCGACTCCTTGTGGGAAGCGCTTGCGATTTCCCAGGGCGCAAAGCGGGAGGCCAAAAACCTCAAGCGCATCAGGGCCGATACACTTGGGCTCACCGACCCATGGCTGCTCGAGAACCTGCTTCCATTCCCAAGGTCCAGGGTCGCTTATCGTGAGATGACGAAGCTCGCCGGCCGGGTGTGCAGGGCTGAGCAAGGGCTGAGCCCCAAGCGCCTCTGGGGTATCATCGGCTAGGCTCGTCCGTGTCGTTGGCGAACGCGCGCTTGCCGCTCCGACGCCACAGCGTCAGTGCCTGGTCGCGTTCTTCGCCTCGCAATTTCGCAGCGACATTGAGCAGAGCTCCATAGATCACCGCGCGATCGTCATCCGTCAGGTCGACAAGTTTGGCCTTGGCGACCAGGCCGCCAAGCTCGATCAGCTGTTTCGTCCGTTCGCGCCGGTTCACCACCCAATCCCGCGTGTCAGCGCGAGCCCGCGCCGCCAGCAAATGGCAGCGTGCCGTCGCTGCTCGGCGTAGCGCCGCTCGCACTTTGGCCAGCGCGTCCGCGAGCCCTCGATGCGCGCTGAAAGAAGGCCGCGCCCTTCGCGTGCCAGCCCTCCCGTTCCGCGGCGTCCTTGCTTGCAGCGGCGGCAAGCAGGGCTCCGGCGAGTAGCTCGATTGACAGGGCGTCGGCACTGGTCGCAAGCACTAGCTCGCCGAGCTGCTGGAGCTTGCGTGACCTGAGCTCCCGAGCACGCTCATCTAGCGCCTTCAGCTCGGCATCGTAGTCCTTGGGTTTGCGCATGTGTTCGCCGTCCTTTGCTGGTGACGGCACTCCAGCTATCGCCGGGATCGCCGCCGGCCAACAGCCTGGCATCGTATGGGACAGGCCCGGTCCCGAGATGCACGAAGTTGCGTCGAGGGCGCGCTTATACGTCGTACCGACGTGGCTGCTTAAAGCGTAAGTGGTCTGTCGCTCATGGCGATCTATCACTTCTCGGCCAAAGTAATCTCCCGCGCGACCGGGGCCAGCGCACTTGCTGCCGCGGCCTATCGCTCCGCTTCACGGCTCCATGACAAGCGGCTCGGGCGTCATCACGATTTCACCAGCAAGGCCGGAGTCATCCATTCGGAAGTCATGCTGCCCGACGGAGCGCCGCAGCATCTCTCAGACCGCGAGCGCCTGTGGAACGAGGTCGACGCGGCCGAGAAGAGGGTCGACGCGCAGCTCGCGCGCGAGGTGGAGTTTGCTTTGCCGCGCGAGCTATCCCCAGAAATCGGGATAGAGCTTGCCCGAGAGTTCGTGGCACGCGAGTTCGTCGGTGTCGGCATGGTCGCCGACCTCAATGTTCATCGCGACATCGGCCCGGACGGCGAGCCGAAGCCGCACGCCCATGTCATGCTCACCATGCGCGAGATTGGCGAGGACGGCTTCGGCAAGAAGGTCCGTGAGTGGAACCGGACCGAACTGCTCGAGCGATGGCGAGAGCGCTGGGCCAGCCACGTCAATCAGCGCTTGGCCGAGCTCGACATCGAAGCGCGGATCGATCATCGCTCGCTGGAAGCGCAGGGCATCGCGCTGGAGCCCCAGAACAAGCTTGGGCCCGCCGCATTGCGCATGGTGGCGGATGGGCTCGCCTCCGAGCGTCTCGCCGACCACCAGCAGATTGCCCGCGCCAATGGTGACAGGATTATCGCCCGGCCGGAAATCGCACTGGAGGCGATCACGCATCAGCAGGCCACATTCACCACGCGGGAGCTCGCGAAGTTCATTCACCGCCATAGCGCTGACCAGGAGCAATTCGACCGCGCGATGGCGAGGGTGCGGGCCTCGCCATCGCTGGTGAAGCTGGGCCGCGACGGGCGAGGGGAGGAGCGCTTCACGTCCCGCGACATGCAGCGGACCGAGCAGCGGCTGGAGCGCGCGACGGACATGCTGGCGAGCCGCGTCGGCCATGCCGTCCCGGCCGCAGCTCTGAATGACGCCTTGTCCGCCGCCCGGAGGCGCGGCCTCGTGCCTGGGAGGGAGCAGCAGGCAGCGCTTCGGAATATCACCTCCGGCCGGGATCTCGCCAGCATTGTCGGCTATGCCGGCACCGGCAAATCCGCCCTGCTCGGCATCGTCCGCGAGGCCTGGGAAGAAGCCGGTTACCGGGTGCAGGGACTGGCGCTCTCCGGTATCGCCGCCGAGAACCTCGAGAGCGGCTCCGGCATCGCCTCGCGCACCATCGCCAGCCTGGAACATCGGTGGGCGCAGGGGACGAACCGACTCACCTCCAAGGACGTGCTGGTGATCGACGAGGCCGGGATGATCGGTTCGAGGCAGATGGAGCGGATCGTCAGCGAGGCGGAGAAACGCGGCGCCAAGCTGGTACTAGTGGGCGATCCCGAGCAGCTGCAGGCAATCGAGGCCGGGGCTGCTTTCCGCGCGATCGCCGAGCGCCATGGCGCCGTGGAGGTGACCGAGATCAGGCGCCAGCAGGAAGAGTGGCAGCGCGACGCCACCCGTCAGCTCGCCACCGGTCGCACGGTCGAAGCGCTGGACACCTACGACCGGAACGCGATGGTCCATGCCGCGCCCAGCCGCGAGGCGGCGCGGGCCGAGCTGATCGAGCGCTGAGATAGTGACCGCCAGGCGAGCCCAAGCCGCTCAAGCCTGATCCTGAGCCACACCCGCGACGAGGTCCAGCAGCTCAACCAGCTTGCCCGCGAGCGGCTGCGCCAGGCCGGAGAGCTGGGCGAAGAGGTGAAGGTGCGGACCGAGCGTGGTGAGCGTATCTTCGCTGCCGGGGACAGGATCCTGTTCCTCCACAACGAACGCAGCCTCGGCGTCAAGAATGGCAGCCTTGGCCGGGTGGAGAGCGTTGGCTCCGCCCACATGGCCGTGCTGCTCGACGACGGCCGGGCCATCGCCTTCGACCTCAAGAACTATGCGCAGGTCGACCATGGCTACGCCGCGACCATCCACAAGGCGCAAGGCGTCACCGTCGACCGGACCTACGTGCTCGCCACGCAAGGCCTGGACCGGCATGCCGCCTATGTCGCGCTCTCCCGGCATCGCGAGGCGGTGCAGCTGCACTATGGCGAGGACGACTTCGCGAGCCGGGACAAGCTCGTCAGCACTCTATCACGCGATCGTGCCAAGGACATGGCCTCGGACTACACGCGTGACTTCGCTGACCGGCGTTCGATCATACTGCCAGCGGTATCGGTGCCGGCGAAGCAGCTGGATATGTTCGAGGGGCTAACGCCTGCTCGCCGGCCTGAGCGACAGCCAACAGATTGCCAGCGCAGGCTCCACGACTCAGTGGTGCGGGTCGCAAAGGCCGTCGACGGGATCGTTCGTGCACGGAAAAGTGGTGGGCTCGAAACCCCGAAGCAGGCCGCCGAGCTTCGCGCCGCGGCTGCTGAGCTGAATCAGCAGCGGCCTAATGGGGCGCGTGACCTGAGGGCAGCGTTCGTCCGCGACATGGGGATGTTGGCTGATGCGACGGAAGGGAGAACAGCTGGCGCGATCAGGAGCATGGATTTCGAACGGCGCTACTGGACCGACCCGCAGCTTCGCGCCGACCACTTCGTGCGGTCCTGGCGGCAGCTGGGTGATCGCCACGAGTGGTTCGAGCGGCGTGGCGACGAGAGTGCAGCCGGCCGGGTGCGGGCGCAGATGACCGCGCTCGCGAAAACGCTCGAGCGGGATCCGCAGCTGGAGTCACTGCTGCGGACCAGAGGAAAGGAGCTCGGGCTGCCGGCGCACATCGATCGGCCGCTGTCGCAGACGCTGCCGGACTGGATCGGGTGGGGCAGGGGACGGGGAATGGAACGTTAGGACTTGAGAGCGTCTTTGCAGGGTAGTTACTGACGTCAATGGCCATAAAGTAAGCAGGCGTTCAACCCGTTTAGAAGCAAATGCTCGATGTCGATTTCTCAGAAAGGTGGTGACGCCGACCTAGTTTGCAACGGCGGGAAATGGAACAGCATCGCTCCGGTTCGGACCAGAGACCAAAAACTTTCGGGCGTTGAAGCAAAGATACTCCGACCGAAATATTGCCGACCGCCTTGGTGATTGCCGCCTACGCTTCAGCTACCTGCCTTCGCTGAATGCTGGATTCTGGAGTCTCTCAACCGTAACTTGAGGCTTCCTTAATGTTCTTTAGCCGAACACCGCAGGGCCTGCGAGAGCACGACGCAGCCTAGTTTGCTGACATAAAAAAGAAGGGAAGACACGAATATGTTGGGACAAGCAAAGGCTCCAGTATATTTGGCCATCTGTGAAGCAATCGCTATATGGTCATGCGCTCTTACATCACACCTGATGATTCAACGGTCCTTACCTAAAGTCAAAACCGCATATTCATGCCCAGAAGACTTGCACTCAGTTGTTCCTTATATTTTCACTAACCGAAGTGTGTATTGCAATCTTCCAAAGATCGCGAGTGATATTACGCTATTTTATTTCGGTATAATCATAGCGATATTGCTTGGGTTCCAGGTAGCTTACAGAAAATACGAGCTACCCTTTAAGAGCCAGATAAGCAGGCGAGCACATTGGAGTGTAAATATATCATTAATTCTTCTGTCTATAGCCTTAGTAACTGGCCTTGAAACACGCAGGAGCAGCTTCGAGTATCTTGTAGATGGAAACTTCGGATTGGTGACAATTGCTATTGCCGGACTTGCATTCTTCCATATGTTCAGAGCGACGCGGAGTAGTCCGGCTTAGTTTCGAACATCTCTAAGAGGGAGGTTGCAAGTGGGTTCAGAACAGCAGCAGCAAGCTGGCGTTTTTCCTTGGGACGATAAGGCCACAGCTGAACAATTAGAGATGTTTCTGAAAACTCTGGGCACCACTGTGCAGGCAATTGGTGAGCTGATGCATCAGACGCCAAATGCGAACATAAAAGCGGCGTCTCTTCTTGTCTCTCGCCTTGGCAATGCCATCAGTGCCGAGGGGGACGGTGTTGCGCAAGGGTTGGATCCCGACGCAACGATAATGGAGATGATCGGTGAGATAGGAGGAGGTGCTCTAGGCAGTCTCGCTCTTGCAGACGCATCTATAGCTGTGATCGGCTCCATTTTGGGTAACCCTGCAGTCGCAGCCCTAGCCCTTGCAAATCCGGTCACAGCATCAGTCGCTGCGCTTCTTGTTATTGCAACGATGTCGTATGCCGGCAACGAGATTGGTGGGGCAGTTGGAGCTTTCGTATTGGGTCTTATTGAGTTCTATTTTGATCCAGATGCGCAAAGTGAAACAGCAGACTTACTGCGCGGTATCAGCGATCTTTTATCCCGTCTGCTATCTGATCCACTTGTTTTAGATCTTGATGGTGACGGCATCGAGCTGCTTTCCTTAAACAACGGTGTCACCCAGTTCGACATTGACGGAGATGGCGTGCTCGAGCGTACTGGCTGGGCAGCTCCCGATGATGGTCTCCTCGTACATGATCAGAACCTCAATGGGGTTGTCGATGGTGTAGACGAGCTTTTCGGCAACTCGAAAGTGGATGGCTTTGCTGAGCTCGCTCAATTCGACACAAACAAAGATGGCAAAGTGGATGGTGCGGACGAAAAATTCGCTGAATTGCGGATCTGGCGTGATTTAAACTCTAACGGTGTTTCCGAGCAGGGCGAGCTCCAGACCTTAGCTCAAGCGGGTATCGCAAGTATCAGTCTGAGCATTACAAATGCAGCTTCGGAGATCGCTGGGAATGATGTAAAGAGCTACGCAAATTACACCCGCATAGATGGATCTCTGCGAAAGATTGCTAGCATTGATTTTGCTGTGCAGGAGGTAAAAGCCACTTTGCCTGCTGACGCAGACATGTCCGATCTTATCACGTTGCCAAACCTAAATGGTCAAGATGGCCTACAAGACTTGCGTACAGCAATGTACTTTGACTCGTCACTGAAGCAGAAGGTAGTGGACCTGATTGCAGAGGAAAGTACTTTTGAAACCTTTGCTGATTTCCGTGACGGTGGATTTCTCGATGTAATTTATAAGTGGGCCGGCCTAGACGTCTCTTCTGCGAACGTTGTCAGCGAAGCCCCCATCTGGCTGCAAGCTTTGGCTAAATTCACCGGAAGACCACTGCTGGAACTATCTGAGCAGCAGATTGAACGAGTGGAAGTGGCTTGGGAGTCGCTGATCAAGCAGCTTGGCGTATCCTTCCTAGTGCAAGTGTCTCAGATCGATGGTTTGCGACCCCTCATTGAAGCGGCCGAATTATTCAAATCTCTCGATCCAAATTCCGAAAACTTTGAAACTGAACTTGAGGCCGCACGAGCGACAGTCCCTAGCCTTGAAAGCAGATTGTCCGATGATGGTTATGTTAGCCGCTTCAGCGGCTTAGCTTTCGATCGTATCACCGGTGCACTGATTGGTGACTTCGCGCAGATCGCGCGAGAATTCCTTGCTGAGCAACCGAGCTTCGGGACCTTTGGCTTTGCAGGCGGAGGTGGAGGGTCAGCGCGCCCTTCCATGAGCTTGGGTGAAGACTCGGGAGAGAGCCGCCATCCGTGGACGGCTTGGTACGAGGACCAGGGCTCGTTGCTCTTCCAGATAGCTCAGCAGATGGGACTAAGCGAAGAGTATGTTCTGAACATCACGGGGTGGAGGTGGCTAGCAGGGCAAGCGACTGATCACGATGGCACGTCCGGGAACGACGTCATCGATAAAACAGTGACTACCTACTACGTAACCATTGCTACTTCTGAGGCAATCACACGTGTTCCGGTGGAAACGCGCGACCAACGCATGTTTGGCTTGGGGGGTGATGATGTTCTTAGAGGGAATGACGGCGTTGACCGTCTGATTGGTGGAACTGGCAATGATCATCTCGAGGGTGGCTCGGGAAGTGACATGTACATCTACTCCAAGGGCGACGGAGCTGACCGCATCGTCGATGCAAGTGGAAGCGCCGATGCTCTCTTTTTCTCAACTGATCTAAAGTCATCCGATCTAACCATCACGCGTGTAGGAAAGACCGGGGATCTATTGTTGCAGTTCGGCTCTCCAGGTGACTCAATCGTTTTGACCGGACAATGGGGAACACCATCGTCCGCAATCGAAAGCTTTAACTTCGTTGGAGAGGTAACGCTTACCACAGCCGATATCGCGAGTCGCTATCTTCAGTCGTTGGTGACCAGTGCAAATGATCAAATCACCGGCTCTTGGGCAGACGAGATCATCTACTCCGGCGACGGCGATGACCGAGTGTCCGGCATGGAGGGCAACGACATCCTCTCTGGCGGAAATGGAGACGATTCCCTCGACGGTTACACCGGGCGCGACCAGCTCTACGGGGGAGCCGGGAACGACTACCTTTTCGGAAGTGACAATGAGGACGTCCTAGTCGGCGGGACCGGAGATGATACGCTTGTAGGTTGGCACGGTGACGACATCTATCGTTTCGATCGGGGCGATGGCCAAGACATCATCTCTGATAGTCATAGCGGCTTCGACAAGGTTGAGTTTGGGCCCAACATCCTTGCTTCGGACTTGGTCGTTTCCCAATCTGCCGATGGTGCAGATCTGATCATAAATTTTGTCGGAACCAGCGATCAGATCCGCCTCTCTCGCACCCTGGTTGATGGCGCCAACCGGATTGAGGAGTTTCGCTTTGCCGATGGCACTGTTCTGAACCACGCGCAGTTACTTCAGCTGGCCCTCACGCCGAGTGACAAGGCGAGTGTTCTTTGGGGTAGTTACAATGCTGAGGTGATCGATGCAGGGGGTGGCAATGATGAGATCATGGCCAGCGATGGAAATGATTATCTGATCGGCGGGACCGGTAATGATGTCCTGATCGGATGGCACGGCGACGACACTTACCGCTTCAATCGGGGTGACGGGCAAGACGTCATCTCCGACAACCACAGTGGTAACGACACTCTGGAGTTTGGCGCCGGCATTTCGCCCGCTGACATCGCGGTTTCACAGTCGATCGATGGCCGCGACCTGATCCTTAGCATCATCGGAAGTGATGATCAGGTTCAACTGTCTCGAACTGTCAGCGATGGCGGCAACAGGATTGAGAACGTTCGCTTTGCTGACGGCACGGTTTGGAGCCACGCTCAGCTGCTCCAGAGAGCTTACCTCGATAATGCGGGGAGTAACTCGTTCTTCGGAAGCTACGATGCTGACACCATTGCAGGCGGCGCGGGCAATGATGACATCAACGCCGGCGACGGGAACGATATCCTCATCGGAGGAGCCGGCAACGACACTCTCGTCGGATGGCACGGCGATGATACATACCGCTTTGCGCGAGGGGATGGTCAGGACCTTATCTCCGACAGTCATAGTGGCAACGACACACTTGAGTTTGGTGCGGGGGTCGCTCCGTCAGATATCATCGTCACTCAGTCTAACGATGGTCGCGACTTGATCCTCAGCATCGTTGGAACCAACGATCAGATCACTCTCATTCGAACTCTCACCGACGGCGGTAATCGGATCGAGAGTGTGCGTTTTGCTGACGGAACTGCCTGGAGCCACGCGCAACTGCTGCAACGGTCATACCTCGATAACACAGAGAACAATATTTTCTCTGGTAGTTACGATGGCGAACTAATCGCAGGTGGTGTGGGTAATGACGAGATCAATGCGGGTGACGGAAGTGACATTCTGATTGGTGGGAGTGGCAATGACACCCTTGTTGGGTGGCAAGGTGACGACACGTACCGTTTCTCCCGCGGTGATGGCCAGGATATCATCACCGACGGTCACAGTGGCACTGATGCACTGGAGTTCGGGGCCGGCATTGCACCCTCGGACATCTCGATCTTTCAATCGACAGACGGTCGAGACTTAATCCTCAAGATCGCTGGAAGTGACGATCAGGTCCGCTTGGTAGATACGGTAGTGGGCGGCGGGAATCGAATAGAATGGGTGCGTTTCGCGGATGGGACGAGCTGGAGCCACTCTCAGTTGATGCAATTGAGCCAAGCTCCATCGACCAACTCAACTCCAATCCTTGGCGACAGCTCTGCGAACAATCTTGCAGGCAGTGCTGCTAACGACACTTTCTACGGCCGCGAGGGTCATGACACGCTGACTGGCGGACTTGGCAATGACACCCTGTACGGTGAGGGGGGCGACGATACATACATTTTCAATCTTGGAGATGGGCAGGACATTCTCAGGGAATATGCGGGGGGCAGCTGGGGCGGTAACGACCGGGTCCTCTTTGGTGCCGGTATCAGCCCAGCGGATGTGATTGTCACACAGGCAGGGAATGGCCGTGATTTCCTGCTGAGTATCCGCGGAACCACCGACAGCGTTCTGATCGATGAGTCGATCGCAGACGGCGGCGGCTATCGAGTTGAAAGCGTCCAGTTTGCCGACGGAACGATCTGGAGCCATGCCGACCTGGTGAGCAAATCGCTGGTGACCACCGCCGGTGCTGATCGCCTTTATGGTAGTGGTGGCAACGAGCTCCTCGACGGGGGTGCCGGTAACGACATTCTGGACGCCCGCGAAGGCAACGACACGCTGCTCGGTGGAGCCGGCATCGACACATTATATGGACGTGAGGGCCATGACACGCTGACGGGGGGAACCGGAAACGATATTCTGTACGGCGAAGGTGGTGACGATACTTACGTCTTCAATCTTGGCGACGGGCAGGACATCGTCAGGGATTATGCGGGCGGCAGCTGGGGCGGTAATGACCGGATCCTCTTTGGTGCCGGCATCAACCCAGCAGACGTCATCGTCACGCAGGCTGGTAACGGCCGCGACTTCCTGCTCAGCATCCGTGGAACGAACGATAGCATCCTGATCGATGAAACAATTGCCGATGGCGGCGGCTACCGGGTCGAGAGTGTTCAATTTGCCGACGGGACGGTGTGGAGCCATGCCGACCTAGTGAGCCGATCGCTCGTGGCTACTGTTGGAACGGACCGTCTTTATGGCAGCGGAGGGGGTGAGCTGCTGGAAGGCGGTGCTGGAAGCGATGCCTTGGACGGCCGGGAGGGCAATGACAGCCTGTTCGGCGGTGCTGGAAACGACACTCTTAACGGGCGCGAAGGTCATGACACGCTGACCGGCGGACTTGGCAATGACGTGCTGTCCGGTGAGGGGGGCGACGATACATACATTTTCAATCTTGGAGATGGGCAGGACATTGTCAGGGAATATGCGGGGGGCAGCTGGGGCGGTAACGACCGGGTCCTCTTTGGTGCCGGTATCAGCCCAGCGGATGTGATTGTCACACAGGCAGGGAATGGCCGTGATTTCCTGCTGAGTATCCGCGGAACCACCGACAGCGTTCTGATCGATGAGTCGATCGCAGACGGCGGCGGCTATCGAGTTGAAAGCGTCCAGTTTGCCGACGGAACGATCTGGAGCCACGCCGACTTGGTGAGCAAATCGCTGGTGACCACCGCCGGTGCTGATCGCCTTTATGGTAGCGGTGGCAACGAGCTCCTCGACGGGGGTGCCGGTAACGACATGCTGGATGCCCGCGAGGGCAACGATACGCTGCTCGGTGGCGCTGGCAATGACACGCTGTATGGCCGCCAAGGCCATGACACGCTCACTGGAGGTACCGGAAACGACATCCTCTATGGAGAGGGCGGCGACGATACCTACCTTTTCAGTCGTGGAGACGGCCAAGATATCGTTCGTGATTACGGCGGAGATAGCTGGGGCGGCAATGACCGCATCCTCTTCGGTGCCGGCATCAACCCAGCAGACGTTATCGTCACGCAGACAGGGAACGGCCGCGACTTCCTTCTTCAGTTGAGTGGCACCGATGATCGAATTGTCCTCGACGAGACCGTTGTCGATGGTGGCGGTTACCGCATCGAGGGTGTCCAGTTCGCGAATGGCACGATCTGGAGTCATGCCGACTTGCTGAGAATGTCTCTGGCAGGAACGCCTGGAAGCGATATCTTGAGCGGCGACACGGGTGCCGACGACATCACGGGCGGAGGCGGTGATGACGTTCTTTACGGGCGTGAGGGTAATGACAATCTTCGGGGTGGGACAGGTCAGGACATTCTCTCAGGCGATGGTGGCAACGACACTTACTTCTTCAACGTCGGAGATGGTCAGGACATCATAAGAGACTACAGCGGCTCGAGTTGGGGCGGCCTTGATAGTATCCAGTTTGGCGCTGGCATTCTTCCAGAGAATGTCTCTGTGTCTCTGACGGACGGCGGGCGCGATTTGGTTCTGAAGCTGATCGGAACGAATGATGAAATCATCATCGATCAGACGGTCGTTGACGATGGCTACCGGATTGAAAACGTGAAGTTTGCGAACGGCCAGTCGTGGACGCACT
The DNA here is from genome assembly GCF_039538065.1 of Sphingomonas rosea. Classification (NCBI taxonomy): domain Bacteria; kingdom Pseudomonadati; phylum Pseudomonadota; class Alphaproteobacteria; order Sphingomonadales; family Sphingomonadaceae; genus Sphingomonas; species Sphingomonas rosea. Next base: position 1,508,652 of record NZ_BAABBR010000001.1, read on the forward strand.
CTGACATGATCACCTTCGCGAGCGCGCCGCGCTCTACCTCGCCCGTCCAATCCCAGAGTGCGACGTCCGAGACCCAGTTGTTTGACGAAGGACCTTCTACCTTTGTGCAGCAGCCTACGTTTGCGAATGACTGGTTAGTCATCTGACAGGCCAAAGGTGTTCTCTGGGCTGAGGCTCCTGTACTCAGGCCAGAGAACATCCTTACGACGTCTGCGAGAGTTGGTGGAATGCGGAATGGCCGCTTTCGGGCCTCACCGCTAGAAAGCAGACGTTCGCCGGCGAAAAGCTCCGGTCGACAGCTTAGCACTGTGGGGCGCTCGCGAGAGAAGGGATATTGCCAGGTTACAACGTCGACATCACACCCAGAGCGCGTACAGCCCCTGCCGTGAGCCACTTCCTGATGCTCAAGCAAGGGAACGCCGGTTGGCAGTTTATGGCGGAAAGCAGAATCGCCGCTCATGGCCAAAGCCGTCAGAGGGGCGCCGCCCGCCTGTAGGGAACAGGCCGACGGCCCCGCCCTGAATGCGGATGGTCGAGGCAATACTTGTAACCTTTGGAGGTCCGCATCCGAAGGAGTGAGGGACGGCCAATGAGGGCCGTTTGATCTGACAAGGACTGGCTCTATGAAGACCGCCATCTCGATCGCTTCGGCGTCCGCTTTCCTGACGCTCGCCGCACTTGCCGGCGCCAACGGCGCGCAGGCCGCCCCCGCCAAGACGGCGAGTGTCGAACATTGTTACGGCATCGCTCTCGCCGGCAAAAACGACTGCAAGGCGGGCCCAGGCACCAGTTGCGCCGGTACGTCGACCGTGGATTACCAGGGCAATGCCTTCAAGGCGGTGAAGGCGGGCACCTGCAAGGCGCTCGGTGGTTCGCTGACCGAGCGTCAGGGCAACACCAAACCTCAGCCGGCCCGTAGCTGAGTCGATGACCACGTCCCCCGCTTACGGTCTGCCGGCACGCGGTGGCATCGGTCTCAAGCCGGAGCATTTTGCCGACGTGCTGGCAGCGCTGGACCGGGGGACGGGCGTCGCCTGGGCCGAGGTTCACCCCCAGAATTACTTCGGCGCCGGTGGTCCCCCCCACCGGTGGCTGAGCGCCATGGCCGAGCGGTTACCGCTGAGCTTTCACTCGGTCGGATTATCCCTTGGCAGTCCGACCGGTTTGAACGAGCGCGAGCTCGACCAGCTTGCCCCACTGGTCGACCGGTACCGCCCGGCCATGGTGTCCGACCACCTCAGCTGGTCCGAAATCGGCAACGAACGATTTCCCGACCTTCTGCCGTTCCCGATGACCGACGAAAGCCTGGCGCACTTCGCGGTGCAGGTCGACCGGGTCCAGGAGCGGCTTGGGCGCACGATCCTGATCGAAAATCCCTCGCGCGTTCTCGCCTTTGCTGGCGATGCGTATGACGAACCGGATTTTCTGAATGCGCTTGCGCATCGTACCGGATGCGGCCTGCTGCTGGACATCAACAATGTCATCGTTGGCGCCACCAACCTCGGGTTCGATCCCGTCCGCTATATTGCAAAGGTCGATGCGGGTAAGGTCGGTGAATTGCATGTCGCCGGCCATACGGTGGAAGTACACGAAGACGGCGCAAGGATCGCCATCGACGATCATGGATCGCCCGTCAGCGAGCAATGCTGGTCCCTCCTTGCCTTCTTCCTGGATAGCGCAGGGCCACGGCCAGTACTGGTAGAACGCGACAATGCAGTTCCCCCATACGCCGAGCTGGTGGCGGAAGTGGCGAGGGCCGACGCCCTGCTGACGCGAGGGCTGGCAAATGCGGCCTGATCCGCAGCTCGCCTTGCAGACCGCGCTCCGGCGTGGGCCGGATTTCTGTCCCCCCGACCTGTTCACCGGGTCGGTGGCGGCCATCGTGCGCGGCCTCAGAGTCCACGCCAACACCATCGCGCACGCACGTCATGTCGCGCTTGAGCAAACCTATCCCAAGCTCCGGGAAGCGATCGGCGCCGAAGCATTCCACCGGGCGGCCGAACAGCATCTCGCAGGGGACGAGGTGCTCGCCCGCTCGCTCGACACGCTGGGAGAAGGGCTTCATCGCCATCTCGACCATGCCGGCGCACGCGACCTTGCGCGGCTCGAATGGGCGTGGTTGCTGGTTTATCATGCGGCGGATGCAACGTCGCTCGACCTTGGCACGGTGACCGCGCTCGATCCCGAGGCGCTGATCGCGCTGCGCGTTATTCGTCATCCCGCGACTCAGATCGTGGTTCACGAAGGCGACGACCGGCAGACGTTGCTGGCGCGGCCGGATGCGGAGGTCCAGACCACCGATCTCACGCCTGCCAGCGAAAAACTGCTCGACCGCTGTAACCAAGCGGTCGCGATGGGCGAACTCCTCAACGAGTTTGCACCGGCCGCTGTCCTTCACCTCATTTCGGCCGGCGCCCTGACCATGCCTGGAGACGTGTCTTGATTACCAACATCACGCGCCTCTACCGGTCGCTGTCGGGCGTCGTGCCCGAGGCAATCATGCTGCTGTTCGTCCGGCTGGCCTTTGCCGGCATCTTTTGGCGCTCTGGTCAGGCCAAGCTTGAAGACGGTACCTGGCGCATTAGCGAGGGCACCTATGGGCTGTTCGAGACGGAATATGCTGGCGTGCCACTGCCGCCGCATCTGGCTGCGATGATTGCCACATTGGCAGAGCATATCTTTCCGGTGCTGCTGATGATCGGCCTGGCCAGCAGGCCTTCGGCATTGGCATTGCTAGGCATGACTTTGGTCATCCAGTTCTTCGTCTATCCTGAAGCCTGGTGGACGGTGCACATCATCTGGGTCGCACTGGCACTGGTGATCGTGGTCCGCGGCCCGGGCTTGTTCTCCCTTGACAGCCTGGTCGTCCGAGGCGCGACGGTTCGGTCCCGTGTTCAGCCGGTCCTTGCTTGAGGATGGACGAGGACCTGCTTCGACGCTCCATGGCGTTGGCACAGGGCGGGGACAAAGCGGCGTATCGTTTGGTTCTGGACGCATCGCGGACCTGGTTGACCCGTTTCTTCGCGAGGCGGATCGCACCGGCGATGGTCGACGACCTGGTCCAGGAGACCCTCTTGTCGATGCATGCCAAGCGGGCGACGTTCGATTCCGAGCGGTCGTTCTTGCCGTGGCTGTCGGCAATCGCGCGCTATCGCTGGATCGACGCTCTTCGCCGGACGCGAGCGTTCGAGGAGCTGGAGGAGGACAGTGCGGTCGTCGCCGGTGAGGAGGACGAGGTGCTTGCCAGGCTCAGCCTTGCTCGCCTGCTGAACAGCCTGTCGCCGGCGCAGTCGAACGCCATCGTCCTGACGCGGATCGAAGGGAAAAGCGTCGCTGAGGCCGCGCAGATCTGCGGCCAGTCGGAGACGCTGGTTAAAGTGAATGTTCATCGCGGGCTGAGGAAGCTTGCCAGCCTGATTGAGAGTGAGTGACCATGCCGACCCTTGACGATCTGATCGTTGACCTTAGCCAAGGACTGCAGCCCGTTCGGCCGATCTCGCCTATGGGCGGGCAAATTTTGGTCGGCGTGCTGGCGCTGTCCACTCTAATCGCGACGGGAGCCTGGTGGGGCATGCGCGACGATGTGCTTGCCGCCACGCCGGCGCCGATCACCGCACTTTCCATTGGATTGTTCTTCTTGCTCGCGGTGGCCGGCGGGTGGAGCCTGACCCGCATGGCTCAGCCGCGCGTGGGAATGAGCAACAACGGTTGGCGCTGGGCGGTCGCCGCAGTCGCGGTCCTGCCTTCGATCGCACTTTTCCTAGCAATCCAAAGTCCAGTCGATCGCGTCTTTATGACTTGGGAGGGCGGCATCGGCTGTCTTCTTCGTGGCCTCGGCGCGAGCCTGCTGGTCGCGGTCGGACTGACGTTCTGGCTTCGTCGAGGTGCGCCCATGCGGATCAATGTGTCGGCGTGGCTGATCGGTCTGGTGGCCGGGGCCGTGGGCGCAATTGCGGTGGCGCTGACCTGCCCTGACGATGCTCTTACCCATATTGGCATCTGGCATGCTGCAGTGGTTGGAGCGACGGCTGTAGTTGGACGGTTGAGCCTACCACGCCTGCTCCGTTGGTGATCAGGCGAATGCAGTCCAACGTGGTAGCGCGTGAAGAGCAAGGAAGGGTGGGAAGCGGAACGGCGGCTTTCAGGTCCACACAGGAGAAAGCAGACGTTCGCTCGTGCGAAGCCGGTTCGACGGCTTAGCGCCCAATCCAGACGCAGTGTTGGTTGTCTAAAAGCCTCGGAAACGGTCAATCGTTAAGTAAGCTGCGAGCTAGCCTGTCAGAAAAGTTCCGGGGGCTATGCCTGTCTCGGCTCCGTCTGACTCGCTTCCGACTGCCCAGACGATATCGAACTGCGCTGTTTGCGATAGCGCTAATCGATGCTGTCGAAGGCTTCACGGATCCGATCAGGCGCCGAAGCATCGGCGTGTGTCTTCGCCCTTCCAAGGTTGCGCCGGCGGAGTTCGCTCGGCGAATAACCGAAAGCCTTGCGAAAATTGCGAAGCAGGGATGTCTGGTCGCGAAAACCGTAGCGGGCGGAAAGCTCGGCGAGCGTGCTGTTGTTGAGCGGATTGCGCATTGCCCGGTGCAACGCACGCAGCCGGCGCATGCGGTCGTAGGCGAGCAATCCGCCCTCACGTTCGAAGAGACGGTACACCACCGAACGCGACACCTTCAGCGCGTTCGTGATCCCTTCGACCGACAGGGTGCCGGGCGGCTGAGACGCGATGTAATCCTTGGCGGCGACAAGCAGGGGTGACTGCGTCGACCGGTGCGCCGCTCCGGAAGCCCGAAGCGCCGCCGCGGTCAGGTCCCGCAAGATTTCGGCGTAGAGCGGCGCGCTTTTTTCCTTACCGAAAGGAAAGAACGCGATCATGTCGCAGGCAATTTCCTGCAGAAGGTCCAGTTCGGGGCAGGCCTTCAGCGGCCCCTGGTAATCGATCGGTCCGGCCCGCTCCTCGAGGAAGTCGCGGGAGAAATAGAGCATCAACAGCCGGACCCGGGTGGAGGTGACGACGCTCGGCTGTGCGGCATCGCGCAGGAAGCAGGCGGGCGGGTGCAACACGCTCTTCCCGTCGTCCGCTTCGAACGTCATCGATCCGTCGAGAATCTGCACATACTGGATGTAATCGGCATCCACCGCATTCACGAGCTCGCGGTCCCGCACGGCGACGAAGGGATCCACTTCGGTCAGGCACATCTGCAGCGCGCCCAGGTTCCACATGTCGCCGCGGTTGTAGAAGGGGCCCGGGTTCGGCTGCGACAATCGCGCGCCGCGCGTATGCGCCGCCCAATAAGCGAATTGCTCGGACTCGGGGACCAGGGTGGTGTCCATGATCACCCTCGGGATCGACTCGGGCGGAGCGGCCTCCATCGCGTACCTCGCAACTCGAATGGAATAATGGGACGTAAGCGGGATCTTTCGTTTCGTAAAATTCCCATTGGGGGCGAGAACGTGGAGGATCGGCGGCAGGTCCCGTTTCGAAGCGCCACGCAAATTAGCCGGAATCCCGGAAGAGCAGGCTCTGCGTCCCAATCGACCGATGGTAAGCATCTGAGCCGCCGTGTTATATTGTTGTATAACAAAGGTTAGGCTATCGCGATGTGCGGGGGCGAGCGTGGTGTGGCGCTCCCGGGGGGAATGCGTCGAACGGTACGAGTAACGTTGTTCAAGGCATGGTGGGAGCGCCCTGATCAGCCAGTCCTGGTATCTCATTCGTCATTGGAATTGCTTTCCTCGGTTTCGAACACCGACCGGCTCGCGCGGTGTGTTGCGAGATTTGGCGCTGCGTCGCGGCGGCCACCGAGGGGAAGTCAATGTCGAAGATCAGCCATGGCCAAGCGGTCGTTCTCGCACTCGTTCTGAACCGCTTCGTCGACCAGTTCGACTTTGCGAAATTGTCCGATGGCCAACGCCGCGATGCCATGGCCGAGCTGTCGGCGCTGACCCCGCTAATTGCTGCACCGCACTCCGGCCTCGCGCAGGCGCTCGCCAAGCTCGAGCGTCGACTCGCCACCGCACCGCGGCGCGCACAAGCCTTGGCGACCAACGGCCGTGAAGCGAAGCGCCTGAAGCGGATCCTGCGCTGGCTGGTGCCGCTGGCGATGGCGGGCGCGACTGCCGGGACGATGGGCGCGACGCCCGCCTTCGCCTATACCGTCCCGGCGGTGGGCGGCACGGTGTTCAATCCGGTCACGCGGCTGAACGAGACGGTGGTCGAAGTCGTCGGTAACTACGCCGTTCGGACGGGCGCCAACAACATCATCTTCCTGCCCGACGCAGTGGGTGACACCTATACCGTCACCACCACCTCGAGCACGGGCGTGGTCACGAGTAAGACCTACAAGGTCACCGCCGTCACCAAGACGACCTACGGGACGGGCAACACCGCCGTCAGCTATGTCACCGGGGTCACGGTCGAAGACGCGGACAAGGTCAGTACCACCATTCCGACCGTGTCGGCGGTGACCTACACCATTCCCTCGGCCGGCGGCGGCGTGGGCACGGGTACGGTCACGCCCACCTTCCCGGTCCCGACCGGCAACGAGCAATTCCAGGACATCCGCGTTGGCGCGAGCGGCGGCGATGGCCGCGACGGCGGCGGCATTAACCTGTGCGTTCCCTTTACCGATATCTGCGCCTTCGTGGGCGTGCCTCCGACCCGCGGCGGGGCGGGCGCCAACGGCCCGACCTTCACCGCGACGATCCCGGCGGACTATTCGGGCGGGCTAATCAGCAGCACCGCCAACGACCTTGCGGGGATCAAGGTCGCGAGCATCGGCGGCAATGGCGGCACCGGCGGCGATTCCTACTCGCTCGGCGGCTATGATGGGCAGGCCGGCGGCGCGGCCGGCGTCGGCGGCAACGTCACCGCCAACAATTACGTCACCGTCTCGACCAGCGGCGACCGAAGCCACGGCATGTGGGTCTTCTCGCAGGCGGGCGCGGGCGGGCAGGGCGGCGACGGCATCCTGCTCGTCAACGGCGGGCTCGGCGGCGGTTCCGCTTCGGGCGGGTCGGCCACCGGCAACAATTATGGCTCGCTGACCACGCAGGGCGACGGCGCGGTCGGCCTTCTCGTGCAGAGCCTCGGCGGCGCGGGCGGCTCGGGCGGATCGAGCTACGGCATCGTCGGCACGGCGGGTTCGGGCAGCATCGGCGGCAATGGCGGGAACGTCACTGCCTACAACGCCGGCACCATCCTGACCGGCGGCAAGCTCGCTTATGGCGTCCAGGCCCAGTCGGTGGGCGGCAATGGCGGTAGCAGCGGCAACAGCGGCGCGATCGTCGCCTTCGGCGGCACCGCCGGCGGTGCGGGCACCGGCGGCAATTCGTCGATCAGCCTTGCCGGCACCAGCAGCATTACGACCACCGGCGCCAATGCGCACGGGGTCTTCGCGCAAAGTATCGGCGGCGGCGGCGGCTCGACCGGCTGGACGGGCGGCGCGGTCAGCTTCGGCGGATCGGCGGGCTCGGGCGGGACCGGCGGCACCGCCAGCATCAGCGCGGCCGCGGGTTCGCGCATCGAGACGTTCGGCGTCGGCGCATACGGCATGTTCGCCGAGTCGGTCGGCGGCAACGGCGGCACGGCCGAAGGCACCGGCGGCGTCTTCACGATGGGCGGCAGCGGGGGCTCAGGGAACACCGGCGGCGCGGTGTCGATCTCCAACAACGGCAGCGTCATCACGCACGAGGCCGATGCCCGCGGGATCTTCGCCCAGTCGGTCGGCGGCGGCGGCGGCAATGCCAATGCCTCGGGCGGTCTCGTCTCGCTCGGCGGCAGCGGCGGCTCGGGCGCGACTGGCGGCGCGGTCACCGTGAGCCTTGGCGGCAGCAGCGTCGTGCGCACGTCGGGAGCCGGCGCCGATGGTGCCTTCGCGCAGTCGATCGGCGGCGGCGGCGGCACCGGCGCGACCTCGAGTGGCCTCGTGGCCCTCGGCGGCAAGGGGTCGGTCGGCGGAGAGGGCGGCACGGTATCGCTTACCAACGCGGGCGCGATCACCACCGGCGGCGCAACCTCGCGCGGCTTGTTCGCCCAGTCGGTCGGCGGCGGTGGCGGGAGCGGCGGTGACAGCTACGGCCTCGCCGCCATCGGTGGCAGCGGCGACATCGCAAGCAAGGGCGGCAACGTCACCATCGGCAACAGCGGGACGATCTCGACCACCGGCAACAAGTCGACCGCGATGCAGGCGCAGTCGATCGGCGGCGGCGGTGGTGACGGCGGATCGAGCGGCGGCGCGCTGCTCGTCATCGGCGGCAAGGGCGCGGGCGGCGGCGCGGGCGGCCTCGTCACGACCAACCTTTCGGGCAGCCTCCAGACCGGCGGCAACGATTCGCACGGCCTATTCGCGCAAAGCGTTGGCGGGGGCGGCGGCAATGGCGGCTCGGCAAGTTCGGGGAGCCTGTTCGCGGGGCTTGCGCTCGGCGGCGATGGCGCAGCCGGCGGGGCGGGCGGCAACGTCATCTCGACCTTCTCGCAGCGCAGCGTCACGGTCGCTGGCAGTTCATTGCTGGTCGATCCGCTGATCATCACGGCCGGCGATCGCTCGCGCGGTGTGTTCCTGCAATCGGTCGGCGGCGGCGGCGGCAGCGGCGGCATGGCGGTGCAGGTCTCGGCCGGCCTGTTCGGCGCGGCGAGCTTCGCCATCGGTGGCTCGGCGGCGAGCGGCAGCACCGGCGGTCTCGTCCAGTCGCGCGGCGACGTCTCGATCCGCACGACTGGCAATTTCTCCGAAGGCTATTTTGCGCAGAGCGTGGGTGGCGGCGGCGGCAACGGCGGCGCGGCGGTCAGCGTCGCGGCGTCGGTCGGCGAGGGCGTCAGCGCGGCGCTGTCGGTCGGGATCGGCGGCAAGGGCGGCGGGGGCGGCGCGGGCGGTACCGTCGACGCGCAGAGCGGCGGCACCATCACCACCACCGGCCAATATTCGACCGGCTTCGTCGCGCAGAGCGTTGGCGGCGGCGGCGGCAAGGGCGGCTTCTCGGTCAGCGTCGCCGGCGCCGCGAGCGACGGGATCGCCATCACGGGCGCGCTCGGGATCGGTGGCACGGGCGGTAGCGGCGGCACCGGCGGTACCGTCACCGGAATCTTCAACGGCGACATCTCGACCGGCGGCCTTGCAGGCCTTGGAAGCGATTCGGCGGGCGCCCTGATCCAGTCGGTCGGTGGCGGCGGCGGCGTTGGCGGCTTCAACGTTAGCGCGACGGTCTCGCTCGCCGGCGGCACGGCACTCGGCGCCTCGGTCGGGCTCGGCGGCGCGGGCGGCTCGGGCGGCGTCGGCGGCACCGTGACCGGAACGGTCGGCGGCAATGTTCAGACCAGCGGCGCGCGCTCCACGGGCGTCCTTGTTCAGTCGGTCGGTGGCGGCGGCGGCAGCGGCGGCTTCAACGTCACCGGCAACATCGGCTTCGGCGGTGCGGTCGCGGGCGGCGTGTCGGTCGGCATCGGCGGCACCGGCGGCGGCGCGGGCGCGGGCGGCAAGGTCACCGGCACCGTCAACGGCACGGTGGTCACGGCGGGCAAGCAATCGGACGGCGTGGTCATCCAGTCGGTCGGCGGCGGCGGCGGCAGCGGCGGCTTCAACGTCAGCGGCAACATGAATTTCGGCGGCACGGCCGGCGTGTCGATCGGGGTCGGCCTCGGCGGTAGCGGCGGCGGCGCGGGCGCGGGCGGCAAGGTCACCGGCACCGTCAACGACGCGGTCTATACAACCGGCGAGCAGTCGCGCGGCGTGATCGTCCAGTCGGTCGGCGGCGGCGGCGGCGCGGGCGCGTTCAACGTCACCGGCGGGCTTGCGGCCGGCGGCACCTTCGGCGGCTCGCTCGGCGTGGGCCTTGGCGGAACCGGGGGCGATGGCGGCGGCGCCAATGAGGTTATCGCCTCGGCCAGGTCGGTAAGCACCACCGGCAAGGATTCGGCGGGCTTCATCGCCCAGTCGATCGGCGGCGGCGGCGGCACCGGCGGCTTCAATGTCACAGGCACGATGGGCTTCGGCGGCACCGCTGGCGGCACCATCGGGGTCGGCCTCGGCGGTAGCGGCGGCGGCGGCGGCTCGGCGATGAAGGTCACCGCGGGCCTCACCGGCGCGGCGACCACCGGTAACGACCGCTCGGGCGCGATCCTGGCGCAATCGGTTGGCGGCGGCGGCGGCTCGGGGGCATTTAACGTCACCGGCGGGATCACCTTCGGCGGTACCGGCTCGGGCACGCTTAACATCGGGCTCGGCGGCAGCGGCGGCACGGCCGGCAATGGCGGCGAGGTCAAGCTCGACGTCGTCGGCTATGCCTCGACCAATGGCGTGCAATCGGACGGCATCGTCGCGCAGTCGATCGGCGGCGGCGGCGGCAATGGCGGCTTCAACATCTCGGGCGGCATCGCGGCCGGCGGGACCGGGGCCGGCCAGATCGGCGTCGGCATCGGTGGTCGCGGCGGCGGCGGCGGAAGCGCCGAGCTCGTCACGCTCAACGTCAATCACGGCGTCACCACCAGCGACCCGCTGCGGATCGCCGCAGTCACCCGCAAGGACCTGAGCGCGGGCATCATCGCCCAGTCGCTCGGCGGCGGTGGCGGCAACGGCGGCTTCAACGTCACCGGCGGCGCGAGCTTCGCCGGGACCGGCGCGGGCGGCGTCAATGTCGGGATCGGCGGCTCGGGCGGCACCGGCGGTCATGCCGGAAGCGTCGTCGCGGACGTCAGCGGCTATACCGCGACCAGCGGCAAGCAGAGCGTCGGCGTGCTTGCGCAGTCGATCGGCGGCGGTGGCGGCAACGGCGGGTTCAACGTCGCGGGCGGGCTGACCATCGGCGGCACCGGCTCGGGCATGATCAACGTCGGCATCGGCGGCTCGGGCGGGACCGGAAGCTACGCCGGCGACGCGACCCTGCGCATCAACAACCAGATTGCGAACCCGACCACCACCCTCGTGGCGGCGGTCACCGGGGGCGACGAGTCGGACGGCGTGGTCGTCCAGTCGATCGGCGGGGGCGGCGGCAATGGCGGCTTCAACGTCACCGGCAGCCTCAACATCGGCGGCACCGGGACGGGCGCGGCCAACATCGGCATCGGCGGCATGGGCGGCTCGGGCGCGCTCGCGGGCAAGGCCAGCGCCGACATTACCGGCGGGATCGCCACGGCGGGCAAGTCCTCCACCGGCCTCCTCGTGCAATCGATCGGTGGCGGCGGCGGCAACGGCGGGTTCAACGTCTCGGCGACCCTCTCCATCGCCAAGAATGCCGGCGCGATCGGCGTCGGCGTGGGCGGCTTCGGCGGCGACGCGGGCAATGGCGGTGAAGCGACATTGCTCCTCAATCAGCGCACCAGCGACAGCGCCAACACGCTGGCGGCGGTCACCACCGCGAAGGACGATTCGGCGGGCATCATCGTCCAGTCGCTCGGCGGCGGCGGCGGCAATGGCGGGTTCAACGTCACGGCCGGCGTGAGCCTCGCCAAGGGCGCGGCGGGGAACATCGGCGTCGGTGTCGGCGGCTTCGGCGGCGACGGCGGCGACGCCGGGATCGCGCGCGCCAGCATCCGCGGCGACCTCGTCACGGCGGGCAAGGATTCGAGCGCTTTGCTCGTCCAGTCGATGGGCGGCGGCGGCGGCAATGGCGGCTTCAACGTGACTGGCGGCCTGTCGGCCTCGAAGGGCGCCAACGGCAATCTCGGGATCGGGATCGGCGGCTTCGGCGGCGACGGCGGCGACGGCAAGGCGGTCTTCGCGACGATCGAGAGCGACATCCAGACCGGCGGCGCGAACAGCAACGGCGCAACCATCCAGTCGCTCGGCGGCGGCGGCGGCAACGGCGGCTTCAACGTCACCGGCGGGGTCAGCATCGGCCTCGGTCAATCGGCAAACGGCAATCTCGGGATTGGCGTCGGCGGCTTCGCGGGCGGTGGCGGCGGCTCGGGCGAGGTCGAGGCGACGCTCACCGGCAACACGCAGACGAGCGGCGTCGGAAGCTACGGCGTCTTGGTCCAGTCGGCCGGCGGCGGCGGCGGCAACGGCGGCTTCAACGTCACCGGCAATTTCTCGGTCACCAAGGGTGCCAGTGGCAACATCGGGATCGGTGTCGGCGGCTTCGGCGGCGACGGCGGCGACGGCAACAAGGTCACCGCGAGCTACACGGGCAACATCGTCACGCGGGCCGACAAGAGCTTCGGCGCGACCTTCCAGTCCCTGGGCGGCGGCGGCGGCAACGGCGCCTTCAACGTCACGGCCGGACTCAACATCGGCCTCGGCTCGAAGGCCACCGGCAACCTCGGGGTCGGCATTGGCGGCTTCGGTGGCGGCGGCGGCGATGCCAAGGCGGTGATCGGCGAACTCATCGGCAACGTCACCACGTCAGGGCTCGAATCGCACGGCATCCTGATGCAGTCGGTCGGCGGCGGCGGTGGCAACGGCAGCATGAACGTCACCGGCGGAATTGCGGTCAGCAAGGGCCTGACGGGCAGCATCGGCTTCGGGCTGGGCGGCTTCGGCGGCGACGGCGGCAATGCCGGCACCGTCGACGGGAAGGCCTATGGCGATGTCTCGACGCGCGGCGTCGGCAGCTATGGCGCGCTGTTCCAGAGCCTCGGAGGCGCGGGCGGCAACGGCGCGCTCAACGTCACCGGCGGGATCACCGTCACCAAGGGCGATTCGACCTCGGGCGGTGTCTCGATCGGGATCGGCGGCTTCGGCGGCGGCGGCGGCGATGCCACGACGGTCACCGCCGACGTGCGTGGTTCCTATGATACCGATGGCGCCCGTTCGAACGGCGTGGTCGCGCAGTCGGTGGGCGGCGGCGGCGGCAATGGCGGCGTCAACGTCTCGGGTACCATCAACGTTTCGACCCAGGGCACGGCGGCGGGCTTCGCCTTCGGCCTCGGCGGCTTCGGCGGCGACGGCGGCAAGAGCGGGGACGTCACGCTGACACGCGTCGGCCAGACGGTCACCCGCCAGAGCAGTTCGAACGGCGTGGTCGCCCAGTCGGTCGGCGGCGGCGGCGGTCTCGGCGCGCTCAACGTGTCGGCGGGCATCAGTGCGACCAATACCGGCGACGCGGGCTCGGTCGTGCTCGGCATCGGCGGCTTCGGCGGCGGCGGCGGCAAGGCCGGCAACGTCACCGCGACGATCGTCGACAGCGTCTTTGCCACCGGCAGCGATGCCGCGACGAGCTTCTATCCCGACGACTTCACCTTTGCCGACGGCAAGGTGATCGAGGTCGGCGCCAAGACCCATCTCCTGCATGGCTCGCACGGCATCCTCGTTCAGTCGCAGGGCGGCGGGGGCGGCGCTGGCGGCATGGACGTCGCGGGCGCGATCTCGTTTGCCAAGGCGGACAAGGATTCGACCGCGAGCGCGCTGGTCTTCGGGCTGGGCGGATTCGGCGGCTCGGGCGGGGACGCGGGCATCGTCGATGCGACCATCGGCGCCGTCTCGGGTCCGCGAATCCAGGTCCAGGGTACCGGTGACGTCAAGTCGGCGGTCTATGTCGGCTCGGTCGGCGGCGGCGGCGGCGACGGCGCGATGAACGTCTCGGCCTCGATCACCTCCGACGGGTCGGTCACGGCCGGGATCGGCGGCGCGGGCGGCGGCGGCGGCAAGGGCGCCGACGTCACGGCCAAGGTCAGCGCCGACCTTTTTGCCAGCGGCTACAAGGCGACCGGCCTCACGGTCCAGTCGGTCGGCGGCGGCGGCGGCAATGGCGGGTTCAATTTCTCGGGCGGGTTCAAGCCGCTTGAGGGCACCGAGCCGGTCATTGTCTTCGGCATGGGTGGCGACGGCGGCGTCGGCAATTCGTCGGGCAATGTGGTGGCCGAGCAGGACGGCAACGTCATCGTCGAGGGCTACAGCTCGCGCGGCGTGCTGGTTCAGTCGATTGCCGGCGGCGGCGGTGACGGCGGCATGGACTTCGTCGCCAACGTCAATCGCTCGAACGGCGACAGCAAGCTCGACGGTTTCGCGGCGGGCATCGGCATCGGCGGCACCGGCGGCAAGGGCGGGATCGCCGGCAGCGCAAGCCTGCGCAGCACCGGCAACATCCTCGTCAATACGGTGGTCACCACCAATGCCGACGGCTCGACGAGCCTCAAGGCGAGCAGCCAGGAGGGCTTCTCGCCGGGCGTCACCGTGCAGTCGATCGGCGGCGGCGGCGGCTCGGGCGGGTTCAACCTCGTCGGCGTCTACACGTCGAACGGCAATCCGCTCTCGGTCGCGGTCGGCGGGAGCGGCGGGGTCGGCGGCGACGCCGGCATCGTCAGCGTCATCCGCGGCAAGCTCGAGGACGGCAGCGTCTCGCGCTCGCTGATCAACACCTTCGGCGCCGGCTCGGCCGGGCTCGTCGCGCAGTCGATCGGCGGCGGCGGCGGCAGCGCGGCGACCAACCTCGCCTTCGCGACCGGCTCGACCAAGGCCAATGCGACCGGCTTCGGCGGACAGATCGTGGTCGGCGGCGACGGCGCCTCGTCGGGCAACGGCAAGGCCGTCTCGGTCGAGCATTTCGGCACCATCCAGACCGACGGCTACGGCAGCGAGGGCATCCTCGCCCAGTCGATCGGCAAGGGCGGCGGCAATGCCGCGGTCAACGTCGGCTTCACCAAGCTCGGCGAGAAGACCGCCTCGCTCAAATTCTGGACCGACGAGGGCAAGTCGACCAAGAAGTCGAACATCACCGGTTTCTCGATCGCCATCGGCGGCGCGGCCGGTGACGCGGGCTCGGCCGATGACGTGACGGTCGTCCATGACGGCACCATCCTCACGCACCAGGCCGCCTCGAGCGGCCTCGTCGCCCAGTCCTTCGCGGGCGGCGGCGGCAACGTCGCGATGAACCTCGGGCTGCTCACCGGCACCGACAACAACCTCAAGGCCTCGATCGGCCGCGAGGGCGGCAAGGGCGGCACCGCCGGCGACGTCGACGTCACCGCGCGCGGCCTCATCGTCACCAGCGGCGACCATTCGAACGGCATCGTTGCCCAGTCGACCGGCGGGGCCGGCGGCATGAGCGGCACGACCTCGATCGAGGGGCAAGCCTCGGGCGGCTCGGGCAAGGACCGGACCGCGAGTGGCTTCGGCCTGTCGGTCGGGCTCGAGGGCGGCGCGGGCGGCCACAGCGGCACCGTGACGGTCGCCAACAGCGCCGACATCCAGACCGACGGCGAAAGCGCGCGCGGGATCATCGCGCAGTCGATCGGCGGCGACGGCGGCATCGCCGGCTCGGCTCGCGTGCTCACCACCGACCAGAAGGACAGCATCGCGGTAGCGATCGGCGGCGGGGGCGGCGACAGCGCCGTGTCGGCCAAGGTTACCGTCGGCAACAGCGGCCTCATCGTCACCAAGGGCGCGTCGAGCGACGGCATCCTTGCGCAGTCGATCGGTGGCAGCGGCGGTGTCGGCGGCTCTGCCTCGACCATCAAGAAGGCCGCGGACAATCTCGAGAAGAAGACCGCGACCACGATCGGCGTGGCGGTCGGCGGCAGCGGCGGATCGGGCTCGATCGCGGCCGACGTCGCGGTCACCAACGACGGCATCATCTCGACGATCGGGCAGAAGTCCTACGGCATCCGCGCCCAGTCGATCGGCGGCGGCGGCGGTGTCGGCGGCGCAGTCTACAACGTCGAGCAGCAGAAGGCGCAGACGGTCAACACGTTCAACGTGCTGGTGGGCGGCGGCGGCGGCGACGGCAATCTCGCCGGCCGGGTAGACGTCATCAACCGCGGGTTGATCATGACCACAGGCGAGGGTGCCTCGGGCATCAGCGCCAATTCGATCGGCGGCGGCGGCGGCGATGCCGGCTCGGTGTCGAACCTGACCGTCCTGTCGACGCAGAACGACGGCGATTCGAATGCGATCCAGGTGGCGATCGGCGGCGGTGGCGGCTCGGGCAGCAAGGGCGGCACGGTCAAGGTCGTCAACGCGGCGGTCGCGGGCCAGGCCAATTCGGGCACGATCTTCACCACTGGCAAGGACGCGCATGGCATCTTCGCCCAGTCGCTCGGCGGTGGCGGCGGCAACGGTTCGTCGATCGCTTCGATCGCCAAGAGCTCGGGCAACAAGGACAGCATATCGCTCGGCATCAACATCGGCGGCGCTGGCGGTGACGGCAACGTCGGCGGCGAGGTGATCGTCGAGAACAGCGGCAGCATCCAGACCGAGGGCGAGGGGAGCTACGGCATCCTTGCGCAGTCGATCGGCGGAAGCGGCGGCAACGGCGGGCTGGTCCTGTCCACCAACATCCTCCTCAAGGCCAAGGATAAGTCGCCGCTCATCTCGATCGGCGGCATCGGCGGCGCCGGCAATGACGGCGGCCATGTCTCGGTCATCAACAGCGGCCGGATCTTCACCAAGGGCAAGAATGCCGACGGCATCGTCGCGCAGTCGATCGGCGGCGGCGGCGGCAATGCCGGGATGGGCGTCGCGCTCACCGGCGACGTCAAGACGCTGGTCGCCTCAAACCTGATGGCGCTTGCGGTCGGCGCGCTCGGCGGCGGCAGTGCAGGGGTCGGCGGGCAGGTCGACGTCGTCCACTCTGGCGACATCACCGTCACCGGCGCGGGCTCCCAGGCGATCGTCGCGGAGAGCATCAACGGCGGCGGTGGCCACGCCAACTTCGACCTGAGCGGCATCGCCATGCCGTCGCTGTCGAGCGCGCTGCCCGACGTCGCGATCCCGACGCCCGATCTCGGCGAGCTCGACGGCATCCCCAACCTCGTCAAGGGCGAGCCCACCAATCGCCCGGTCGATCCGGTGATCGTCGCGGCGCGGGTCGGCGCGAACGAGGCGACCTCGATGGCGGCGGGTAACGTCAACGTCAGCATCTCGGGCACCATGGGTGCGGGCGGCGACTTTGGCAGCGGCACCACCATCCGTTCGATTGGCGGCGGTGGCGGCACCGTCACCTTGAGCGGCCTCATCGTGAAGCCGACCGTTCCTACCACCACGGCGGGCATCGGCGCCGCGGCGACCGGAACCGTCAGCGCGCAGGCGACCTATGTCGTCGGCCTCGGCGCCAAGAACAGCAGCGACAGCGGCGGCGCGGCCATCGTCTCGAGCCATAATGGCGAGATCGTCACCACCGGCAAGGGCTCGACCGGTGTCGTCCTCCAGTCGATCGGCGGCGGCGGCGGCCAGGCGCTGGTCAATCTCGCCGTCGAGGACCTGTCGGTCATCGAAAGCGTCCGGCTCGGCCTCGGCGCGGTCGGGACGTCGAACTCGGACGGCGGCGCGGTATCGCGGACTCAGGCGGGGGCGGTGTTCACCACCAACCAATATGCCCATGGCGCGGTGATCCAGTCGATCGGCGGCGGCGGCGGCACCGCCATCGCCTCGGTCCATGCCGTTCCGGCCGCCGGCGCTGCGGGCGTCCGCACCACGCAGGGCTGGACCGAAGCGGCGCTTCCGCAGGCGTCGTCGGCCACCGCTCCGGCGGTCGTGTCGCTCGGCGCCACGGGCGGCAGCGGCAATGACGGCGGCGCGGTCAGCGTCTCCTTCACCGGCGGCTTCTCGACCGAAGGCGCGCGCGCCAACGGCCTGATCGTCCAGTCGATCGGCGGGGGCGGGGGCGAGGTCGTCCTCGACGGCCTGACCGCGCGTTCGATCATCCTCGGCGGCCAAGCCGGAGCGAGCGGCTCGGGAGGCGACGTGACGGTCGCCAACAACGGCGTCGTGGTCACCCGCGGCACCGGCGCCAACGGCATCGTGCTGCAGTCGATCGGCGGCGGCGGCGGGGCACTGTTCGGCAGCGGCCCGCAGTTGAGCCTCACCTTGTCGAACGCCAACAGCGGCAATGCGGGCGCGGTCCGCCTGACCCAGACCGGCGACATCGCCGTCCTTGGCGGTGGCAACAGCTACGGCATCCTCGCGCAGAGCATCGGCGGCGGCGGCGGCCTCGTCGATGGCCTCTTCGCAGGGACGGCCGGCGGGGTCGGCCGGGGCGGGCTCATCGATCTCAAAATCGACGGGCAGGTCTTCACGCCCGGCACCGGTTCGACCGCGGTCGCGGCGCAGAGCCTGGGCTCGCTCGGTGGCGGCAACATCACCATCACCGCCAATGGCGCCGTTCGCGGCGGCAGCGGCACCGGCACCGGGGCGGGCGTCCTCCTCGACGGCGGCAAGGACAATCTCCTCACCAGCAACCAGTCGCTCTCGGCGGTCTCGGGTCTCGCGGCGCGCGGCACCAGCGGAAACGATACCGTCGTCAACAATGGGCTCGCGGTCGGCAACTTCAGCCTTGGCGGCGGGACCAACGCGCTCCTCAACACGTTCGGGGCGACGCTCGTCACCATCGATAGCATCGACCTGCGCGACGGGCCCGGCAGCGATGGCACCTTCACCAATGCCGGAACCCTGCTCCTCGGCCAGTCGGCGAGCCGCTATCCGCTCGATCTCGCGGCCGGCGACCGCTTCGTGCCGCTGCGCACGAACGATCCCACGACCGACGTGCTGCTCGGCACCAACGTCATCAGCAAGGTGGCGCTCGACGGCAATCTCCTCCTCACTGCGTCGAGCAAGTCGTTCTGGGACGTCGCCTTCGGGCCTTATGCGTCCGACCAGATCAACGTCACGGGCAATGCGGCGGTGAACGGGACGGCCGACATCACCCTGACCTGGCTCCAGAACAACAAGCCGGTGGCCCTGGTCACGACCGGCGGCACCGCCGCCGACAACGGGCTCAAGGTCAAGGACACGCTGGCGATGGATTACCGGGTCCAGACCACAGGCAATGCGATCAACCTCGCCTTCACGAGCAACTTCGGGCAGCAGTTCCTGACCGCGAACGAGCGCGCGCTGGGCCGCTCGCTCGACTCCGCGCTCAACGCGGGCGACTCCCCGACCATCGGTCGTCTGCTCGCGCTGCTCGGCAACCTCGAAAACGGGCAGGAGTCGACCTACAAGGCGATCTTTGCCGAGCTCGACCCGTCGATGTTCGCCGCGCCGCAGCTCCTCCAGTTCGACAGCGCGCGCCGGTTCGGTGCGGGCGTGCTCGGCTGCCGCGAGGCAGTCGACACGGGCAAGTCGTGCGTGTGGGGCGAAGTCGACGGCACGCGCTACCGGCGCGGCACCGAGCGCGGCGAATATCGCTTCGACCAGGATGCGGGCGCACGCCTCCGGATGGGCTACCAGCATGGCCTCGGCAATGGCTGGACCGCAGGCATCTCGCTCGGCTTCGACGATAGCGGCAGGTTCAACTATGCCGGTGATCGCGCCGAAGGCTCGGCCGAGGGCTTCCACCTCGGCGTCGCGGCGTCGCGGCGGTTCGGCAAGAACGACGCCGCCCTCGCCAGCGTGGCGCTGAGCGGGGGGATCCAGACGGTCGACCTCACCCGCCGGCAGTCGATCTTCGTCAGCCGCACGGGCGTCAGCCACTACAAGACCGATTATCTCGGCGGCACGGCGCGCCTGTCCTACACCTTCGACATGGGGACGCTGTTTGCGCGGCCCGAACTTGAAGCCTCGATGTTCCGCCTCGGCCAGCAGCGCTTCGCCGAGCAGGGCCTCGAAGGGCTCGGGATCACCGGTCTCAAGCACCACGAGTGGATCGGCACGGCCTCGCCGCTCCTCAGCGTCGGCGCGCATTTGTCGCCGACGATCACCCTGTCGCTCAAGGGCGGTGGCGTGTTCCACAACGAGGGCGCAATCACCGCCCCGCTGCGGCTGGTCGGAGAGAATGCGGGCGCCGATCCGGCGATGATCCGCAGCCTGTTCGACAAGAGCAGCTGGATGGGCGGCGCCGAGCTTCGGGTCACCGGATCGGGCGCCACTTCGCTCGACTTCGGCTACCGGATCGAAGCGGGCAAGTCGGTGCAGAGCCAGGAGGGCCGGCTGACCTTCCGCGCCCGCTTCTGACGGGGTAGGTTGCGCGTGGGGCAAGCCAAACGACTTGGCCCGCTCGTCCTGGGGGGAGGGTCCGGACTGCTGACCTCGTGTCGCATTCCGAGCCGTCCGCTTTCGGCCAGTTGCGGATGCTCGGGGAACAATATGGTGGGCTGGCGAGCCAGCCCACCATATCACTCAAATCTCAGTCGCTTCGGAAAGCGCCAAAGCGTCTTCGACTTCTACGCCAAGGTATCGAACCGTCGTCTCGATCTTGGTATGCCCGAGCAAGATCTGCACTGCGCGCAGGTTACCTGTCTGCTTGTAGATCAGGGCTGCCTTCGTTCGCCGGAGTGAATGAGTGCCGTAGTCCTCTCGACGAAGTCCAATCGCCGTCACCCACTCGTCGACCAGACGAGCGTATTGCCGAGTGCTCATATGTGAAAGCCGGTCAACACGGCTGGGAAAGACATACTCGTCGAGCGAGCCACCGCGCCGCTCAAGCCACTGGAGCAGGCTCGTGCGAGCGGGCTCCAGAAGTTCGAACTGCACCGGACGGCCGGTCTTCTGCTGGACGATTATTGCTCGCTGGCGGATGCGGGCTCCGCTTACCAGCTCATCGATCTTGATCTTAACGAGGTCGCATCCGCGAAGCTTGCTGTCGATCGCTAGGTCGAAGAGGGCGCGATCGCGAAGGCGGTGTTCCTGCTCCAGGAAAAAGCGCACGGCCCAGACCTGCTTGGGTAGAAGCGGGCGCTTCGCACCGAGCTTTCGGCCAACATTCCACGCGGGACGGTCTTCCTGACCGGGATCGTAGATTGCATGTCCCATGCTTCATCTCCTCAGGCCAACAGCGGCCGAGGAGAAAACGAACTAAGAGGCTGTGCATGGTGCGAAGTGGGATGGCGGGCTCTAGGCGCTCGAAGGCAGACAGCAGACATTCGCCAGTGAGAAGTACGACGCCATGGATGATCAGCGACGGCTTACCTTTGAAGAGATACCTCGCTCAGGCCTCAACTGACTTGTAGACTATGCGTAAGAGGAAACTGGTCATGAGAAAGCATACGGGCAAGACACCCTCCGAGGTTCGAATCGCACTTCGTCTGCCAACCGACACGTTAGCTCTCATCGACCAGGCCGCAGCAGCGCTGGGCAAGTCACGCTCCGAGTTTATTCTCGATAGCGTGCGACCCCGGTCGATCGACGCAGTTCTCGACCAACGCGTGTTCGAGCTTGATGAAGTGCAGACAGCTCACTTCCTAGATGTCATGACGACCCCCCCGAAAGCTAACCAGGCACTCAAAGCTCTGATGCACAAGCGGCCTATTTGGGATTGAGTATTGGCTTTGCCCTCGGATGCGCCGCAGCTGGTGGATAGCGGAACGGCGGCTTCCGTGTCCAGGGAGGCGCATAGCCGACATTCGCCGGAGCAAGAGGCTGCTGCTCACCGAAGCCACTGGGCAGACCCCTGAGGCATACGCCCGTCCAGCGTTGAGATGGCTTGCATCAGCTCGTCGTACCTGACCACCTGACGCAGGAGATGTGATCTTCGCCCCGTGAGTAATAGTGACACTTGTTGGCATTGCGGCAGCCGTCATGCGGCTCAGCCAAAAAGGCGGGGTTGGCGATAAGGTCGCGGCAGATGCCCAAATGAGCGTTAGTGGGAAGGGCGGCGGCATTGGCGCTAGCCCGTCCCGAGACGATGAATGACCGCTTCGGATGCCGAACTGCGACTGCAACGCTCTCAAGGTGCCGCGCGAGAAGGATCTCGGGTCTGGCCGGATATATGAGGCGCTTGTCGATGTTATAGAAGCCGGAGGAAAGGTCGATGAAGTCGAACGGCAGTCCGCAGAGAAGATCCTGCGCACGCTCGGCGCCCTCCTCATCGAACGCGCTGTGGCCGGTGCGCAGCGATATCCGCAGGGAACTTTCAATGCCCTGAGATCGCAACCAGTCAGCCAAGCTAGCTAGCTCGTCACGCACGTATGCCGCGTGCGGATTGAGCCGATCATCGACTAACAAGCTAAGCAGATAGCCGTGAGCGGCATGTATCTGAACATGGCGGAAGCCATGTCCGATCGCCAAGGTTCCACCTGTGCGGAACGCCTCCGTGAGACGGGCAAGGTCGGCACGACTATGCTGGTGGACCAAAGATCGGGCCTGATCGAGAACCTGGTCTCCATTGGTGGTCAGGAACTTGCGGGCTCCCTGATATCCCTTCCAGGCGGTCGCGAGCTGCACGCCGGGATTCGAACCGGCATCCGAGATGGCAGCGGCCACGCGCCCCCAGACTGGACTGCTGCCGATAGTTGGCGTGGATCGATTGCTACCATACCCGCCGGGCACAACGACGTTGCCGACGATGGCGCAGTACAGGTTGGACGAACTTCGCTCCCGGTAGAAATCGACGTAGCGGCAATCGGGGTCGCCTTCCGTGACGAAGCCGGTGTTCACTCCCAGGAAGAAGACCCGCCTATCGCTCAAGCCCGCCATAGCGATCATCATTCTGGGCCATTTTGGTGAGGATGTCCTGCTCAAGGTCCCCACCAAGAATGGTCGAAATCCGGAAAAGATAGATGGCAGCGTCGGCCACTTCCTCGCGTAGATGGGCAGCCACCTCGTCCAGCCTAGGGCCGTGATAGCGCGGATTGGTAAAACTCAGCCCCACCTTCTTCAGCTGATTGGCGAACTCGCCGATCTCGCCAACTAAGCCAACCAGTTCCCGCGACAGCTGATCATGGCGCTCAGCGTCGGATGAAAAGGTTACGCTGAAGCCTCGACGCTCGTCGGCGGCAATCTGGCGTCTCACGATGGAAGAAAAGTCCACTAGCCATTCCTCCGCACGAAATTCAGAAGCAACGACCCGACCGCGATGATGGCTGCGGCCACGAGACTGGTCGCGACACCAGTCAGACCCTCGATCAGCTTGTTTTGCACCAGAAAGATCGCCAGCGAGTTGATAATGATGGCGATCACGAGACCAATGTTGGTCCATTGCTGATTGATCTCAAGGCGCCGGATCACGGATCGGGTTGCCTTTGGCAGCAGCGCCAGGCTTTCCTGTTTCTCGGACTGCACGCGTGGATCATCGGTGACCTGCGCATGGGTTTTCTGCAGATGTGTCTTGATTGGCCAAATGCCCATCTGAAAGCCGTGCTGCCCAGCATAGAGCCGGGTTGCTGCGCCGCTAAGTCGGCAGAATTCGGCTTTAGCGATAGGCTCTCCTTGCGGCAGCTCAATATATTTGTCGCTGATGTTCTGGGTGACAATCCCAAGATTGCCGCTGAACCCGGGGTCAGCATAGGTTGCAACCGCGCTTAGACCTACACTGAATAGGGAACCCTTACTAACAACTTTCACCGATACGTTGGACGGTGTCTCGAGCTCTTCAGCAGTAATTAGCACAACTCGGTGCCCTGGCTTAATCAACGCGTGCTGACCGGGCTGAAGCTCAATGCGCGCACCATCTTCCGTAAGATCATAATAAACGTCGCCAAGGCGGAGCTCGTAGCACGCACCATTCAAGCGATTTAGGTCAGCGTTTCTGACCAATCGCCCCGCTACGATCTCAGCTTCGATGTCATTGTCGTTCAGAACTGCCATGTTGCCCCTCGAATTTCAGCGGCAACCTCGTTCGCCGCGCAAACCCCGTCGCCTCTGCGTGTTGCTGGTGGCGCCGTTTGCAATGCTACGTCAGGCGAGATTGCACCGAATAGACACGAGCTTGTGACCTTGTTCGCTCACCGGTGGCAAGTGCCGAAGGCGAAGCTGCAGCCGTAAGATCGACTGCGGACACAGCAGTGCTACCGCAATGCGGATCGCACTGCTCGAGACTAGGGTGTGAAGACACTTGCGCTCGAAAAATCTGCATCGACACTTACCGCCGAGCTGGACGAAATTCGGCATTCTTATGAGAGCCGAAGCAGTTGCCGCTTAAGCACAGGGCTGTAGGTTCTCGATCTTCCCCGCCGCCGCCGAGGTGCAACTAAGGCTAAACTTCTTGTCGCCAACCTCTGCTGACCATAACGATCACGGTTAAGGCGGCGAGTGCTAGATGAGGCGGGCAGTATGACGGTGCCGGGTAAGGAAAAGGCTGTTGCGTATCCGACTAAGGCCTTCTTCGTGCGCATGATCACCCGCGACATCAGTCTCGAGGACTGCATTTTGGACTTGATCGACAACAGCGTCGACGGCGCCTGGAGCCAGGAAGGCAGTCGGCCAATGGGGTTGGCCGACGGCGCCGATCTGTCCAGCTACAGGATCGAGATCGAGGCGGGACCGGAAGCATTCGTCATCAGGGACAACTGCGGTGGCATGACGCTGGACGCCGCCGCCGATCACGCCTTCAGCTTCGGTCGCAGCTCGCTCTCAGAGCACGACGAGTACAGCATCGGGGTCTATGGCATCGGCATGAAGCGCGCCGTGTTCAAGTTGGGCTCGGAAATTCGGGTGCGCAGCACCTTCACCAGTGAGGACGGCAACCGAATGTCGTTCGCGGTCCCGATCAACGTCATCGACTGGCTCGGGAGCGACGCCCCGCCGTGGGACTTCGATATCGTGGACGACGATCCGCTCGATGCCGACGGAGTCGAGATCGTCGTGAGGTCGTTAACTCAAGGCTCGTCCACCTCCTTCTCCAGCCCGGCTTTCCTGCAGAACCTGAAGCGTACGATCGCACGGGACTATTCCTTCCATCTACTGCGGGGTCTCCGCATCTTTCTCAATGGCGAACCCGTTACGGGGTGGGCCATCGAACTGCGGCAAAGCGACGAGTTCGTACCGGTCCGCATGGAATACGAGGACGAAGTGGAGGGCCAGCCGGTCTCGATCGAGATCATCGGCGGCATGGCCGCGCCACCGCCAGAGAGCATCGATCCGGACGAGAGTGAGGAAGGCGACCGTCGCTACGGATGGTACGTCGTCTGCAACGGCCGCATTGTACTGGCCGCCGACAAGTCGCAAATCACGGGCTGGGGAACCGAGGGGTGGCCTCAGTGGCATTACCAGTACGCTGGCTTTATCGGTATTATCTTCTTCACTGCCGCCAAGGCGTCTGCCCTCCCGCTCACCACCACAAAGAGGAGCGTAGACACTTCGTCGGAGGTGTACCGCCGCGCTCGACCCAGGATGCGCGAAGTATCCAAGTCCTGGATCTCGTATACGAACCAGCGCAAGCAGGCCCTCGAAGAAGCCAGGCGAAAAGAGAACGCCGCGGTCGCCGTTCCGCTCGCCGCGGTCGCCTCCCGCAGCGCTGTCACTCTCCCGACGCTTGTTCCAAAGCCGGTCGAGAAGCCGGCCAACATCAATTACTCGGTACCGGTAACCCGCATGAAGAAGATGGCCAAAGCGCTCGGCAGCATCAACATGCCGTATCGTGAGGTCGGGCTGAAGACGTTCGACTACGCCTACGACGACCTCGTTGGAGACGATTGATGGCGTCCTTCGATGTGGTCAATTATAGTCTGCGCCCGAGCAAAAGCATCCAGCGGCAGCTCGTCTTCGAAGGTGTGAAGAAGCTCCAGGCGCAGCTAGATCTCGACCGCTTGGTGTACGTCGGGTTCGGCTCGATCTGGTTCACCGACTTCGTTCTCGCGCACAAGCTGCTGGGCGTCGACGACATGGTTTCAATTGAAAGCAACGAAGTCGGCTATCGGCGCGCCGTCTTCAACTCGCCTTATGCGACTGTTCGTGTCCGGCACGGTTTCTCGTCGGCGGTCCTGCCGTCCCTCTACGAGGACGAAATCGTCCGTGGGCGACCTTGGCTGGTGTGGCTGGACTACGATAAGGAGTTCAACGCCGACCTGAAGGAGGACGTCGTCGCCCTGGTCGAGAACGCACCGACCAACAGCATCCTTCTCGTGACCTTCAATGGAAACGAGATGAAGTACGACAAGGCTCCCGAACGCCCCGAGCATCTTAAGCGGCTCTTCGGCTCCGTGGTCCCGGACGACCTGCCGACCAGGGCATGCAAAGACGATCGGATGCAGGAAACGCTAGCCGACTTCTCGCTTCAGATGATGCAGTCTGTCGCCGCGGATCTCGCCAGGCCTGGCGGCTTCGTGCCCGCATTCCGTCTTATTTATCGCGATGTCGCTCCGATGGTCACCGTGGGAGGCGTCCTTCCGGCAAGAGGGGCGGCCCGGATCGCTTCCGAGGTCGTCCGGGCTGCCGATTGGCCTTGCCGGCCCCAAAAACCCATCGTGGCGCCGCATCTCACGGTGCGGGAGGCGGCTTCGCTTCAGAGCAGATTGCCTTGTGTCGGCCGCCTGGAGCGTGCGGACGTGCAGGCACTCGGCTTCGACTTGGAAGACGACCAGCTAGAAGCTTTTCAGGCCTACTACCGGCATTACCCGGCCTATGCACAGATTGTGGCATGAGGCGACCGAAGCTCACCGTCGAGTTCGGAGCCGAACCACGGTCGACATATCGACGTCTGGCCGTAGCAGCTCTGCCATGAAGCTTGTCGATTTGTTCTGCGGATGTGGCGGATTCTCGCTTGGTGCGCATCAAGCGGGGTTCGAAGTCGTCTCGGCCTACGACATTGACCCGAATCTGACTCACTCCTTCGAGCGGAACTTCCCCAACACGCGGCTCCATCTTAAAGACGTGTCACGGCTGACGGGGGCGCAACTGCTGCTCTCCGCCGGTGGGCAGATCGACGGTATCTTCGGTGGTCCACCTTGTCAGGGCTTCAGCGACATCGGGCGACGGGCGGTCGACGATCCCCGCCGCCAGCTTCTGGGACACTTCTTCCGCCTGGTAGCCGAGGTGCGTCCGACATTCTTTATAATGGAGAACGTCCGCGGCCTCGCTCAGTCCGGCGCTCGCCAAGTTCTCGAGGACGCGCTCAAGTTGGTGCGGGATCGATATCAACTCCTCGGCCCGATGGTCTTGGACGCAGCCGACTTCGGTGCTCCTACTAAGCGCCGCCGCCTGTTCGTCATCGGCTTGCATAAGGACCGCTCGGACCCGCTGCAGGCGGACGACGTACTCGCCGGAAGACGGCGCGCCGCGACGGTGCGGGACGCGCTGACCGATCTGATCGGAGCCGTTCGGGTCGGCGACGAAGAAGGTTACGACGTTTGGCGCTTCGGTCGTCGTGGTCGGCCGAGCGCATATGCACAGGCGATGCGCAGCATTGATCGCCGCTTCACGGGCAATCGGCTCACAGTCCACGCGCCAGTCATCGCCGAGCGCTTTGCCAAGCTCGACCCCGGCGCCATCGATCCCGTTGGTCGTCACCCGAAACTCGCCTGGGAGGGGCAATGCCCCACGCTCCGCGCCGGGACCGGCGCCGATCGGGGCTCCTATCAGGCCGTAAGGCCAATCCATCCCGGCGAGCCACGAGTGATCACGGTGAGGGAAGCAGCCCGCCTACAGGGCTTTCCCGACGCTCACCGCTTTCATCCTACTCTCTGGCACAGCTTCCGGATGATCGGGAACAGCGTGTCCCCGGTAATCGCCAGGGAGCTGTTTGTAGCGATCGCCAAGAAGCTCACCTTCGACCCGCGTGTCACGCTAGCGGCCGAGTGAATGGATCGGCTTACCCCCGAGCGCCGCTCGAGGCTGATGTCCCGTGTGCCACAAAAGAACACCTCGCCCGAGTTGCGGGTGCGACGAGCGGCACACGCGTTGGGACTGCGGTTTCGTATCCACCGCCGGAATCTGCCGGGCACGCCGGACCTCGTATTCCCTAAGTACAAGGTCGCCATATTCGTGCACGGCTGCTTTTGGCATCGTCATCCAGGCTGCCCCAAGGCATCGGTCCCGAAGACGCGGCAAGAGTTTTGGGAAGCCAAGTTCGCCCGGAATGTCGAGCGCGACCGGCACGTGGATGCGCAGTTGAGCGCTCGAGGGTGGCGCGTTTGTAAGCTCTGGGAGTGCGAAACCAAGGACGAGCAAACCTTACGGGAACGGCTAGTGCGTATATTCGGCCTAGGAGTTTTTTAGGGCTAGCCTGCTGGCCCCCTCACGTTCAACCTGTCTCGGATCTCAGGCGGCTTAGGGGGTATCAAGGCCATGCACCGGAACGTCCGCGACGGGCGCTTAGCTAACCGGCCCTGCCCCGAATGAGCGTCCGTTTACGAGTTTGCGCTGCGGCGTCTTGAAGGTCCGTTAGTGGGTCTTTTCTGACCTAAGCTCCGCCTCGGTTTGACCTCCTGGCCGATGCATTCTTCATCGCGCCCCGCAGTTTAAAATGCGGATCGAAATCCAGGAGTTACGTGCCAGGTCAACTCACTGGTTATTAGTGCAGCCTAAGGTGATGTGGAACTGGAATGTGGGACTGCTTAGACAGCAAACAGCCAACTAGCTGAGATATTGAAGAATTTTACTCTTGAATGGTGGAGCCGTGGGGGATCGAACCCCAGACTCCTAAGTTCCTGAAAACACATGCTTCTTCGAGACGCGGGTGCTACGATTGGAACACCCAAATGTAACAGCCGTCCTTGCGCTAGGCAATGCGCTACTTGAACTCCACGCCCATCTTCTGCTGCGCCTCCTTGGTGTAGTAAGATAGCGGTCCATTCGGCTGCGTGGAGAGATCGAACCGGCGGATCGCTGTGTCGATCACCTTCTGCTTGAAGGGGATGTGGATAGCGCAGACAGACTTGTCGTCGATGCGCTTTGTTAGTGCAGCTGGCCATTCATGCCGATGTGACGCCGGGTTCAGAATGGAAGTGTAGCCAGTATAAACGACGATCACCGGGATGCCGCATACGTCTACTGCGTACTCTATCTCATGTGGGACGAAGTCAGTGTCAAGGTGGGTCTTCGGACCAACTATTAGCACCATGTTCTTAGAGTTATCGAGACGATCCTCCAGACTCTGCTTTATCTTAGACTTGCTAGCGCTGTCTTTGACCGCTTCCACCTTGTCATGGCTATTGATAAACTTGAAGTCGATATCGTCGTTCTCATGCCAGGCCTTCATCATGCGATAGTATCTGATGTCAGACGCGGTGGGGTCTGTCTTACCTTCAGCGTGGAAGGCGATGTAAGTTCCGTTACGATAGGCCATACTACTTAGTACTCCAGTCTCTTCGTATCTCCGTCAGATCAAGAACCGAGAAGCAATCTTCGTGCAGCAAGATGCTAACGCTGTTCGGGAGCTGTGCGGTCTTAGCGTAATCAACGATTGCCAGTACCACTAGCCTGAGGAGATGCTGAGGCGGCAGGTTGATGCTGGCGCGACCGTTGCCCAGAAGAGGCAGCGCTAAGGGCTGGCCATTGCCCCGCTCATGAACCTTGCAAAGAGCAGCAGAAAGGGCTGTCCAAAGCTCGGGGATGCTAGACTGAGCCTTGTTCGTACTGACGTCGGTGCGAGACAAAGCGACGAGGTAGATGTGCTTGTCACCACGGTCCAAAACTGCGGTGGTGCCAATCTCGTAACGTGTCGTCTCCCCTACGGTCCTTGGAATGGTGGTGCCGGTAAACGGCTGCAGCGCTGGTGTGACCTGCGTCCTGAACTTAGCTTCATCGCCGCCGAAGTAGTCGCAGATAACCTGGCCATGAATGGAGCCCTTCGCGACAACGTCGCCGATGCGGCTGTCGAAGAACTCGTTCACGCCAATGAGCCAATCGGCATCCTCCTTGAACAGATTGCCATACTTCAGGGTCAGCCGAGTACTCGTTAGCGGGATGTCGAAGGCTACCTTGCGGGGTTCGTAGATCGCCCACAGGAATCCGACCAAAGCGCAGAAAATCGCAAATCCAAGATAAGGCGTGCCGTGCTCGTCCAGCCAATGGTCAAGCCCAGCACTTGAGCGGGTGCCGACCTCCGTGAGGAGCCAGATCGCTCCCAGCACTGCTAGGCCGAACGCAACGCCTTCTTGCCACCGCCGAGAGGCGCCGAGGCGTATGGACTTCCACATCAACCTTGGTCCCCGATGACCTCGATAATCTCGGCAGCTATCTCTTCAACCGTATGAGTGGAAGTGCTACGGGCAAGCTTGTCTGCAAGCGACGACGAGTATTGCATTACCTCTCTCTTGGACACGTTGTGCCAGACAGGCAGAAGCACCTGCTCGCCTGAAACCGATCGAGAGACCAAGCCGTCCAGTTCATACTCGGGCCAGCCCTTGCCAAAGAAGGCTTGAGACAGCACGACAACGCCAAATCGGCTGCTTCGCAGACCCTCATCGATTTTGCGACGTAGGCTGTCGCCAATCTTCAGCGTGAACTCATCGTACCAAACGTCGAGGCCACCGGCTCGCAGCGCCTCTGCGAGAGGGCGCGCAACCTCATCTTTGTCTTCGGAAGCGTGCGATATGAAGACGTCATGAGTAGCGCTGCTGGGCTCATCAAGACTTGGCGGCGTGTTGTCAGCAGCCGGCCGGACGAGAGAGGGCACCGTCGACAAGGGCGCCTCATTTAAGGCTGGCAGCGGACGCATCGCCGAGGGCGGTATCACCCGTACGCTACTCCTAGTCGTGCCCCTGAGCCCCTGCATATCGACGGCGACATGCCATGTCCCCCGAACTTGGCACCGTGATCCGAGCAGGGGAGCGATTGATTAGCCCGCCGTAGTATCGATGCTGCCGGCCACTCTGGTAACTGGAAAGATTGGAGCTATCCATCAAGCGTACGTTCGCAGCACTACCACTTAAAGTGACTTCTACGACGCTGCCTCGCTCAAGGTGTCCAAGCCGATAATGCGTGAAACTCATACCACTAACTCCATGCCCCATCTTCAGAGTGGCATGAGCAATGTCAACGACGAGACCCCGGTGGTCGTTAGCTCTGCAAGTAAACGCCGCAGTCTACGACCTGTACATGCGGCGCTTACCTGAAAACGTCCCTCTGACTAAACGAGCGAAGGCTTACCCCCATGGGGCCGGAGCTTTCAGCGGACGCATGTCCAATATAGCCAAACGTTCGTTTGACAGTCGTGGACGGTGCGACTATCAGGCCGCGAACAGCTGCAGGCGTGAGTGATGCGTACAATCAACTACTATCGTGTCTCGACAGCTAAGCAGGGTCGCAGCGGCCTAGGGCTAGAGGCACAGCAGGCAGCGATCGCGAACTTCTGCGCTAGCCGAGGATACGAGCCATTGGGTGAGTACACTGAGCAAGAGAGCGGCAAGCGCGATGATAGGCCGGAGCTGGCCAGAGCGCTCCATCATGCGAAGGTAACAGGGGCAACTCTCGTCATCGCCAAGCTCGACAGGCTAAGCCGCAATCTGGCCTTCCTCGCTACGCTTCAAGACGCCGGGACAAAGTTCGTCGCAGCCGACATGCCGGAGGCTAATGAGCTGACCATCCACATCATGGCTGCAATGGCTCAGGCCGAGCGGAAAGCGATCAGCAAGCGGACCAAGGAAGCTCTCGCTGTGGCAAAGGCGAGGGGTACCAAGCTCGGCAACCCGATGGGGGCAAAGGCTTTCGGCGCCTACAAGGGCAACGGGGAAGCAGTGGCCGCGATCAAAGCGAAGACCAGAGCCTTCGCTGCGGACGTCATGCCTATCATCGAAGCGGTAAGGGTGGAAGGCCACACCAGCCTTCGAGCTATTGCCAAAGAGCTGAATGACAGGGGCATTGTCACGGCGCGAGGCGGCAAATGGGGGCCACAATCGGTTAGCGATCTGCTGCGGGTCGCACCCTGACGGATAGCCGCCTCTCATGAGCTTCTGGGGCCTCGCTGAAGCGCGTCTCAGGTGATTTTGGTGCCAGGATAGCAGAGACGTTGCCGAGGCACTGCACGGCCAGAAAATCGGCAATCGGCGAATGTCCGCTTTCGACCCAAAGCGGACATCGGGATAATCATCTAAAGCTCACATTCTCCTCATGACGTTGCTTGCCAGTGGCAGCCAAGTAGGCGTGGAAGTGCAGAGCGAAGGGGGTGGGCCTGATCCAACGTAAGAGGGCGAGTGCCCGTGCCAGTTTTCTCATTGCGTCGGCGCTGTTCCTCGCTTCGTGCGAGTTGGGCGCGCGGCAGCTATGCTGCGGATACGAGACGAGAGAGGACTGGAGCAGCGATGTCTCGATAGTTGACGGCGAAAGTCGTATCGTCTTCCAGCATGTTAGTGCCATAGCCGAACAGGCGGACGCATACGTGGTCGAGATACGGGAAACGGACCCTCACGCTTCCGGACTGACTTACAAGGACTGTCGGTATGCGCGTATCGAAAAGAGAACCGGTGCCCGGTCTCTGATACTCAACGCGCAGTATCGGGTCGCACTTGATGAGCGGCTAACAAGCGGGAATGCACAGTTCGTGCTGCGGACGCAGAACTCGTGCCTTGTCGATATGTCATAGGCGGGAATGTCCGCTTCCCACCCATAGCGGACATAAGAGGCCGCCAGTTGCCTTTGTCGAAGAGGGAACGCATCCTAGCTTAGCTCGGGTAAGCCACGAGGGGGCCAGTATGTTGCTTCTGATCCTGCAAGCCGCTGTCGCGCAGCTGCCGTTGAACCTAACCTGTGGAGGTGGTGGCACTGCCAACAAGGCGGCGGTCGCCACCGTCAACTCGTACGGAAGCGCTCACGGCTCCGTGGGTACCACACCCTTCGGGACATCTGGCAACTCCGCATCCACCGTCACGACCACCCGTCAGCAGAGCTTTGCGGACCAGGTCGATATTCGGCTGTTCGCTGGGGATGATCGGATCCGCCTGCCACGAACCATGCTGCCTCCGCTTCACGGCGGTTCAGATGGGTGGTTCAAGCTCAAGAACGTGACCGCCGATGACCGATCGATACGAGCGAGCGCCGGTGTGAACTTCATGAATAACCCCAAGGTCTACATAGATAGATTGACGGGCACGATCACGATCTCAGGGAAAGCCGGAGATTTCACTGGTCAATGCCAAGCGGTCGACCCGCAGGCCCCCAAGAAGTTCTAGCGAACCCAGCTCCGACGCATTGCCAGTCTACGGCCTAAGCTGAGCACGGGGCTCGAAATCGCGCATTTGATACCGTCCCGCACACGGAAAGGTACAAGAGAACTGATACCGTCATGCACAAGGGAGCACTTGGCCTCGGCCTCTTAGCTCTATGACGCTTGGGAGAGACCGCTTGCGGTTAGCGTCACCGGCTGCCCTCACGACCGCTCAGCGACCCGACGGTTCATGGCTTCCGGCCTTCCTCTGTATCTATTTGTGAGTATCCCGGGGGGAACCCTGATGGTGCCCATCCAAGAAGAGCAGGGGGGAGAGCCGGACAGCTTCACCCCGCTAGGACCCTCGGGTTCATGAACCACATGAAACAGCAGTGAGCCCCAGCAGCTTCCAGAGGAAAGCCCGAACGCAAGCACCATCTGTCTCGTCTGCGTGACCTATGCCGCTGCCTTCCCCGGCGTCTGACTTGCAATCTCAAGCCCTGGCACCTTGTATCGCTTCATGGCTTCAACGAGCTGGTGGTCCCAAGCACCGGAGCCATAATCATCAGCCACGTCTCCTGAACTGTGACCCATAAGGGCACGCTGTAGCGCTTCTTCAATGTCGGCCAGTCGGCAGTAATCTTTGAATGTGTGCCGGAATGAATGGAAAACCATGCGCGGGTCTGTAACCCCACAAACCTCGCGCCGGTACTTACTCCAATGCTCTCCCCACTTGGCAGTGAGGCGCCCGTAAATGTTTGGCTTGAGCAAGGGGAACAAGCGTTCCTGCTTAGCATCCTTGGCTGCCGCCACGAACTCTAAGAACCCCCGCTTGAGTAGCTCGACGTGAACTGGGACGCGGCGCTCACTGGCTGCGTTCTTGAGCTTAAGGTTGCCATCGTTGTCTTCACGGATCTGTATAATCCAAGCTGCCTGCTCGCTTCCCTCACTGTCGATATAGCGACCTTCGTTCACATCCTTCGGCCGTAGCTGTCCGAGTTCCTCCAACCTCGCGCCCGTGAATAAGCCAAGGAGAGGAAGCCAGTAGCCGGCTTCTCCCCGCAGGGATGCGGGCCTTGCTCCCCGCAAGTAGACCGGGCTGTTGAAAATCGCGTTCAGAGAAGGCAGATCGAAGGGCAAGCGCTTCTTCTTCGCTGCTCGTCCATCACGTATAGTTACGTCGGCAGCGACATTGGCCTCGATGTGCCTGTTGGCTTTGGCCCAGCTCATGAGGGTCCGAAGGTGCGACAGCTTCTGTTTGATGTTCGCGGGTGTCTTCCCCTCCGCAAGCAGCTTCGCCTTGAAGGCCAAGAAGTCGTCCTCGGTGAGTTCCCGAACGGGCCTCCGGCCAATGCGGTCGTAAAACTAGCGGGCGGTGGAGCGATGTGTGTCGATGCCCTTCTGGCTCGGCTTCCGCTCTGCGGCCCATCCGTCCACAATCTCGCCATCGAGCCACAGAGCCACCGTCGAGCGTTTCGCAAGCGGCGGGGGTCCTGGGACATCTGAGGCCCCTCGTACGGCCTCCACGGCCTTTAAACGGGCTTCTGCGGCGTCAGCTCGCTCGCGTTGTTCCCGCACCAGATCGGCAATCACCGCATCGCGGGGGTCTA
The DNA here is from genome assembly GCF_039538065.1 of Sphingomonas rosea. Taxonomy (NCBI): domain Bacteria; kingdom Pseudomonadati; phylum Pseudomonadota; class Alphaproteobacteria; order Sphingomonadales; family Sphingomonadaceae; genus Sphingomonas; species Sphingomonas rosea. The sequence goes on from NZ_BAABBR010000001.1 coordinate 1,542,866, forward strand.
TCTCAGCAGTGGTACCTGCCAGCTTTTCGCGGAGCTGAAGGCGCAGCTCGCGTCGGGCTAAGCGGCGTGCTTCCCGCTCTGCCGTCCTCCGGGCGATAAACTCGGCCTCTTCCGTGGCGAACTCTCCAAGCCACTCTCCATCAAGGGGAGCGGACACGCTGGCGTCGCTGGAGGGGACCGTGGCCATGAGTTGTGCCCGTGCTTCATCGAACAGCCGGTCAGTCATACGGACGTAGTCAGGGAGGAGACGCTTAGCGTCCTCTCTCACCTTGGTTCGGAGTGAAATCTTGAACTCGCTTCGCGGATTGCCGCGCTCGGTCAGCAGGTATCGCTGGAGTTCATCGGGAACGGCTCGCCGGAAATAATAGGTCGAGCGAACTTGGTCGAGATACGTGCACATGGATCCTACACCCTATTACAGATGTAATACCCGCTTGGAAGAAGTGCTTGTTTTCTCGGACTTTCCCCGAGCCTACAGAGGCTTAGGAGGAAATGGTGGAGCCGTGGGGGATCGAACCCCAGACCTTCGCAATGCCATCGCGACGCTCTCCCAGCTGAGCTACGGCCCCAATGCGAGCGCCTTTAAGGGCTAGTCCGCGGCCTGCCAACCCCTTTGTTGCGGTTCGAAGGCTCGGTGCGAAACAAAAACGGCGCCGGGAGGCCCGGCGCCGTCGTCGGTCGGCTGGTGCCGGCCCTGGTTCCCCGCTTACTTCAGCTTGTCGCTGACGTTCGAGAAGGTCGAATTGAGGTTGGTGCCGATGTTGCTGAGCGCGGTGATCGCGGCGACGGCGATGAGGGCGGCGATCAGGCCATATTCGATGGCGGTGGCGCCGTCGTCGTTCGACAGCATCTTGCGGAAGTTGGTCATCGTCTTTGCTCTCCTGAGAAGAAGCGATGCGCCGTACTGAACCCCTACCGGTGCTCGGCTTCCGGTTCAGTTGTAGTTTGCCACCCTAAAAACTTCCTTAATGCGCCCCGTGTGCTGCGCGCGGGCGGCGCAAACGAGAAGACCCCGCCGACACCGTCCGAAGAGGGTGCCGGCGGGGCCTCCGGTCAAGCTATCTCGAAGCTTACTTCAGCTTGTCGCTGACGTTCGAGAAGGTCTTGTTGAGGTTGGTGCCGATGTTGCCGAGCGCGGTGATCGCGGCGACGGCGATGAGGGCGGCGATCAGGCCGTATTCGATCGCGGTGGCGCCGTCTTCGTTGTTCAGCATCTTGATGAAATTGGTCATGTCCGGTCTCCTAGTTCCACTTTGTCCCCGGGGGGCTTGCCCCCGCACCGTCGAACCTTGGCCCGTCGGTCAAAAGTGTTTCTAGGAGGAAGGGGTTAAGAACTTCCTATACCGGTCGGTAAATGCATCTTTACCTTGTTAATTGCTTCAGCGGCGCTCGCCGAGGAGGTCGGTGGCGGCCTTGACGAGGCCGCCGATCCACTGGTCGAGATCGCCTTCGGACGCCTGGGACGGGGTGGCGGGCGCGCGGCGCGGCACCTGGTAACCCGCCGGAAGATAGGTGGCCCCGCGCCCGTCGACCGACAGCGCCGGAGCCATGAACGCGCGCCAGATCTGCGCGGGCAGGGTGCCGCCCGAGACATTCTTGCCCAGCGACTTGTTATCGTCGCGGCCGACCCACACGCCGACGACGAGGTCGCCCGCGAAGCCGACGAACAGGGCGTCGCGATTCTCCTGGGTGGTGCCGGTCTTGCCGAAGGTGGCGGTCGGAAGCGCGGCGCGCTTGCCGGTGCCTTCGTTGGCGGCGGCCCAGAGGAGGTCGAGCATCGGCCGCCAGTCGCGTCGTTCGTCGAGCCGGCCGTTGCGGCCGAACAGGCTGTCGGTGATCGAGCCACTGTCGTCGACCTGCGGCTGGGGCGGGAGCCCCACCGCGCCGACCGGATAGCGCCCGCTAGCCACCGCGGCATAGGCGCCGGTGAGTTCGAGCAGGCTAACCCCGGCAGTGCCTAGGGCGACGCTCGGCGAATCGGGTAGCGGGGTGCTGATCCCGAGCTCGCGCGCAGTGCGCAGGACGTTGCTCCGGCCGACCGCTTCGGACAGGCGCACGGTGGCGGCGTTGCTCGAGCGGGCGAAGGCCTGCTGGAGGGTGACGGGCCCACGGTAGATGCCGTCGCTGTTGGCCGGACTCCAGCCGTCGATGGTGATCGGCTTGTCCTGGATGATCGTGTCGGGCCGATAGCCGGCGCGCATCGCGGCGAGATAGACGAACAGCTTGAAGGCCGAGCCGGGCTGGCGCCGGGCCTGGGTCGCGCGGTTGAAGGTCGATTCCTTGTAAGAGCGGCCGCCGACCATCGCCACGACCCGGCCGTCGGGCCGCATCGCGACCAGCGCGGCCTGCATGCCGGGGCCGAGCGCGGCATTGGCGACCGCCCGGTTGGCGAGGCGCTGGAGGTCGGCGTCGAGCGTCGTCTTGACCTTGACCTCGCCGAAGTCGCTTTCGAAGGCCTGCGCGGCTTGGGGCGCGACCCAGTCGGCGAAATAGGTCCCGGTGGGGACCTTCTCGACCTGGCGGATCGGTCGGGCGCTGACCGTCGCGCGGGCGCGCGCGAGCGGAATGACATTGGTGTCGGCCATGGCCGCGAGGACCAGTCGCGAGCGCTTCTGGGCACCGGCGAGGTTGCGGGTGGGGGCGAGCCGGCTCGGCGCCTGGACCAGCCCGGCGAGCATGGCCGACTGGGCGAGGTTTAGTTTCTCGGGCTCGCGGCCGAAATAATGGTGCGAGGCGGCGCGCAGGCCATAGACGCCGTCGCCGAAATAGACCGACGATAGGTAACGCGAGAGGATCTCCTCCTTGGTCAGCCAGCCTTCGAGCCAGAAGGCGATGATCACTTCCTGCGCCTTGCGCTTGAGGCTCCGGTCGCCGTTCAAGAAGCTGGTCTTGGCGAGCTGCTGGGTGAGCGTGGAGCCGCCCTGCTTGACCCCGCCGGCGTGGAAGTTGGCGACCATGGCGCGGCCGATCGCGCGCGGGTCGATCCCCCAGTGGCGGTAGAAGCGGCGGTCCTCGATCGCGACAAAGGCGGCGGGGGTCAGCGGATTGAGCTTGGCGACCTCGACCGGCGCTTCCTTGATTGCGCCGCGGCGGGCAATGGCGCGGCCCTCGCTCGAGACGATCAGCATTGCCGGGTCGGGCAGGGGCTCGAGGGCGCGGCCGAGCGGAGCAGTGATAACCAGCCACAGCAAGGTGACGAGAAGGAGCGCGCCAAAACCGGTCAGGCCCCAGCGCCAATAACGGCGGCGATTCGACGGTACGGCCGGCGGCGGTGGCGAGGGCGGGAGCGGATCCGTCGGACTGGCAGGGAAGACAGGCTTCTCGCGCGCGGCCTCGGCAAGGCGCTGCTCGCGGCGCTGCCACCAGTTGAGGCGCCTGACCGTCGGCGGCGCGCCGAACACGGGCGCGGCGAAGGGATCGGGCAAGTCCTCGATGTTGCGCCCGCTGCGCTGCCAGGGTGAGTCGCGATCCGCCATTCGGTCTCGAGAATTGAGGTGCCCTAATGCCCTAATACAGCATCGAGAGCGTGGCTAGGGGAGATTGGCTGAACCCTTGGTTTCCGGCCGGGTGATCGGCTAGGCCGGTCTCGTGATCGATCGAGGTGCACCAAGGCGGCGGGGCCCGGGCGGGCTTGCGGTCCTCGCGCTCGCGGGTCTCGCGGCGCTCGGCGGGTGCCGCGAGCGCAACGGCGGCGAGATCACGGCGACGGTGATCGGCGAGCGGCTGCCGCAGATCGTCGATCCGGTGACCAAGGCGCCGACGACGGGCGACGCCATCCTTCTCAGCAACGCGGCGCAGGGGCTGGTCCGGTTCGATCCGGCCGGCAACATCGCGCCGGGGTTGGCCGAGCGCTGGGCGGTGAGCGACGACGGGCTGAGCTATATCTTCCGGCTCGAGAAAGCGAACTGGAGCGACGGGCGCCGGGTCCGGGCGCGCGACGTGGTTCGGCTGATCGAGCGGCAGCTGCAGCGCAAAAATGGCGATGCGACGCGCGACACGGTCGGGGCGATTGCACAGGTGGTTGCGATGACCGACCGGGTGATCGCGATCGAGCTGAGTTCGCCGCGTCCGCACCTGCTGCAACTGCTCGCGCAGCCGGCCTTCGCGCTGGTGCGCGACTCGAAGGGAACGGGGCCGTTCGCGGTCGCGACCGAGAACAATGGTCTCCTGCTCAGCCGGGTCACGCCCGGCCTCGATGGCGACGAGGGGCAGCGCGAGCAGGTTCGGGTGGAATCGGCGCCGGCGGAAAAGGCGGTGGCGGCGTTCGTCGCGGGGAAGACCGACCTCGTGCTGGGCGGGACGGTCGGCGACCTGTCGTTCGCGCTTGGCGCCAAGCTGCCGCGCAATTCGCTGCGGATCGACCCGGTGGCGGGGCTGGCGGGGCTGGTGCCGGCGCGCAAGGACGGGCCGGGGGCGGACCTTCGCGTGCGGGCGCTGCTCGACGAGGCGATCGACCGCGCGGCGCTGGTGGGCGCGCTCGGCGTGCCCGACCTCCAGCCGCGCGCGAGCCTGCTCCAGGCCGGGCTCGACGGGGTCACCAATCCCTATCAGCCGGCCTGGACGGGGCTTGCACCGGCGGATCGTTCCGCGGCGCTGCTCGAGCGGGCCCGGACGCTTTTTGCAGAGCCCGCGGTGACGCCGGCGAAGGGAGCGGCGCCTGCCGAGGCTGAGCCGGCGCCGCGACCGGTGATCCGGATCGCGCTTCCCGAGGGGCCGGGCGGGGCGATCATCCTCAGCCGGTTGCAGACTGACTGGCAGCCGCTCGGCCTCACGGTCGAGGCGGCCGGGCCCGGCAAGCCGGCCGATTTCCGCTGGGTCGACCAGGTCGCGCCCTCGACCTCGCCGGCCTGGTTCCTGCGCAGTTTCCGGTGCGAATTCGTGCCCGTCTGCTCGGAGGAAGCCGACCAGCTGCTCGATGCCGCGCGGCTCACCGGCTTCGCCCCGCAGCGCAACGCCTTCTTCGCCGATGCCGAGCGGATGATGCGCGATGCGGTGCTGTTCATCCCGGTCACCGCACCGATCCGCTGGTCGCTGACCGACCGGAGCATCGACGGCTTTGCCGAGAACCGGTTCGCGGTTCACACGCTGATGGGCTTGCGCGAGCGCGCGAACACCCAAGATTAGGGGCATGAGCGTCCGCCCCCAGACCTTCCGCCCCGACCTGCCGCTCGGCCGCGAGCCCGCGCATGTCCGCCAGCGGGTGGAAGCGCTCGAGCACATGCTCGAGGGACTGGTGAAAGTGCCCGGGCTCAACCGCAAGGTCGGGCTCGACGTGATCCTCGATTTCGTACCGGGCATCGGCCCGACGGTGGCGGCGGGGCTCGGCGCCTATCTTGCCTGGGAAGCGCGCAACCTGGGCATGAGCAAGTGGCAGATCACGCGGATGGGGAGCAACATCGGGGTCGACTGGCTGCTCGGCATGATCCCGTTCGTCGGCGCCGTTCCCGACTTCTTCTTCCGCTCGAACACCCGCAACCTTCGGATGATCAAGCGCCACCTCGACAAGCATCATCCGGGCAGCCGGACGGTCGAGGTCGATCCGCTCCGCGGCACCCTTCGCTAAAAGAAAGAGCCATGTACGACTTTAAGATCGAAGCGGCCGACAAGCCGACGCTGTATGCCGACCTCCTGCAGGCGCTCGACGGGCTGACCGCGGGCGAGAGCGACGGGATCGCCAACATGGCCAATGCCGCGGCGCTCATCTGGGAGACGCTACCCGATCTCAACTGGGCGGGCTTCTACCGCAATGTCGGGGGCGAACTGGTGCTCGGGCCGTTCCAGGGCCGCGCAGCCTGTATCCGCATCCCGTTCGGTCGCGGCGTGTGCGGCGCGGCGGCGGAGACGCTGCAGGTCCAGCGCGTCGAGGACGTCCACGCCTTCCCCGGGCATATCGCCTGCGACGCGGCGAGCCAGTCGGAGCTGGTGGTGCCGATCGTTCGGAATGGCGAGCTGCTCGGCGTGCTCGACCTCGACAGCCCGCAAAAAGCCCGCTTCGACGCGGCGGACGAAGCGGGCTGTAAGAAGCTATGCGCGCTCCTCGCGGAGCGGCTCTGACGGTTTAGTTGGCCGCGAGCTGGATCGCGAGCGGCTCCTTGGTCATGACCTTCCATTCCGAGCCCTGCGCGGCGGTCGCGCTGCGGCCGGTGACGAAGGCGCCGAACACGCCGACCGCGACCACCGCGCCGACCGCAGCGCCGGTGTTGCCCTGACCCTCGATGCGATAGTGACCGCTGACCGGGATAATGCGGCCGTTGAGGTCGATGCTGTCGATGTCGAACTCCATCTTGGCCGACTTGCCGAACGCGCCCTTGCCGGTGCGGTAGGAGACGCGGCCCCTGGCCGGCGTGCCGCGCGGAATGACCACATATTGCCCCATCATCACGTCGCGCGAGACGCGGAAAGCGACCGCGTCACCGACCTTGGCCTTCTTCGAGGACAGTTCGCTGTCGAGGCTGACCCAGACGTCGGTGTTGCTGGGCAACATGGTGCCATTGATGACCTCGGCCGGCTTGACCGCCATCACGGGGACGGCCGGAACGGCCGGGGCCGCGGGCGTGGCGAGGACGGCCGGCGCGGGTGCAGCCTGCGCGAAAGCGGCGCCCGAAGCGCACACGACGGCGGCGCCGAACGCGGCGCGAAGCAGAATAGTCATGAAAACCCCCATTAACTCGGAACCGAGCGGAAGGGATTGTTAGCGACGCGTTATGAAAGAGCAATGACCGGCTTTAGTTAACGGTCGTCGGTGCTCAGCTCAGCGCTTCGAGCCGCTCGTCGCTGAGCCCGCCCGGGATGATCATCACGGGGCAGGGGAGCTTGCCGGCGTCGCTGCCGGTGAAGGCGGTGACGAGTGCGCCGGGGTCGCCGGTGGGGGCGGCGCCGAGCACGAGGGCGGCGATGTCCTCGCGGCTGCGGACGATCTCGCGCACGACCGCGACGGGTTCGCCCGGCTGGAGCAGGATCGCGTCGGGCTTGAGGCCTTCGACGCCCGGAAGCTCGCCCAAAGCGGCGGCGACGCGGGCCTCGATCCGAAGCTGCTGTTCTTCCTTGATCGCGGCCTCGACCCCGCCCCACTGGACGAAATCCTGCGCTTCGGTGATCGCCAGCACCTCGATCGCGCCCCCGGTCTTGGCCGCGCGGCGAGCGGCGAAGCGGAGCGCCTGCCGGGCCTCCTGGCTGTCGTCGATCACGACGAGATAGGTGCGCTTGCCGGTGGCCATGGCGCCCATCAGTGCCCCGCGACTGCTTGACGGGCAAGGGGGCATGGTCTTTGGGAGGTCCCGAAGAAGGATTTCGCACGAAGGCTTGTCATGGCGATCGAACTGAAGATGCCCGCTCTGTCCCCGACCATGGAGGAAGGGACGCTGGCCAAATGGCTGGTGAAGGAAGGCGATACCGTCGCGAGCGGCGACATCCTCGCCGAGATCGAGACCGACAAGGCGACGATGGAATTCGAGGCGGTCGACGAGGGGGTCGTGACCAAGATCCTCGTCGCCGAAGGGACCGACGGGGTGAAGGTCGGAACGCCGATCGCGCTGATCGGCGGCGAGGGCGAGGAAGCGGCGCCGGCTGCTGCTCCGGCCGCGAAGCCTGCCGAAGCGCCCAAGGCGCCGGAAGCCTCCGCCCCGAAGGCCGAGGCGCCCGCACCCGCGCCGGTCGAGACCCCGGCCGCACCGGCCCAGCCTGCCGCCGCGCCCAAAGCCGAAGGCGACCGCGTCAAGGCGAGTCCGCTGGCCCGCAAGCTCGCGCAGGCGCAGGGGATCGACCTGTCGACGCTGACCGGCTCGGGTCCGGGCGGGCGAATCGTCCGCGCCGATCTCGGCCAAGCCGCCGGTGGCGCTGCCGCCGCGCAGCCGCAGACCGCGCCGACGCCAGCCGCTGCCGCCCCGGCTGCTTCTGCTCCGGCCCAGCCGTTCTCGACCGACATTCCGCACGAGGCGGTCAAGCTCAGCAACATGCGCAAGACGATCGCGCGCCGCCTGACCGAGGCGAAGCAGACGATCCCGCACATCTACCTGACGGTCGACGTCCGGCTCGACGCGCTGCTGAAACTGCGCGGCGAGCTGAATGCCGGCCTTGCGGGCCGGGGCGTCAAGCTCAGCGTCAACGACCTGCTGATCAAGGCGCTGGCGCTCGGGCTCGAGGCGGTGCCGGAGTGCAACGTCAGCTTCACCCCCGACAGCCTCATCCAGTACAAGCGCAGCGACATCGCGGTCGCCGTCAGCATCCCGGGCGGGCTGATCACGCCGATCATCACCGACGCGGCGGCCAAGTCGATGAGCAAGATCTCGACCGAGATGCACGAGCTCGCGGGCCGGGCGAAGGAGGGCAAACTCCAGCCGCACGAATATCAGGGCGGCACGGCGAGCATCTCCAACATGGGTATGTTCGGGATCAAGCAGTTCGACGCGGTGATCAATCCGCCCCAGGCGATGATCCTCGCGGTCGGCGCGGGCGAGAAGCGTCCGTGGGTCGATGGCGACGCGGTGACGGTGGCGACGGTAATGAGCATCACCGGCAGCTTCGACCACCGCGCGATCGACGGCGCCGACGGCGCGCGCCTGATGAAGACGCTCAAGGAGCTGATCGAAAGCCCGCTGGGTCTGGTGGCTTGACGAGCACTCAGACTATGAATGTCGACCGGGGGCGCCATTTCGCACTCTCGCTTGCGCTATTTTGGTTTGGCGCGGCCACGCTTTTCGTCAGCGCCGTTTTGGCAGCGCAAGGTCTTGTCGGCGGTCCCAAGGGATTTCCTCTGGACTGGATCGTGCCACCCACCTTCTGGGCGGTGGGTGCTGTTCTGCTTGCCTGGCAGCTCCGGCAACCTCGCGTCGCACGAGCGACAGTGGCGCTAGGAGCGGCATGGCTGAGCGTGGGGATCGTCGCTGCGACTTGGTTTCGGATAGCCAATGGCTGATCGGGTCCCCCTTATCCGCACCACCGCGATGCCGACCGACACCAACCCTTATGGCGGCGTGTTCGGCGGGTGGCTGATGGGGCAGATGGGGCTCGCTTGCGGGTCATTCGCGTCGCGGCGGACGGGGGGGAAGGCGATTCTCGTGGCGGCGGAGAAGTTGCGTTTTCCGGGCGCGATGGCGGTGGGCGACGAGCTCAGCGTCTATGTCGAGTGCCTGCGCGAGGGCCGGACCTCGCTGCTTGTGCGCGCCGAGGGCGTGGCGCGCGAGCGCGACGGCGAACTTGAAACACTGGTGGCGGAGGGCGAGTTCACCTTCGTCGCGCTCGATTCAGAAAACCGACCGCGGCCGATCGCGGCGAAGGAAGAGACGAATGGCTGAGAATTACGACCTCATCGTGCTGGGCTCGGGCCCCGGCGGCTATGTCGCGGCGATCCGCGCGGCGCAGCTCGGGCTCAAGGTCGCCATCGTCGAGCGCGAGCTCTTGGGCGGCATCTGCCTCAACTGGGGGTGCATTCCGACCAAGGCTCTGCTGCGCTCCGCCGAGATCCTCCATTATGCGCAGCATGCCGACAGCTATGGCCTCAAGCTCGCGGGCAAGATCGAGGCCGATCTCGCAGCGGTGGTGAAGCGCAGCCGCGGCGTCGCCAAGCAGCTCAATCAGGGCGTCACGCACCTGATGAAGAAGAACAAGATCACGTTGCATCTGGGGACGGGGACGATGACCGGCCCGACCAGCATGACGGTGAAGGGCGACAAGGGCGAGGAGCAGCTCAGCGCCAAGCACGTCATCCTGGCGGTGGGCGCGCGGGCGCGCGACCTGCCGTTCGCGCCCGCCGACGGCAAGCGCATCTGGACCTATCGCCATGCCATGACCCCGACCGAGATGCCGACCAAGCTGCTGGTCATCGGGTCGGGCGCGATCGGGATCGAGTTCGCGAGCTTCTACAACGACATGGGCGCCGAGGTGACCGTGGTCGAGATGCTCGACCGGATCGTGCCGGTGGAGGATGCCGAGATCTCGGCCCAGCTCGAGAAGAGCCTGACCAAGCAGGGCATCACGATCATGACCGGCGCGGGGGTCGAATCGATCGCCGCCTCGGCCTCGGGCGTGAAGGCCAAGATCAAGGGCAAGGGCAAGGACGGCAAGGTCGCCGACCAGGATTTCAGCCACTGCATCGTCGCGGTCGGGATCGTCCCCAACACCGAGAATGTCGGGATCGAGAAGCTGGTCGAGATGGACCGCGGGTTCATCCAGATCGACCCCTATGGCCGGACGAAGTCGAAGGGCCTGTGGGCGATCGGCGACTGCACGCCGGGGCCGTGGCTGGCGCACAAGGCGAGCCACGAGGGTGTCACCGCCGCCGAGGCGATCGCGCAGGAGCTCGGCAACAAGGACGTGCACCCGCATGCCCTCGACCGCTCGAACATTCCGGGCTGCACTTATTGCCACCCGCAGGTGGCGAGCGTCGGGCTGACCGAGGCCAAGGCCAAGGAAGCGGGCCATGAAGTCCGGGTCGGCAAGTTCCCCTTCATCGGCAACGGCAAGGCGATCGCGCTCGGCGAGACCGAGGGCTTCATCAAGACCGTGGTCGACGCCAAGACCGGCGAACTGCTCGGCGCGCACATGATCGGGGCGGAAGTGACCGAGCTCATCCAGGGCTATACGGTGGGCAAGACCGCCGAACTCCTCGACGAGGATTTCGCGCAGACCATCTTCCCGCATCCGACGCTGTCGGAGATGATGCACGAGAGCATCCTGTCGGCGCAGGGCCGGGTGATCCACATCTAGGCGGGAACGCGCTGCGCTCCTGTCCCGTTGGTCCGCTTCAGGACGAACAGGATAGGAATGCGTGCCATGAATCGTTTGATTGTCGGGGTCGCACTGGGCGCGCTCGCGCTCAGCGCCTGCAACAAGTCGAAGAACAGCGACACCACCACGGTTGAGCGCAACGTCCTCATCGACAATGGCGCGGCGGCGGCGACCACCGCCAGCGCTGCTGACCAGGCCTTCGTCGAGGCCGCGGCGGCGAGCAACATGGTCGAGATCGAGAGCAGCAAGCTTGCGCTGACCAAGGCGACCCTGCCGTCGATCAGGACCTATGCGCAGATGATGATCGACGACCATGGCAAGGCGAGCACGGACCTCGCCGCCGCGGCCGCCGGCGCCGGGGCGACGGTCCCGACCGCGCTTCCCGCCGACCAGCAGACCAAGCTCGACGCGCTCGGCAAGCTGTCGGGTGCGGCCTTCGACAAGCAGTATCTGGCCGACCAGAAGGCGGGCCACGTGGCGACGCTGGCCAAGCTCAAGGACTATGGCGCGAGCGCGCCTGCGGGCGGGCTCAAGGACTTCGCCAACGCCACCGCCCCGGTGGTCCAGAAGCATCTCGACACGCTGGAGAAGATCAAGTGATCGACACGACGACCGCCAAGAAGGGCTATTGCGCCGACATCGAGGAAGCGACGATCGCCAACAACGATTTCCGCCGCGTGCTCTACACCGGCGAGCATCTGCAGCTCGTCCTGATGAGCCTCGCGCCGGGCGAGGAGATCGGCGAGGAGACGCACGAGGACCGCGACCAGTTCTTCCGCTTCGAGGAAGGCGAGGGCGTGGTCGTGATCGACGGGGTCGACAACAAGGTCGAGGACGATTTCGCGGTGATCGTGCCGGCGGGCGCGCGCCACAATGTGAAGAACACCGGCGAGGAGCCGCTCCAGTTCTACACGCTCTACGGACCGCCCGAGCACAAGGACAAGGTCGTGCACAAGACCAAGGCGCAGGCCGAGGCCGACCACGACAATGACGAGTGGGACGGCAAGACGACCGAGTGAGGTCGGGTCAGGCCGGGGCGAGCGCGATGCCCGTCCCGGCCTTCCCGCGCTGCCGAAGCAAGGCCAGGATCGGTTTTTCGAACAGATTGTAGACCGCGAAGGACGCGATGGCCGAGAGCAAGAGGTAGATGGCGAGACTGAACGGCTGAAGGATCGGCGGAAGGACCAGGCTCGACAGCGGAGTCAGGATCGCGGCATGCGCGAGGTAGATGGAATAAGAGGCGTCGCCGACCGCAATGGCTGATGACGGCCAAGCGAAGTCGAGGTGGAGAAAGCCGAAGACGAGCATCGCCGCCGGGACGCCGATCTCGACCGCGCGCCACAGCGAATTCTGAGCGTTCATCGTGCCCACGACGCTGGTGAGTGTTTCGACCGCCGGATTGAGCAGCCACAGGGCGAGCGCGGCGACGACGACGATGGCCGCGATCGGCGGCGACACCCGATGGCCGCGCTTCCACAGAGCGCCGATGGCGACCCCGGCGAGAAACTCGAGAATGATCGGGTTGCCGAGAAACTGGGCAGCGACGAGTCCGCTCGGAATCAGGGCCATCGCGGACAAATAGGTGCCAGCCAGCACTAGCGCGTTGCGCCGGCTGGCGATCGATGCGCACGCCGCGACATAGAAGAGGAGCTCGAAGCTCAGGGTCCAGCCGACGCCGAGAATGGGCTGGGTCATCGCTCCCCACGCCGGCCAAAGGGTCAGGCTTGTGAATGCATTGGCCGCGGTGACCCCCTTGGCGAACGGCCAGGCCAGCATGGTCATGAGGAAGTAGAGCGGAACGACCCGGATCAGGCGCCGGCGGAGGAAATCGCCGGGCGAGCGCTTCGGGATGATCGTGATGATGACTCCGCTCAGCGCGAAGAACAGGTCGACCCCGGCCGCGCCGAGGTGAAAGCGCCAGTCCGAGACCCGAGCCGATTGCGCGAGGTGCGAGACATGCAGGATGACGACCATGCTCGCAGCAATGCCGCGCAAGACCTGAAGCGAGAGGATGCGCCGGCCTTCGGCCGCCGGAGAGGTGACCGCCATTCGGCTGCTGACCGTCGGAATATGCAACACGACCCACCCCATACGCTGCGTCCGGTCAACCGCTGTCCGGATCCGTGGACGCCCTCACTCGAGCAGGAACCCTGTAGCGCTCACTTCTTAGTTAAAGGTGGATAAGCGGAGCCGTTAAGTTTCTGGCGACCAGGATCGCGTAGGCTCGACCTCCGACGAGAGGGGCGGGCGATGCACACATTTCATTATCGGGCGGGCAAGTCGGCCTTCTTCGGGCTCATGCTTGGGATGCTGGCGGTCTTCTTCGGCTGGGATGTCGTCACGGGCGAGGCCGACGTCTTCAACACGGCGATGACGTTGGTGTTCGCCGCAGGGGCGGTCAAGCTGGTGATGGATTCGTTCAGCAGCACGCCGGCCCTGGCCTTCGATCGTGAAGGGCTGCGGATCCGTCGAACCTGGGGACAGGTCGCCGCGCTCCGCTGGGACGAGGTCCACTGGATCAAGGTCGAATCGATTACCATCCGCTATTACGGGGTCATTCCCGTCGCCAAGCACGAGCATCTGGTGGTGAAATGCGATGGCGGGTTACTGGGCGGGCGGCGGCTGACGCTGGCGGCGAAGCTCATCCAGCTGCCGCCGGGCGGCGTGCACCAATTGTGCGCGGCGCTCAACGCGGCGCATTTGGCCGCGGTCGGCGGGGCCGGGGTCTATCTGAAGGAGGCGGGTCCGAACGGTTGGGGCGTCCAGCCGCGACCCTCGGCGGCGTCCCTGGTCGAAGCCGGCGGGGGGACCGAATTCGATGCGGAGGCGGCGCTCGCCCGCTATCTTGCCCGCAAGGACAGCGCGACCGAGGCCGTGGCACCGCTCGCAGCTGCGGCGCCGGTGGCAGCGCCGGCGACTCCGGCCCGGCCCGTGTTCGGGCGCAAGTCGAGCGCCGCATGAGCGGCTCGCTTCCTCCCGGCGGCGTTGACGAGCGACGCGGGCAAGGCTAAGGGGCCGCTCGTCCGGCGCCGGTCAGTCCAGCACCGGGCAGAGCTGAACATTGCGTTTCTTCAGAGCGATATGGCCGGCGGCCTTCGGGTCGGCCGGCCTTCGCGCTTGAAGCGGGCAAAGTAACCGCCGGGTCTTCCGGCATCAACAAGGTGAAGAGGCTTCATGCCAACGATCAACCAGCTGATCCGCAAGGGTCGCGAACCGCAGAAGGCCAAGAGCAAGGTCCCTGCGATGGAACAGAACCCGCAGAAGCGCGGCGTTTGCACCCGCGTCTACACGACGACCCCGAAGAAGCCGAACTCGGCGCTCCGCAAGGTGGCCAAGGTTCGCCTGACCAACCAGCGCGAAGTCATCAGCTACATTCCGGGCGAGGGCCACAATCTCCAGGAGCACTCGGTGGTCCTGATCCGTGGCGGCCGTGTGCGCGACCTTCCGGGTGTCCGCTACCACGTGCTTCGCGGCGTGCTCGACACCCAGGGTGTCAAGGACCGCCGTCAGTCGCGCTCGAAGTACGGCGCCAAGCGCCCGAAGTAAGCTGGTGTGTTGGCCGCGCCGCGTGAGAACCGCAGGCGCGCTGCTCAAGAAGGAAGAATTCCATGTCACGTCGTCGTCGCCCAGAAAAGCGCGAGATCCTGCCGGACCCGAAGTTCGGTGACATCACCCTGTCGAAGTTCATGAACAACATCATGCTCGACGGTAAGAAGTCGGTCGCCGAGAGCATCGTCTACGGTGCTCTCGAAGTCGTCGAGACCCGCCTCAAGCGCGAGCCGATCGGTGTCTTCCACGACGCCCTCAACAACGTGAAGCCGGGCATCGAGGTCCGCAGCCGCCGCGTCGGCGGTGCGACCTACCAGGTCCCGGTCGAAGTTCGCGACGTTCGCGCCCAGGCGCTGGCGATCCGCTGGCTCATTTCGGCCGCCCGTGCGCGCTCGGAGAAGACCATGGCCGCCCGCCTGTCGGGTGAGCTGATGGACGCGGCGCAGAACCGTGGCAACGCGGTCAAGAAGCGCGAAGACACGCACCGCATGGCCGAAGCGAACCGCGCCTTCAGCCACTACCGCTGGTAAAACAAACACCTATATCGTGGGGGAGGGCCGTCCGGCCTTTCCCCACATTGCTAAGGAACTGACGATCATGGCCCGCAGCCATCCGCTCGAGCGTTACCGTAATATCGGCATCATGGCGCACATCGACGCCGGCAAGACGACGACGACCGAGCGCATCCTCTATTACACCGGCAAGTCCTACAAGATCGGCGAGGTCCATGAGGGCACCGCGACCATGGACTGGATGGAGCAGGAGCAGGAGCGCGGGATCACGATCACGTCGGCTGCCACCACCTGCAAGTGGAAGGCCGAGGACGGTGAGGGTCCCGAGCACCTGATCAACATCATCGACACCCCCGGCCACGTCGACTTCACCATTGAAGTCGAGCGTTCGCTGCGCGTGCTCGACGGCGCGGTTGCCTGCTTCGACGGCGTTGCCGGCGTCGAGCCGCAGTCGGAAACCGTGTGGCGCCAGGCGGACAAGTACAAGGTTCCGCGGATGTGCTTCGTCAACAAGCTCGACCGCACCGGTGCCGATTTCTACTATTGCGTCGACACGATCGTCGAGCGCCTCGGCGCGCGTCCGGCCGTGCTGTATCTCCCGATCGGCATGGAAGGTGGCTTCAAGGGCCTTGTCGACCTGGTCAACAACCGCGCGATCATCTGGCTCGAGGAGTCGCTGGGCGCGAAGTTCGAATATCAGGACATCCCCGATGACCTGAAGGAGAAGGCTGCCAAGTATCGCAGCGACCTCATCGAGATCGCCGTCGAGCAGGACGACGAGGCGATGGAAGCCTATCTCGAGGGCAACGAGCCGGACACGGCCACGCTCAAGAAGCTGATCCGCAAGGGTACGCTGGCGATGGACTTCGTGCCGGTGCTGTGCGGCTCGGCGTTCAAGAACAAGGGCGTCCAGCCCCTGCTCGACGCCGTGGTCGACTATCTGCCGAGCCCGCTCGACATTCCGCCGGTCGAAGGCGTCAAGCCGGGCACCGAGGAAGCCGACAGCCGTCCGGCCTCGGACGACGCGCCCTTCTCGGCGCTCGCGTTCAAGATCATGAACGACCCGTTCGTCGGCTCGCTCACCTTCACCCGCATCTATTCGGGCACGCTGACCAAGGGCAGCTACCTGAACTCGGTCAAGGACAAGAAGGAAAAGATCGGCCGCATGCTCCTCATGCACGCCAACTCGCGTGAGGACATCGAAGAAGCGCGTGCGGGCGACATCGTCGCGATCGCGGGCCTCAAGGAGACCACCACCGGCGACACGCTGTGTGATCCGGCCAAGCCGATCGTGCTCGAGCGCATGGAGTTCCCCGAGCCCGTCATCGAGGTCGCGGTGGAGCCGAAGACCAAGGCCGACCAGGAGAAGATGGGCATCGCCCTCAACCGCCTGGCCGCCGAGGATCCCTCGTTCCGCGTCACCACCGATCACGAGAGCGGCCAGACCATCATCAAGGGGATGGGCGAACTCCACCTCGAGATCCTGGTCGATCGCATGAAGCGCGAGTTCAAGGTCGAGGCCAATGTCGGCGCGCCGCAGGTGGCATATCGCGAATACCTCAAGAAGCCGGTCGACCTCGACTACACCCACAAGAAGCAGTCGGGCGGCACCGGTCAGTTCGGTCGCGTGAAGGTCAAGCTCACTCCGGGCGAGCGCGGCGCGGGCATCATCTTCAAGGACGAGATCAAGGGCGGTAATATTCCCAAGGAATATATCCCGGCGATCGAAAAGGGCTTCCGTGAGACGGCGGCGACGGGTTCGCTGGTCGGGTTCCCGATCATCGACTTCGAGATCCTGCTGTATGACGGTGCCTACCATGACGTCGACTCGTCGGCGCTGGCGTTCGAAATCACCGCGCGCGGTGCGATGCGTGAAGGGGCCCAGAAGGCCGGCATCACGCTGCTCGAGCCGGTGATGAAGGTCGAGGTCGTGACTCCCGAGGATTACCTCGGCGACGTGATCGGCGACATCAACAGCCGCCGTGGCCAGATCCAGGGCACCGACAGCCGGGGCAATGCCCAGGTCGTCGAGGCGATGGTCCCGCTGGCGAACATGTTCGGCTACGTGAACCAGCTGCGCTCGTTCACCCAGGGCCGGGCGCAGTACTCGATGCAGTTCTCGCACTATGACGAAGTTCCGCAGAACGTTGCGGACGAGGTCAAGGCGAAGCTGGCGTAACCTGTTTTTTGACGCTAAGGGCGCGCTCGCAATCGGGCGAGCGGGCCTGAGCAACATATCCCAAGAAGAGGCGTAAAATGGCGAAGGCGAAATTCGAGCGGAACAAGCCGCACGTGAACATCGGCACCATCGGTCACGTCGACCATGGCAAGACCTCGCTCACCGCGGCGATCACCAAGGTGCTGGCTAAGCAGGGCGGCGGCGTCGCCGTCGACTTCGCCAACATCGACAAGGCGCCGGAAGAGCGTGAGCGCGGCATCACCATCTCGACCGCGCACGTCGAGTATGAGACGGCCAACCGTCACTATGCCCACGTCGACTGCCCGGGCCACGCCGATTATGTGAAGAACATGATCACCGGCGCCGCGCAGATGGACGGCGCGATCCTCGTCGTGTCGGCTGCTGACGGTCCGATGCCGCAGACCAAGGAGCACATCCTGCTCGCGGCGCAGGTCGGCGTTCCGACCATGGTCGTCTTCCTCAACAAGGTCGACCAGGTTGACGATCCCGAGCTTCTCGAGCTCGTCGAGCTCGAGATCCGTGAAGAGCTCTCGAAGCGCGGCTTCGACGGCGACAACATTCCGATCGTCGCGGGTTCGGCGCTTGCCACCCTCGAGGACCGCGATGCCAACATCGGCGACGAGGCGATCCTCAAGCTGATGCAGGCCGTCGACGACTGGATCCCGCAGCCGGAGCGTCCGCTCGACAAGCCGTTCCTGATGCCGATCGAAGACGTGTTCTCGATCTCGGGCCGCGGCACCGTCGTGACCGGCCGCGTCGAGACCGGCATCGTCAAGGTTGGCGAGGAAGTCGAGATCGTCGGCATCAAGGACACCAAGAAGACCGTCGTCACCGGCGTCGAAATGTTCCGCAAGCTGCTCGATCAGGGCCAGGCCGGCGACAACATCGGTGCGCTGATCCGCGGCGTCGCTCGTGACGAAGTCGAGCGTGGTCAGGTTCTCTGCAAGCCGGGTTCGATCACTCCGCACACCGACTTCTCGGCCGAAGTGTACGTGCTGTCGAAGGACGAGGGTGGCCGTCACACGCCGTTCTTCGCCAACTATCGTCCGCAGTTCTACTTCCGCACCACCGACGTGACCGGCGAAGTGACCCTCCCCGAGGGCACCGAGATGGTCATGCCGGGCGACAACGTCACCCTCGGTGTCAAGCTGATCGCTCCGATCGCGATGGACCAGGGTCTGCGTTTCGCCATCCGCGAAGGCGGCCGCACCGTCGGCGCCGGCGTGGTGGGCACCATCACCAAGTAAGCATCGGCGCCTTCGGGCGCTGGTCCTGACGCGAAAGGCCCGGGGTCTCGAAAGAGGCTCCGGGCTTTTTGCATGTGCGGCGGGGCGGGGGCCCGTCTTCCGTCGGCGGGCATTTGCGCTATCACGCCGGCAGCCAGGTGCGTGGGAGAGTATTGGAATGCAGCGTTCGAGGGTACCGACGGCCGGTGAGCGCAGCGGCTTCACCCTGTTCCTCGTCCTCATTACGGTCGCGCTGGGCTTCGTCGCCTGGCCCTTTGCCTCTGCGCTGCTGTGGGCGGTGCTCGCCGCGATCATGTTCCAGCCTCTGAACCGCTGGATGCTGGCGCGGCTGAACGGAGGCGCCAATCGCGCCGCCTTCGCGACCCTCTTCGTGATCCTGGTGGCGGTCATCGTTCCCGCCATCGCCATCGGCAACGTCATCATCGGCCAGGCACTGCAAATCTATGAGGTGGTGAAGGCGGGGCAATTCGATGCCGCGCGCTATTTCGAGCAGGTCCAGGGGCGTCTGCCGGCCCGCCTGCAGCAGATCATCGAAGGTTCGGGCTACGGCAACTTCTCGGTCATCCAGGAACGGGTGACCGCCATCGTCCGCGACAGCCTGACGGTGATCGCCAAGCAAGCGCTGCAGATCGGCGGCAACGCCTTCACCTCGCTGCTGGTGTTCGCGGTCGGGCTCTACGTCACCTATTTCCTGCTCCGCGACGGCGAGCGCATCGGCGCCAGGGTCAAGGAGACGCTGCCGCTCGACGCGCGCTCGGCCGACGAGCTGTCGAGCAGCTTCGTCTCGATCATCCGCGCGACGATCAAGGGATCGGTGGTTGTGGGGCTGGTGCAGGGGATGCTCGGCACCATCACCTTCTGGATCGTCGGTTTCCCCTCGGCGGTGCTGCTCGGGGTCCTGATGGCGATCGTCTCGCTCCTCCCCGCGGTGGGCCCCGCGCTCGTCTGGGCGCCGATCGCCGGCTACCTCCTGTTGACGGGCTCGATCTGGCAGGGGATCGTGGTGATCGTCTCGGGTGCGCTGGTGATCGGCATGGCCGACAACGTCTTGCGCCCGATCCTCGTCGGCCGTGACACCGGCATTCCCGACTGGCTGGTGCTCGTCACCACGCTTGGCGGAATCGCCGCCTTCGGGCTGAGCGGAGTCGTGGTCGGCCCGGTGGTCGGCGGCCTGTTCCTCGCCGGCTGGTCCATCTACCGCGAGGAGCGGCTGCGCGAGAAGGCGGAAGGGGAGGGCGAGCTCCGCCTCGGCTGACCTCCGTCCGATTCGCGTGACGGTCAAACCGTTGGCGTCGTGTTTTCGCGGGTCGCGCAGCCGACACGGGGGTTGATCTCGACCCGGCCCCACTGTAGAGGCGCTCCACCGGCGGGGATTCGTCCCGGCCAACAAGTTTCAGCGTTGGGGTCTCGCCGACCCGGGTAACCGGGGCCAGTCGGCTGCGGCCTCATTGTTTTTGCGGACTGGCAACAGTTCGTGCGGCTCTTTGCAATCGGTAGTGGAACCCATGGAAACTCAGAATATCCGGATTCGTCTGAAAGCCTTCGATCACCGCGTGCTCGATCAGGCGACCGGCGACATCGCCGATACCGCCCGTCGCACCGGTGCCCTGATCCGTGGTCCGATTCCGCTTCCGACCCGCATCGAGAAGTTCACCGTCAACCGTTCGCCGCACGTCGACAAGAAGTCGCGCGAGCAGTTCGAGGTGCGCACCTACAAGCGTCTGCTCGACATCGTGCAGCCGACCCCGCAGACCGTCGATGCGCTGATGAAGCTCGACCTCGCCGCGGGTGTAGACGTGGAGATCAAACTGGCCTAAGGGCCACGGCGTGGCGGTTGAATCGCTCTAGCGATCCTGCTGCGCCAACGAGTTAGGGATACCGCGGGAGGCCTCGAAAGAGGTTGCCCGGCCTGCGTCCCCCGCTTCCTGTTTCGGCAGGAATAGCCCAGGCGGGGCCGACGCATTTCATTCACGGGCTGCATGCTCCCTCGGGTAACCGGCGGAGCCTCTGTGAGGAGTGCTAGATCATGCGCACTGGCGTGATCGCCAAGAAGGTTGGAATGACCCGCCTGTTTCAGGCGGACGGACGTCACGTCCCCGTGACGGTTCTCCAGCTCGAAGGCGTCCAGGTGGTCGGCCGCCGCGACGGCGAGACGGATGGCTATATCGCCGTCCAGCTCGGCGCCGGCAAGGCCAAGGCCAAGAATGTCAACAAGCCGCAGCGCGGCGCCTTCGGCAAGGCCGAAGTGGAGCTCAAGGCGAAGGTCGTCGAGTTCCGGGTCGCCGAGGACGCGCTCCTCGACGTCGGTTCGGAAATCTCGGCGGATCACTTCGTCGAAGGCCAGATGGTCGATATCTCGGGTGTCACCCAGGGTAAGGGCTTCGCCGGCGCCATGAAGCGCTGGGGCTTCGGTGGTCTTCGCGCCACCCACGGCGTCTCGGTCTCGCACCGCTCGCACGGCTCGACGGGTAACCGCCAGGATCCGGGTCGCGTCTTCAAGAACAAGAAGATGGCCGGCCACATGGGCGCCCGCAACCGCACGCAGCAGAACCTCGAGATCGTCCGCACGGACGTCGAGCGCGGCCTGCTGTTCGTGAAGGGCTCGGTGCCCGGTCACAAGGGCAGCTGGCTGACCGTCAAGGACGCGGTCAAGCTCGCCCGCAACGAGAATGCGCCGTATCCGGCCGGTCTTCGCACCGCCGCTGCGGCTCCCCAGAACAACGACGCTCAGGTGACGGACAATGCGCCGGCCGCCGACGAGAGCACGGAAGGCTAAGCGATGAAGGTCGAAGTCAAGACCCTCGACGCCGCTGGAAGTGGCAATGTCGAGCTCAATGACGCCGTGTTCGGTGTCGAGCCGCGTGCCGACATCCTGCACCGCGTCGTCACCTGGCAGCTTGCCAATCGTCGCGGGATGGCTCGCGCCGCCCGCGAGCGGTCGGACGTTGCCCGCACCGGCAAGAAGTTCGGTCGCCAGAAGGGCGGCGGTACCGCCCGTCACGGCGATCGCCGCGCCCCGATCTTCATCGGCGGCGGCAAGGCCCACGGCCCGCGTGCCCGCCTGTTCACGCTGTCGCTGAACAAGAAGGTCCGTGCGCTCGGTCTCAAGATGGCGCTGTCGAGCAAGGCGCAGGGCGGTCAGCTGATCGTTCTCGACAACCTCGACGTCGCCGAAGGCAAGACCAAGGCGCTGGTCGAGAAGCTGGGCAAGCTCGGCTTCGGCAAGACCGCGCTGGTGATCGACGGTGACGCGCTGAACGTGAGCTTCGCCCACGCGTCGTCGAACCTCGTCGGTGTCAACCTGCTGCCGGCCGTCGGCGCCAACGTCTACGACATCATGCGCCACGAGACCCTGGTCCTGACCAAGGCCGCGGTCGAGAAGCTGGAGGCCCGGTTCAATGGCTAAGAAGCCGACCACCGAGGCGGTCGATATCCGCCATTACGACGTGATCCGTGCGCCGCACATCACCGAGAAGTCGACCCTGCTCTCCGAGCATAATGCGGTTGTCTTCAAGGTTGCCGGCGACGCCAGCAAGCCGGAGATCAAGGCTGCGGTGGAAGCGCTGTTCAACCGCAAGGTTGCGAGCGTCAACACGCTGGTCACCAAGGGCAAGACCAAGCGCTGGAAGGGCCAAGCCTACCAGCGTTCGGACGAGAAGAAGGCGATCGTGACCCTGGCCCCGGGCCAGGACCCGATCGACGTCACGAGCGGGATCTAAGGACCGATGGCACTCAAAGCATATAAGCCGACGAGCCCGGCCCGCCGTGGCCTGATCCTCGTCGACAAGAGCGCGCTCTGGAAGGGTAAGCCCGTCAAGGCGCTGACCGAAGGCAAGCGCAAGACCGGTGGCCGCAACAACAAGGGCCATGTGACCAGCCGCGGCATCGCGGGTGGCCACAAGCAGAAGTACCGGATCATCGACTTCAAGCGTCGCAACTGGGACGTCTCGGCTACCGTCGAGCGGCTCGAGTACGACCCCAACCGGTCGGCGTTCATCGCGCTCATCACCTACGAGGGTGAAGGCGGCGAGCAGGCGTACATCCTCGCGCCGCAGCGCCTCGCGCCGGGCGACAAGGTCGTCGCCGGCAAGAAGGTCGACGTGAAGCCGGGCAATGCGATGGAGATCGGCCAGATGCCGGTCGGCACCATCGTCCACAATGTCGAGCTCAAGCCCGGCAAGGGTGGCCAGATCGCCCGCGCCGCCGGCACCTATGTGCAGGTCGTGGGCCGCGACAAGGGCATGGTCATCGTTCGCCTCAACTCGGGCGAGCAGCGCTATGTCCGCTCGGACTGCATGGCGACCGTTGGCGCGGTGTCGAACCCCGACAACGGCAACCAGACGCTGGCCAAGGCGGGTCGTACCCGCTGGCTCGGCAAGCGTCCGCTGACCCGCGGCGTCGCCAAGAACCCGGTCGACCACCCGCACGGCGGTGGTGAGGGCCGTACCTCGGGCGGCCGTCACCCGGTCACCCCGTGGGGCAAGCCGACCAAGGGTGCCCGCACCCGTCACAACAAGGCAACGGACAAGTTCATCATCCGTAGCCGTCACGCCAAGAAGAAGGGCTAAGAGATGGCTCGTTCCGTCTGGAAGGGTCCCTTCGTGGAGCTGTCGCTCCTGAAGAAGGCCGAAACCGCTCAGGACGCCGGCGCCCGCGCGCCGATTAAGACCTGGTCGCGCCGCTCCACCATCCTGCCGCAGTTCGTCGGCCTGACCTTCAATGTCTACAACGGCCGCAAGTTCGTGCCGGTGTCGGTCAACGAGGACATGGTCGGCATGAAGCTCGGCGAGTTCGCTCCGACCCGGTACTTCCCGGGTCACGCGGCCGACAAGAAGGGCAAGCGCTAATGGGCAAGGTTGCAGCACCCCGCAAGGTGGGCGACAAGGAAGCGCTCGCCGTCGGCAACACGATCCGTGGCTCGGCGCGCAAGCTGAACCTGGTGGCGCAGCTCATCCGTGGCCGCAAGGTCGAGGAAGCGCTGAACATCCTGAAGTTCAGCACGAAGGGCATGAGCGAGGACGTCTACAAGGTCCTGGCTTCGGCCGTCGCCAATGCCGAAAACAACCACAACCTCGATGTCGACGCGCTCGTCGTTCACGAGGCCAGTGTCGGCAAGTCGATCTCGATGAAGCGTTTCGCGACCCGCGCCCGCGGCCGCTCGAGCCGCATCGTCAAGCCGTTCAGCCGCATCCGCGTCGTCGTGCGCGAGCGTGAGCAGGAAGAAGCCTAATGGGTCAGAAGAGCAATCCGATCGGGCTTCGGCTTCAGATCAACCGCACTTGGGACAGCCGCTGGTTCGCCGAGGGCCAGGACTATGGCCGTCTGCTGCTCGAGGATCTCAAGATCCGCAACTTCATTATGAAGACGCTGCCGCAGGCCGCGATCTCCAAGGTGGTGATCGAGCGTCCGGCCAAGCTGTGCCGCGTGTCCATCTATGCTGCGCGCCCCGGCGTGATCATCGGCAAGAAGGGCACCGACATCGACAAGCTGAAGAAGACCCTGTCGAAGATGACGGGTTCGGAAGTCAGCCTGAACATTGTCGAAATCCGCAAGCCGGAAGTCGATGCGCGTCTCGTGGCGCAGGGCATCGCCGACCAGCTCGAGCGTCGTATCGCTTTCCGTCGCGCCATGAAGCGCGCGGTGCAGTCGGCGCTTCGCCTCGGCGCGGAAGGCATTCGTATCGAGTGCGGCGGTCGTCTCGGCGGTGCCGAAATCGCCCGCTCGGAGCGTTATCGTGAAGGGCGCGTGCCGCTCCATACGCTGCGCGGCAACGTCGATTACGCCGAGGCCCAGGCGCACACCGCTTACGGCGTGTGCGGCGTGAAGGTCTGGGTGTTCAAGGGCGAGATCCTCGGTCACGACCCGCTCGCGCAGGACCGCCTGATGATGGAAGCGCAGACTTCCGGCGTCCGCCCCGCGCGTGACGACGACCGGCGCCGGTAAGGAACAGAAACAATGTTGCAGCCCAAGCGCACCAAGTTCCGCAAGGCCTTCAAGGGCCGCATCCATGGCAATGCCAAGGGTGGCACCGAACTCAACTTCGGCGCCTTCGGCCTCAAGGCCATGGAGCCGGAGCGGATCACCGCCCGCCAGATCGAAGCGGCTCGCCGCGCGATCACCCGTCACATCAAGCGCCAGGGGCGCTTGTGGATCCGGATCTTCCCGGACGTGCCCGTGTCGAGCAAGCCTGCCGAAGTCCGCATGGGCTCGGGTAAGGGTTCGCCCGAATTCTGGGTCGCCCGCGTCAAGCCCGGCCGCATCCTGTTCGAGCTGGACGGTGTTCCGGGCCCGATCGCCAAGACCGCTTTCGAGCGGGCGGCGGAAAAGCTCCCCATCAAGGTCAAGGTGGTTGCCCGCCTTGGCGAAACCCTGATCGAGGCCGACTAAGCCATGGCGAAGCGAGAAGACATGTCGGTGAAGACCGACGACCAGCTGGCGACGCAGCTCTCCGAGCTGAAGCGCGAGCAGTTCAACCTGCGCTTCCAGGCGGCGACGAACCAGCTGGAGAAGCCGAGCCGCGTGCGTGAAGTCCGCCGGACCATCGCCCGCATCAAGACCCTGCAAGGCCAGCGCTCCAAGAGCGCGCCGGCGCAGGGCTGAGGAGAGTAACAGATGCCTAAGCGCGTCCTCACCGGCACCGTGGTGTCCGACAAGGGTGACAAGACCGTGGTGGTCCGTGTCGAGCGGCGGGTTAAGCACCCGCTGTACGGCAAGATCATCAAGCTGTCGAAGAAGTACCATGCCCACGACGAGGCAAATGCCTATTCGGTGGGTCAGCAGGTTCGCATTGAAGAATGCGCGCCGGTTTCGAAGCTCAAGACCTGGACCGTTGCCGGACTGGTTGGTGAGGCGAAGGCCTCCGACCTGGCCGAAGCGGCCAACGTCTGAGCGGCTCTGGTCAAGGATAGGATAGAACCATGATCCAGATGCAGTCCAACCTCGACGTCGCCGACAACAGCGGTGCCAAGCGCGTCATGTGCATCAAGGTGCTCGGCGGGTCCAAGCGCCGTGTCGCCGGCGTCGGCGACATCATCGTCGTTTCCGTCAAGGAAGCTGCGCCGAAGGGCCGCGTGAAGAAGGGTGACGTGCACCGCGCCGTCATCGTTCGCACCGCCAAGGACATCCGCCGTCCCGACGGTTCGGTGATCCGCTTCGACAGCAATGCCGCCGTGCTGGTCAACAAGAACGAGGAGCCGATCGGCACCCGTATCTTCGGGCCGGTGGTGCGCGAACTGCGCGCCAAGAAGCACATGAAGATCATCAGCCTTGCGCCGGAGGTGCTGTAATGGCCGCCGCGAAGATCAAGAAGGGCGACAAGGTCGTCGTCCTGTCGGGCAAGGACAAGGGGAAGACCGGTGAGGTCGTCCGCTCCATGCCCAAGGAACAGAAGGTCGTGGTGAGCGGCGTCAATGTCGCCACCCGCCACAAGAAGCCGACCCAGGCAGCCCCGCAGGGCGGCCTGGAGCGCAAGGAAGCGCCGCTGCACATCAGCAAGGTCGCGATCGCGGATCCGAAGACCGGCGCGGCCACCCGCGTCCGCTTCGAGGAGCGTGACGGCAAGAAGGTGCGCGTGGCCGTGAAGTCCGGGGAGCTGATCAATGGCTGAGCAGGCCAGCTACACGCCGCGTCTCAAGGCGGATTACGACAATCGCATCGCCAAGGCGATGACCGAGAAGTTCGGGTACAAGAACTCGATGGAAGTTCCGCGCCTGGACAAGATCGTCATCAACATGGGCGTCGGCGAAGCCACCCAGGACAAGAAAAAGGTCGAAGCGGCCGCTGCCGAAATGCAGCTGATCGCCGGTCAGAAGCCGGTGATCACCAAGGCCAAGACCTCGATCGCGCAGTTCAAGCTGCGTGAGGGCATGCCGATCGGTTGCAAGGTCACCCTTCGCCGTGAGCGCATGTACGAGTTCCTCGACCGTCTCGTGACCATCGCCCTTCCCCGCGTCCGCGACTTCCGCGGCCTCAACCCGAAGAGCTTCGATGGTCGCGGCAATTACGCGATGGGTCTCAAAGAACAGATCGTGTTCCCCGAGATCGAATATGACCGGATCGAAAAGGTCCGCGGCATGGACATCATCGTCACCACCACGGCGAAGACCGACGAGGAAGCGCGCGAGCTGCTGCGCCTCTTCAACTTCCCGTTCCCCGCAGACGCTGAACAGCAAAAGGCTGCCGCGTAAGCGGTTAGGAGAACTTAAGTCATGGCGAAACTGAGTTCCATCAACAAGAACGAGCGTCGCAAGAAGCTCGTCGAGAAGCAGGCGGCCAAGTACGCCAAGCTCAAGGCTATCGCGAACGACGAGAGCCTCGACGAGACCGAGCGTTTGATCGCACGTCTGAAGATGGCGGAGCTGCCCCGTAACGGCAATCCGACCCGTATCCGCAATCGGTGCGAGCTGACGGGCCGGTCCCGCGCTTATTACCGCAAGTTCCGTCTCTCGCGCGTGATGCTTCGCGAATTGGGCAACAAGGGCCTGATTCCGGGTCTCACCAAGTCGAGCTGGTAAGGGTCACAAGATGGCGATGACCGATCCCCTGGGTGATATGCTCACCCGCATCCGCAACGGCCAGCAGGCGAAGAAGGACAGCGTCCTGACGCCGGCTTCCAAGCTGCGTGCCCACGTCCTCGACGTGCTCCAGCGCGAAGGCTACATCCGCGGCTACTCGGAAGAGGAGCTGGCGGGCCAGAAGGGCCTGCGGATTGAACTGAAGTATTTCGAAGGCCAGCCGGCGATCCAGCATCTGGCGCGCGTCTCGAAGCCCGGTCGCCGGGTCTATTCGGGTGCTCGCGAGCTGCCGCGGGTCCGCAACGGCCTTGGCATGACCATCGTCTCGACGCCGCGCGGCGTGCTTTCGGATGCGGAAGCGCGTGAGCAGAACGTCGGCGGCGAAGTGCTGGCGGAGGTGTTCTAAGATGTCCCGTATCGGCAAGAAGCCGGTCCCGGTTCCGGCCGGGGTCACGGCCTCGCTCGAGGGCCAGACCCTCAGCGTCAAAGGCCCCAAGGGCACCCTTTCGATGACCGTGCTCGACGAGCTGGTCCGCACCTCGATCGAGGACGGCCAGATCAGCGTGCAGCCGGTCAATGACAGCCAGCGTTCGCGCGCGGCGTGGGGCATGCAGCGCACCAACGTGCTGAACCTCGTCACCGGCGTGACCGAGGGCTTCACCAAGGTGCTCGAGATCACCGGCGTTGGCTATCGCGCCGCGGCCCAGGGCAAGAACCTGAAGCTGCAGCTCGGCTACAGCCACGACGTCAACTACGCGATCCCGGAAGGCATCGACGTCAAGACTCCCGACCCCAACACGGTCGAGATCTCGGGCATCGACAAGCAGAAGGTCGGCCAGGTGGCCGCCGAGATCCGTCGCTGGCGCAAGCCCGAGCCGTACAAGGGCAAGGGCATCAAGTACCGCGGCGAGTTCATCTTCCGCAAGGAAGGGAAGAAGAAGTAATGGCCAAGCTCTCCCTCTTCGATCGCCGCCGGCGCCGCGTGCGCACGGCGCTCAAGGCCCGCGCCTCGGGCAAGCCGCGGCTTTCGGTGCACCGCTCGGGTCGTCACATCTACGCCCAGGTCATCGACGACGCCGCTGGCCGGACCGTCGTCTCGGCCTCGACGCTCGACAAGGACCTGCGCGGCAAGACCAACGCCACGACCGAGGGCGCCAAGCTCGTCGGCAAGACGCTGGCCGAGCGCGCCAAGGCTGCCGGTGTGGACCGGGTCGTGTTCGACCGCGGTGGCTTCCTGTTCCATGGCCGGGTCAAGGCCCTGGCCGATGCCGCCCGTGAGGGCGGTCTGGAGTTCTAATGATGGCTGACGAGACTGAAACCCAGACCCCGGCGGTCACCCCGGACGCGCCGGTCGCGGCCGAGACGGCGGATGCCGGTCAGCCGAGCCAGGACAATCGCGGTCCGCGCGGCGCCCGTGGCGGCCGTGGCGGTGGCGGCGGTCGCGACAATCGCGGCGGCGGCAACCGTGGCCGTCGTGACGATCGCCGCGGCGGTCGTGGCCAGGAAGACGATGGCGGCGAAGAGCTGATCGAGAAGCTGGTTCACATCAACCGCGTCTCGAAGACGGTGAAGGGCGGCAAGCGCTTCGGCTTCGCGGCGCTGGTCGTGGTCGGTGACGGCAAGGGTCGTGCGGGCTTCGGCCACGGCAAGGCCCGTGAGGTTCCGGAAGCCATCAGCAAGGCGACCGCGGCGGCCAAGAAGGCCATGATCCGCGTTCCGCTGCGCGATGGTCGCACGCTGCACCATGACGGCAAGGGCCACTTCGGCGCCGGCAAGGTGAACCTGCGCGCGGCTCCGGCCGGTACCGGGATCATCGCGGGTGGCCCGATGCGTGCCATCTTCGAGAGCCTCGGCGTGGCCGACGTGGTGACCAAGTCGGTCGGCACCTCGAACCCGTACAACATGATCCGCGCCACCTTCGAGGCGCTCAAGGATCAGACCAGCCCCCGTTCGGTGGCGCAGCGTCGCGGCAAAAAGGTCGCCGACCTGCTCGGCCGCGGTGGCGTGAGCCAGGCGGAGGCCGAGGCCACCGCTGACAGCATCACGGAGTAACAGACGTGGCGACCATCAAGATCACCCAGACGGGTTCGCCGATCCGCCGCGACAAGACCCAGCGCGCGACGCTGGTCGGTCTCGGCCTGAACAAGATGCATCGCACCGTGGAAGTGGAGGACACCCCCGAGGTGCTCGGCCAGATCCGCAAGGTGCAGCATCTGGTGAACGTCGAAAAGTAAGTTGGCTTCGAGCCCCTGTTCGTGCAGGGGCTCGTTTCCATTTCAAACCAAGTGACTGGCCTCCTGCCCCGGCAGGGGGCCAGATGCGCGACCAAAGCGAAAGCGAGTGCACAACATGACGATCAAGCTCAACGACCTCCGCGACAACGATGGCGCCCGCAAGTCCCGCATGCGGGTCGGCCGCGGCATCGGCTCCGGCAAGGGCAAGACCTCGGGCCGCGGCCAGAAGGGCCAGACCAGCCGCTCGGGCGTCTCGATCTTCGGTTTCGAGGGCGGCCAGATGCCGCTCCACATGCGGATCCCGAAGCGCGGCTTCAACAACATCTTCGCCAAGGACCATGCCGAGGTGAACCTCGGCGCGATCCAGAATCTGGTCGACGCGGGCACGCTCAAGACCGACGGCACCATCGACCATGCGGCGCTCAAGGCCGCCGGTGTCGGCCGCGGCGGCAAGGACGGCGTCCGCATCCTCGGCAAGGGCGATTTCTCGGCCAAGCTGAACTTCCGCGTCGCCGGTGTCAGCAAGGGCGCCCGTGAAGCGATCGAAAAGGCCGGCGGCAGCGTCGAAGTCATCGAGCGCAAGGACAAGGCCGAGCTGGCCAAGGCCAAGAAGGGCGTCGCCCGCGAGGCGCGCATCGCCAACAAGGCTGCCAAGCAGGCCAAGTAAAACCTTCCCCGGCGACGAGCCGGAGCCCGGTCCTCCCGCGCCCGCGTGGTGATGAAGGCTCTGGGCTCCTGGCTTGTCGCCGGGTAACGGCTTTCATCGCCGCAGCGGACCCCTATATGGAGCGCTGACGGGGTAGGGACGAAAAACACACATGGCATCGCAGGCCGAACAACTGGCTTCGAACATCAGCCTCGCCAACTTCGGCAAGGCGACCGAGCTCAAGAAGCGTATCTGGTTCACCATTGGTGCGCTGATCCTCTTCCGGCTCCTCAGCCACGTGCCGATGCCGGGCATCGACCCGCGGGCCATGGCCGAGCTGTTCAACACGCAGCGCGGCGGCGTCCTCGACTTCTTCAACACCTTCTCGGGCGGCAGCCTGGCGCGGATGAGCATCATCGCGCTCGGCGTCATGCCCTACATCACCGCCTCGATCGTCGTGCAGCTCGGCGCGACCATGTACGGCCCGTGGATGACCCTCAAGAAGGAGGGTGAGGCGGGCCGCAAGCGGCTCAACCAGTACACCCGCTACCTGACGGTGCTCCTGACCACCGTGCAGGGCTATTTCATCGCGGTCGGGCTCGAGGGCCTCGGCGCCAACCAGGGCATTCCGGCGGTCGTCGATCCCGGCATCCTGTTCCGCGTCGCCGCGACGGTCAGCCTCGTCGGCGGTACCTTGTTCCTGATGTGGATCGGTGAGCAGATTACCAGCCGCGGCATCGGCAACGGCGTGTCGCTGATCATCATGGCCGGCATCGTCGCCTCGCTGCCGCGAACGCTCGCGCAGCTGCTCGAGGGCGGCCGCAGCAACACGATCGATCCGCTGATCATCATCCTGGTGATCGTGCTGGTTGTCGGCCTGATCCTCTTCATCTGCTTCATGGAGCGCGCGCAGCGCCGGGTGCTGATCCAGTATCCCAAGCGCGCGACGGCGCGCGGCATGATGGCGCAGGAGCGCTCGCACCTGCCGATCAAGATCAACACCGCCGGCGTCATCCCGCCGATCTTCGCCAGCTCGCTCCTGCTGATGCCGCTGACGGTCATCCAGATGGCCGGCGCGACCCCGGGCGCGGAAGGCGGCTCGGAGTGGCTGATCACGCTGTCGACCTACCTGCAGCATGGCAGCCCGGTCTTCATGACCCTCTACGGGCTCGGGATCGTCTTCTTCAGCTTCTTTTACACGAGCGTCCAGTTCAACTCGGAAGAGACGGCGGACAACCTCAAGAAGCATGGCGGCTTCATTCCGGGCGTCCGTCCGGGCAAGGCGACCGAAGTCTATTTCGATCACCTGCTGACCCGCCTGACGGTGATCGGCGCGGCCTATCTGGCGGTGATCTGCCTCCTGCCCGAATTCGCGGTGACGCAGGCCGGCATTCCCTTCTATCTCGGCGGCACCAGCCTCCTCATCGTGGTCAACGTCACGATGGACACGGTCAGCCAGATCCAGGGCCATCTCATCGCCCACAGCTACGGCGACCTCATCAAGAAGGCGAAGCTCAAGGGCGGCCGTCCGGCACGTCGCTGATGCTTGACGGGCTCGGACAAGCCCGTGACTGTCGGCCGAACTAACAGGGAGCGTAGCGTGGACATCATCCTCTTGGGGCCCCCGGGCGCCGGCAAGGGCACGCAGGCGCAGCGACTGGTCGAGACGCGCGGCATGGTCCAGCTGTCGACCGGTGACATGCTCCGCGCGGCGGTGAAGGCGGGCACGCCGGTCGGGCTCAAGGCCAAGGCCGTGATGGAAGCGGGCGAGCTCGTCAGCGACGCGATCGTCTCGGCGCTGATCGGCGAGCATCTGGACCAGAGCGACGGCAAGGGCGCGATCTTCGACGGCTTCCCGCGCACCCAGCACCAGGCCGAGGCGCTCGACATGCTGCTCGGCGAGCGCGGCCGTTCGCTGGCGCATGTGATCGAGCTTGGGGTCGACGAGGAAGCGCTGGTCGAACGCATCACCGGCCGCTTCACCTGTGGGACCTGCGGCGCACCCTATCACGACCGGTTCAAGCCGACCCAGATCCAGGACACGTGCGACGTCTGCGGCGGGCACGAGTTCAAGCGCCGTCCCGACGACAATGAGCAGACGGTGCGCACGCGCATGGCCGAGTATCGCGCCAAGACCGCCCCGATCCTGCCTTATTATCAGGAGCGCGGACTGGTCACGCGGGTCGACGGCATGGCTTCGGTCGAGGACGTCGCCGCGCAGATCGATGCGGTCCTCGACCGCTAAGGCCTAGGCAAGGCGCTCCAGCGTCACGAAGGCGAAGGCGGGGCGACCGTCCTCGCTGCCATGCTCCTCGCGGAAAGTTTCGCGCCACAGCCCGCTGTCGCGCGGGTCGGGCATAACGGTATCCCCGGCGATCTCGCCCTTCACTTCTGTCAATTCGACCTTGTCGGCAAAGGCGATGGCGAGGCGGAAGATCTCGGCGCCGCCGATGATGCTGACATCGTCGGGCTCGGCCAGCGCGAACGCCTCGGGAAGCGAGTGAACGATTTCGGCGCCCGGTGCCGACCAGTCGGGGTTGCGCGTGATGACGATGTGGCGGCGACCGGGGAGGA
Organism: Sphingomonas rosea; assembly: GCF_039538065.1. Lineage (NCBI taxonomy): Bacteria > Pseudomonadati > Pseudomonadota > Alphaproteobacteria > Sphingomonadales > Sphingomonadaceae > Sphingomonas > Sphingomonas rosea. The sequence continues at coordinate 1,575,066 of NZ_BAABBR010000001.1, forward strand.
GACCGGGCAGGCTCTCGAAGGTCTTGCGGCCCATGACCATGGCGGTGCCGAGCGTCAGCTGCTTGAAACGCCGGAGGTCCGCGGGCAGGCGCCACGGCAGGTCGCCATTGCGGCCGATGACGCCGTTCTCGGCACGGGCGACGACCAGCTGGATCATGCCGGCACCGCCGCGGCCATCAGGTAACGGCGCTCGCGGGTGCGGAAGCGCTCAAACTTTGCGCTTCCTTCGACCGCCGCATAATTGGCGAGTTCGCGGCGAAGGAGCAGGCGGGCGGGCAGGGGCGCACGGGCGGCAATAACGGCGCGTCGCCGCGGGGTATCGAGCCGGCAGGCCTCGACGACATGGCCGGTGATGTCGGCAAGGTCGAAGGCGAAGCCGGCGTCGGAAAGATCTCGGGCCATGCGGCCTTGGTTGGCGGCTTTTTCGGTATCGGCATAGAGGAATATGCCGCCGGGCCTCAGGACCCGGCGGACCTCGGCGAAGAAGCGTCGCCGGTCGGGATAGTCGTTCGACGCCTCGACGTTGAGGACGACGTCGAAGCTCCTGTCGGCAAAGGGCAGGGCCATGGCGCAGCCGCAGACGAATTCGCGGTCGGCCCATCGCTCGGCGCAGAAGCGAACCGCGCTTTCGGCGACATCGAGCCCGGTGGCCCGGAAGCGGTCGGGGCCGGCGGCGGCAAGGAAGGAGTCGAGCCCGCCCCCGCGGCCGCAGCTCACCTCGAGCAGGCGGGCGCCGTCGGGAAGGCGGGGGTTGGTGCGGGAGAGCAAGGCGAGCATCTCGCGATAGAGCTGGCGCTGGAAGCGGTCGGGCGCGGTGTCGGCAGGATCGGCGGGCGCGAAACCGTAATTGTTGGTGGCGGTGTCGCCCCAGTCGACCGCGTAGAAGCGGTTCCAGAGCGCGGGGCGAAGCCTATGGTCGTCGCGCAGGCGCCGCAGCCGCCGCTTCACCGCGACACCGCCGATGGCGAGCGACAGTGCTGCCACGCTCGATACGAACCCCGCCCAAAGCCAGGAGCTCACACGCCTCTTCTCCCCTCATGCCCGGCGTCATCTTCGCTCGCTCCCTCTCGCCTGCCAAGCGGCTGTTGCGCTAGGGATGGGCCGATGTCGCAGCAGGCCTTTCTCGATCAGCTCCAGAACCAGCTCGCGCCGCGTGCAATCGTCACCGATCCCGAGCGGATCGCGCCGTGGCTGACCGACTGGCGCGGCCGCTGGCATGGCAAGGCCTCGGTGCTGCTCGAGCCTTCCACCACGGCGGAGGTCGCGGCAATCGTCGCAGCCGCCGAGGCGCATGGCGTCGCGCTCGTGCCGCAAGGGGGCAACAGCTCGATGGTCGGAGGGGCGACCCCGCCTGACGACGGATCGGCGGCGATCCTGTCGCTCCGGCGGATGAACGGCATCCGCCACATCGCGCCCGACCATGCGATCGTAGAGGCCGGCGTGATCCTCGAGCATCTGCACGCCGCTGCCGAGGACGTGGGCGCACGCTTTCCCCTGGACCTCGGCGCGCGCGGGTCGGCGACCGTCGGCGGCCTAGCGGCGACCAATGCCGGCGGGGTGCAGGTGCTGCGCTTCGGGACGATGCGGGCACAGGTGCTGGGGATGGAGGCGGTGCTGTCGGGCGGGCTCGTCCACGACAGCCTCGGCGGGCTCAAGAAGGACAATCGCGGCCCCTCGCTCGACCATCTGCTGATCGGGGCCGAGGGGACGCTCGGGATCATCACCGCCTTGCGCTTGCGGCTGGTGCCGGGGCGGGTTGAGCGTACCGCGGCGTGGGTCGGGGTCGCGGGGCCCGAGCAGGCGCTCGCGCTGCTGCGCTTCGTCGAGGCACGGACAGACCGGGTCGAGGCATTCGAACTCATTCCCGCCGCAAGCCTTGCCCGGGTGCTTCGCCACATTCCCCAGACCCGTGCGCCGCTGTCGCCGCCGCATGCCTGGAACGTGCTGATCGAGGCGGTTGCAACCGGTGAAGGCGAAGTGGGGGGGCAGGTGCTGGAACGCCTCTTGTCGGAGGCGTCGGAGGCTGGGCTGCTCGCCGATGCCGTGATCGCCCAGTCGGGCGAGCAGACCGAGCAATTCTGGCGGCTGCGTCACTCCATCTCGGAGGCCGAGCGGACCGATGGCCCGGCGGCGCAGCACGACATCTCGCTGCCGGTCGAACGCGTGCCCGCCTTCCTGACCGGGGACGCGCGCGCGATCGAGGCGGCGTTCCCGGGCACCGAGGCGAACGGCTATGGCCATCTCGGCGACGGCAACGTCCACTTCCACGTCCGCGCGCCCGGGGGAGCGGACCGCGGCTGGGCCGATGGCGATGAGGGCAAGGCGGTGAGCCGGATGGTCCACGACCTCGTCACTTCGGCGGGCGGGTCGATCTCGGCCGAGCATGGCATCGGGCAGATGAAGAAGGACGAGCTGGCCCGGCTCGCCCCGCCCGCGCGAATGCAGGCGCTCCGAGCCATCAAGCGCGCGATGGATCCGCACGGAATCTTCAATCCGGGTAAGCTCTTGGACTAGGTCGGAACGTCAATGCCGACGACCCGTTCGGGTGGCATGGCACGGGGCGACGAACAGCGAAATCCGGAACGGCTACTCGAGATCGGCGAGGCGGCGGCAGCGCTGCTGGCCGTCGACGCCCCTTCGATCATCTTCATCGCCCGCGACGAACTTCGCGCCGCTGCGATCGCACGGGCGGCGGAGGAAGCGGCAGGCGAGCGCACTGTGCTCTATCTTCCCGCCAGCGACGCCTTGCCGGGTGACGAGGCACCGGCATCCCCCGGGGTTGCCGGGCAGCGCACTGCGGCGCTTCGCCATTTGGGTGAGGCCGTCTCAAACCGGCGTCCGGTGCTTCTGGTAGCGCCGGGCGAGGCCGCAGGCCGCCTGGTCGCGCCACCCGACAGTTTCGCCGCGGTGCCCCCATGTTTGCGCGCCGGCCAGGCGCTCGACCTCGAGAAGTTTCGCGAGGATGCCGTCGCCCTCGGCTACATCGAGGACGAACGGGTCGACGAGCCCGGCGAAGTGGCGGTGCGCGGAAGCGTCGTCGACATCTTCCCGGGCGACGCGCTCGAGCCGGTCCGGATCGACGTGGTCGACGGCATGATCACGACGCTTCGGCGCTACGATGCGCTGACGCAGCTCACCACCGAGGAACTCGACGTCCTCGAGATCGGGACGGTGGCCGAGCCCAAGGGCGCCGGCGGAGTCCCGATCACTGCTCATCTGGACGACGCCGTGCTGACGATTGAGCCGGGCGCCGACCGGCGCCGAACGCAGTTTCTCGCGCTCGCGGCCGATACCGCCAAGCGGCTCCCGCGGCGGGCGCTGGCCGACATCTGCCCGAACGAGCGCTGGCAGGAGGCGATCGCGCCGCTCGAACGGATCGACCTCGGCGCGGAAGCTGGCGAGGCACCGCCGCGCTTCGTCGAGCAGAAGAATCCCGACCGAGCCTTCCGTCGGTTCGCGAAGGAGGTCCTCGATGCCAAGCGAAAGCTCGTGCTGCTCGGCTCCCCGCGCGACCTACGGTTCCTGACGGGCCGCGTGGCAAAGGCGCTCAAGCTTGACGTGAGCGAGGCGCAGAGTTGGACCGAGGTCGCCAAGGCGAAGGGCGGTGAGCTCATGACCCTGCCGATGGCGGTGGGGCGCGGCTTCACCCGCGGCGACATTGTCGCCGTGGCCGCCGCGGACCTCATCGGGTCGCGCGCCGCGCTCGATCCCCATGGCCCGACCTCGGCGACCGAAGTCTTCGCGGCGCCGGATATCCGGCCCGGTGACGTGGTCATTCACGAAGACCATGGCCTCGGGGTCGTAGCCGGCCTTGCGGAACTTCCCGATAACGGCGGTGATGCGATCGTCCTTCGCCACGCCAATGACGCGCGGCGGCTGGTGCCGGTGTCGGATGCGGGCAAGATCTGGCGCTACGGCTCGGACGAGAATGCGGTCACCCTTGACAAGCTCGACGGCTCGTCGTGGGAGAAACGGCGGGGCGAGGTGCTCGGCGCGATCGCCGCGACTGCCCGCGGGCTGATCGAACTGGCCGCGCAGCGCGACACAATCAGCGCGCCGGCGATCGAGCCCGACGCCAGCCGCTACGAACAATTGTCGGGCGGCTTCCCCTTCAGCGAGACCGCCGACCAGCTCAAGGCGATCAGCGCCATCCGCACCGACCTTGCGAGCGGCCGGCCGATGGACCGGCTGGTCGTCGGTGACGTCGGCTACGGCAAGACCGAAGTGGCGCTCCGGGCGGCGGCGATGGCGGTGTTCGCGGGCAAGCAGGTCGCGCTCGCCGCACCGACCACGGTGCTCGCCCGCCAGCATCTCGAGACCTTCCGCGCGCGCTTCGCCGATCTCGGGGTCGAAGTCGGGATGCTGTCGCGCCTCGTCACCGCGGCCGAGCGCAAGAAGACGCTTGCCGGTATCGCCGACGGCAGCATCGGGATCGTGGTCGGCACCGGTGCGGTCGCCGGCAAGGGCGTCGTCTACCAGGACCTCGCGCTGGTCGTGATCGACGAGGAGCAAAGGTTCGGCGCCAAGGACAAGGAAAAGCTGCGCGGGCTCGGTGCGCCGCATGCGCTGAGCCTTACCGCCACGCCGATCCCGCGCACGCTCCAGTCGGCGCTGGTCGGGCTTCAGCCGATGAGCGTGCTCGCGACTCCGCCCGCGCGCCGCCAGCCGATCCGCACCGAGGTCGGGCCCTTCGACCCGGTCAAGCTTCGCGCCGCACTGATGCGGGAGCGTGCGCGGGGCGGGCAGAGCTTCGTCGTCGTGCCGCGGATCGAGGCCATGCCCGCGCTTCGCGAGGAACTCGACAAGCTCGTTCCCGAACTTTCGATCGTCGAGGCGCATGGCAAGATGGCGGCCGCCGACATCGATGCCGCCATGGTCGGCTTCGCGGGCGGGGAGGGGGACATCCTTCTCGCGACCAGTATCATCGAGGCCGGGCTCGACGTGCCGCGGGCGAACACGATGGTGGTGATGCATGCCGACCGCTTCGGCCTTGCCCAGCTGCACCAGCTGCGCGGGCGGGTCGGGCGCGGCGCGCGGCGCGGCGTCATTCTCCTCATGACCGACAAGGATGCGGCGATCGCGCCGCGGACGCTCGAACGGCTGAACACGCTCTCGGCCTTCGACCGGCTGGGCGCGGGCTTTGCGATCAGCGCCCGCGATCTCGACCTGCGCGGGGCCGGCGATCTCCTCGGCGAGGAGCAGTCGGGCCACCTCAAGCTGATCGGGATCGACCTGTACCAGCATCTCCTCGGGCTGGCGCTCAAGCGGGCGCGCGGCGAGGAAACCGACATCGCGCCGCCCGACCTTCGCCTCGGCCTCACCGGGCGGCTGCCAGCCGATTGGATCCCGGAAGAGGAAGTGCGCCTGGCGCTCTACCTCCGGCTGGCCCGGATCGAGGAAGCGGCCTCGCTGGACAGCTTCGAGGCCGAACTCACCGACCGGTTCGGCGAATTGCCCGAGGAAGCGCTGGCGCTCGTGACGCTCAAGCGGCTGGCGCTTCTGGCGCGTGATGCGGCCGTCGCGCGGGTCGATGCGGGGCCGGCGGCCATCGCCATCACGCCCCGCGACGCCAAGGCGCCGGCTCCCGAGGGCACAGAAGCGAAGGGCGGACGCTGGCTGCTGCGGCCCGAGGCCGAGGAGAGCAGCGCCCGGATCGACGCGCTCGAGGAAATGCTGGTCGGGCTCGCCGACTAGACGGCGGCTTCGGCCTCGCGCGCCTGCTCGGCTTCGCGCTTGCCCCACTCGCGGTTGATGAGCAGCGCCCCGAGCGTGCAGATGACGCCCGACAGGAGGTAGAGGCCGACGGCCCACAGCCCGACATGCGCGGCAAGCCACAGCGCGACCAGCGGCGCAAAGCCTGCTCCGATGAACCAGGCCGAGTTCGAGACGATGGCTGCCCCGGTGTAGCGGTAATTCTGGGCAAAGCTGCTGTTCACCGTCCCCGACGACTGGCCGAAGGACAGGCCGAGCAGGATGAACCCGCCGAGGAGGTAGATGGCCTCTCCGATCTGGCCGGCGCTCAGGAGCTGGGGGGCAAAGCCGCTGTAGGCGCCGATCAGCACCGCCGACACCCCGAGCACCGCGCGGCGGCCGACCCGGTCGGCGAGCAGGCCCGAAGCGACGATCGCCATCACGCAGATCAGCGCGCCGACGCCCTCGATGATGAGGAAGCGGACGGGATCGGTGTCGGTGAAGAGCTGGTTGTACGAGAGCGGGAACACCGCGACGAGGTGGAACAGGGCGAAGCTCGCCAGTGGCGCGAAGGCGCCGAGCACGATCGTCCGCCACTCGGCGAACAGGGTCTCGAACGGCGGCGATGGCTGGAGTTCGCGGCTTTCGAACAGGCGCTTGAACTCGGGTGTCGCGACTAGCCGGAGCCGTGCGAACAGCGCGACGATGTTGAGCGCGAGCGCCACGAAGAAGGGATAGCGCCAGCCCCAGCTGAGGAAATCCCCCGGCTCGAGCAAGGCGAGGAAATAGGCGAACAGGCCGCAGGCAAGCGCGAGGCCAAGCGGCGCGCCGATCTGCGGGATCATCGAATACCAGCCGCGCCGGTCGTTCGGCGAATTGAGCGCGAGGAGGGAGGGCAAGCCGTCCCAGGCACCGCCGAGCGCCACGCCCTGGAGCAGTCGGAACAGGCCGAGCAGCCAGGCACTGGTCGCACCGACCTGCGCGTAGCTCGGAAGGACCGCGATCGCCATCGTCGACCCGCCGAGCAGGAAGAGCGCGATGGTCAGCTTGACCCCGCGGCCATGGTGCTGGTCGATGTAGGTGAAGAGGAAGGTGCCGAGCGGCCGGCCGAAGAAGGCCAGGCTGAACAGCGCGAAGCTGTAGAGCGTGCCGGTCAGCGGATCGACATACGGGAAGACGTAGCTCGGAAACACCAGCACCGAGGCGATGGCGTAGACGAAGAAGTCGAAGAATTCGGTCGTCCGGCCGATGATCACGCCGATGGCGATCTCGCCCGGGCGGATGTCCTTGCCGTCCTTGTGAAGAAGGCGCGCGTCGCGCTCCAGCGAATCGGAGCTTGGGGCAGTGGCTGGAGCGGTCATGGCCTCGTCATTCTTTCCACTTGAAGCGCTTCCTGCACGAGACGCCAGGAGCGTGCGCCACAATAACGCACGAAATCCCTATGGCGCAGCAGGAACCATGATGGGATTGGACATTTTGTCCAATGTCGCGCCCGGAAAAGCGAGCTTAAAGGGGCTTCATGCTGCAGCAGACCCTCCGCCACCGTTGGAAGTGCGCCGCCCTCAGCGCTGCCGTGCTGCTGCTCGGCGCATGCGACCGCGGTGTCCTCAATCCCGCCGGCGAGATCGCTCGCCAGCAGCGCGACCTCATCTTCATCTCGACCGCGCTGATGCTGCTCATCATCGTGCCCGTGCTGATCCTGATCGTCGTGTTCGCGTGGCGCTATCGGAAGGGCAAGGGGGGGACCTACGATCCCAAGTTCGATCACTCGACCAGCCTCGAGCTCGTCATTTGGTCGGCCCCGCTGCTGATCATCATCGCGCTAGGCGCCTTGACCTGGTCGAGCACCCACCTTCTCGACCCCTTCCGGCCGATCGACACCAAGGCCACCGCGCTCGAGGCGCAGGCCGACAAGGCGCTTCCACCGCTCCGTGTCCAGGTCGTCTCGCTCGATTGGAAGTGGCTGTTCATTTACCCCGACCAGGGCATCGCGACGGTCAACGACCTCGTGTTGCCGGTCGGTCGCCCGGTCCGCTTCGACCTGACGTCGTCGAACATGATGAACACCTTCTACGCGCCGACCATGGCGGGGATGATCTACACCATGCCGGGGATGCAGAGCACGCTTCACGCGGTGCTCGACCGGCCGGTCGACGACACGGGCTACTCGGGCAATTATAGCGGCGCGGGCTTCTCAGACATGCGCTTCCGCATCCGCGGCGTAAGCGAGGCGCAGTTCGACGGCTGGGTGAACGGCGCCAAGGGGAGCGGCCGGACCCTCGATCGGGCCGCCGCCATCGCCCTCCTGAAGCCGAGCGAGAAGGTCCCCGCGATGCACTTCGCCGCGACCGAGAAGGACATCTACAAGCGCATCCTCGAGCGCTGCCTGATGCCCGGCCAGCCGTGCATGAGCGATGTCATGGCCAAGGACATAGGCCACGGCATGGCCATGCCCCCCGGCCGCAGCTCGCAGCCCATCGCCGGCCAGAAGCCCGAGGGCGCGCTGATGAAATCGCCCGACGAAAAGGGCACCGGAACCAACGTCGGCAAGCCGATCGACCCGAGCAAGGCGCCTGGCGTCACCAAGCCCGGCGATCCTGCCAACCGTAACATGAGCTAGGCCCCAAAGTGTTCGATCCCAAGATCATCTTCGGCCGCCTCGGCCTCGACAGCTTTCCGATCCACGAGCCGATCCTCATCGTGACCTTCATCGTGGTCGCGATCGGCGGCCTCGGAGTCCTTGGCGCGATCACCAAGTTCAAGCTGTGGGGCTATCTGTGGCGCGAGTGGTTCACCACCGTCGATCACAAGAAGATCGGGATCATGTACATGATCCTCGGCGTCGTGATGCTGCTGCGCGGCTTCTCCGACGCGATCATGATGCGCGCGCAGCAGGCGATGGCCTTCGGCGCCAACGAGGGATACCTCAACGCCCACCACTACGATCAGATCTTTACCGCCCACGGGACGATCATGATCTTCTTCGTGGTGATCCCGCTCATCTCGGGCGTCATCAACTTCGTCATGCCGCTCCAGATCGGCGCGCGCGACGTCGCCTTCCCCTATCTCAATTCCTTGAGCTTCTGGCTGACCGCGGCGGGCGCGGGGCTGGTGATGGCCTCGCTGTTCATCGGTGAGTTCTCGACTGCCGGCTGGCTCAACTACGTGCCGGTGGCGAACCTCCAGAACAGTCCGGGGGTCGGGCCGGACTATTATCTCTGGGCCCTGCAGATCGCGGGTGTCGGGACGACGCTCAGCGCAATCAACATGGTCACCACGATCATCAAGATGCGCGCGCCCGGCATGGGCATGATGAAGATGCCGGTGTTCTGCTGGACGACCCTGTGCAGCCAGACGCTCGCCATCGCCATCTTCCCGATCCTCACCGGCGCGCTCGGCATGCTGATGCTCGACCGCTACATCGGCACCAACTTCTTCACCAACGACCTTGGTGGGAACCCGATGATGTACTGGAACCTCGTGTGGATCTGGGGTCACCCGGAGGTCTACGTCCTGGTCCTGCCGGTGTTCGGCATCTTCTCGGAAGTGACCAGCACGTTCACCGGCAAGCGGCTCTTCGGCTATTCGTCGATGGTCTATGCGAGCGTGGTCATCACGATCCTGAGCTTCCTCGTCTGGCTCCACCACTTCTTCACCATGGGCTCGGGCGCCAGCGTCAACAGCTTCTTCGGCATTGCCACGATGGTGATCTCGATCCCCACGGGAGCGAAGATCTTCAATTGGCTCTTCACCATGTATCGTGGCTCGATCCGGTTCGAGCTGCCGATGATGTGGGTCGTCGCCTTCCTCATCACCTTCACGGTGGGCGGGATGACGGGCGTGCTCCTCGCGGTGCCGCCGGCCGACTTCGTGCTCCACAACAGCCTGTTCCTCGTCGCCCACTTCCACAACGTGATCATCGGCGGCGTGGTGTTCGGCCTGTTCGCGGGCATCGAATATTGGTGGCCCAAGGCATTCGGCTTCAAGCTCGACGAGAAGTGGGGCAAGGTCCACTTCTGGGGCTGGGTGATCGGCTACTGGGTCGCCTGGACGCCGATGTACATCGTCGGCCTGATGGGCACGACGCGCCGGGTCCGCCACTTCGACGATCCGACGCTGCAGCCCTACTTCATCATTGCCGCCATCGGTGCCGCGATCATCCTCGTCGGGATCATCGGCTTCCTGGTCAGCATCGTGGTCTCGATCCGCGACCGCGAGAAGCTCAAGGTCGGCAATGATCCGTGGGATGCCCGCACGCTCGAATGGTCGACCACGTCGCCGCCGCCGGCCTATAATTTCGCCTTCACACCGGTGATCCACGACCTCGATGCCTGGTACGACATGAAGAGCCGTGGCTACGACCATCCGCGTGACGGCTATCGCCCGATCCACATGCCGCGGAACACCGGAACGCCGGTGATCCAGGCCGGCCTCGCCGCCGCGCTCGGCTTCGCGATGGTGTGGTATATCTGGTGGCTGGCGATCGTCGCGGCGCTCGCGCTTGTGGCGGTGACCATCTGGCACAGCTTCGACTACAACCGCGACTACGATATTCCGGCCGACGAGGTCGCGAAGACCGAGCGCGAGAAGATCGGCTTCGCCACGCCAGGCTACCTTCCGCCCAAGGCGGCGCAGGCCATCGACAAGCTCGACCCCGCGCCGGCAGGAGCGCACTGATGCTCAAGCCCACACCCGCCGCCCCCGTCGACCGCGACGTCTTCCACCTCGATGAGGCGGACGGTCACGGCAGCCACTCGAGCCCGGTCCTGCTGGGGTTCTGGATCTACCTGATGAGCGACGCGCTCATCTTCGCCTCGCTGTTCGCGACCTATGGCGTGCTCTCCTCGAGCTTCGCCGGTGGCCCCAGCCAGCGCGAGATCTTCGAGCTTCCGCTGGTCGCGCTCAACACCGCGATCCTGCTGGTCTCGTCGATCACCTACGGCTTCGCGATGCTCGCGATGGACAAGGGCCGGGTCCGCACCGTGCAGGCGTGGCTGGCCGTCACCGCGCTGCTCGGCATCAGCTTCGTGTCGGTCGAGCTCTACGAGTTCGGCAAGCTGATCCACGAGGGCGCGACGCCGCAGCGTTCGGGCTTCCTGTCGGGCTTCTTCACGCTCGTCGGGACGCACGGCCTCCACGTCAGCGTCGGTATCCTGTGGATCGGGATCATGCTGGTGCAGGTCGGCCGTTTCGGCCTCAACACGATCAACAAGCGCCGGCTGATGTGCCTCAGCATGTTCTGGCACTTCCTCGACGTCATCTGGATCGGCGTCTTCACCTTCGTCTACCTGCTGGGAATGCTGCGATGAGCTCGCCTGCCGACACCGATCTCCACGCGCATGACGACGGGCAGACCCATGGCACCCGCAAGAGCTATCTGATCGGCTTTGCGCTGTCGGCGATCCTGACGATAATTCCCTTCTGGCTGGTGATGGCGCGGCCGGTGGCCGATGCGAACGTGACCGCGGCGATCGTCATCGTCTTCGCCGTCGCGCAGATCCTCGTCCACACCATCTGCTTCCTCCACGTCAACACGACGAGCGAGGGCGGCTGGACGCTGCTCGCCTATGTCTTCACCGGCGTGCTGCTGGTGATCACGATCGCGGGCTCGCTGTGGATCATGTACCACCTCAACACGAACATGATGCCCGGGATGATGGACACCGGGCAGGCCAGCACCACCCCGTGAGCGGGCGGGCGCCCAAGCGCCTCGCCTTGCTGACCTTGTGCGGGCTGCTCGCGCTGTTGTTCGCCGGTCTCGGCGTCTGGCAGGTCGAGCGGCTCCGCTGGAAGCTCGACCTCATCGCCCGGGTCGATGCCCGCCTGGCCGCCGCCCCGGTCGCGGTCCCGCCTTCGAGCCGCTGGCCCAACCTCGACGCGAAGGACGACGAATATCGCCGCGTCCGCATGACGGGCCGCTTCGACGACCGGGCGGCCACCCAAGTCGATGCACTGACCGAACTCGGCCCCGGCTGGTGGATCCTCACCCCGTTCCGAACGAAAGACGGCACGATCCTCGTCAACCGCGGCTTCGCGCCCAAGGAGGCGGTCGTCGCGCCGGCGGGCGCGGCCACGGTGACCATCACCGGCCTGATGCGCGCGAGCGAACTCGGCGGTCGCTTCCTGCGCGCCAATCGCCCCGCCGAGGAGCGCTGGTATTCGCGCGACGTGGAAGCGATCGCCGCCAGCCGCGGGATCGGGCCGGTCGCGCCCTTCTTCGTCGATGCGGCGCGCGGAGAGGGGAGCGGCTGGCCGCGCGGCGGGATGACCGTCGTGCGCTTCCGCAACGCGCATCTCGTCTACGCGCTCACCTGGTTCGGGCTGGCGGCGCTGGCGATCGCGGGGCTGGTCCTCGTCTGGCGAAGCCGCGATAGAGTGACGTGATGGATCGCCCGGTGCTCGCCGCAACCTCGCCGCTGTCGCGCCCCGCGAGCCGTAGCAAGCAGCAGGTCGTGGCCGAGAACATGCGGCTTCTCAACCAGCTGCGCTGGATCGCGGTCGCGGGCCAGATCGCCGCCATTCTCTTCGCCGCTTTCGTGCTCGAGGTGCAATTGCCGCTGGTGCCGATGCTCGCGGTCGCGGCGCTCCTTGGCCTTGGCAACCTGCTGTTCGTCACCACCCAGCGCCAGACCTGGATCGTGCCGGGCGAATTGCTGCTCGCGCTGCTGCTCGACATGGCGGCGCTGACCGCGCAGCTCTATCTTTCGGGCGGGACCAACAATCCGTTCGTGGCGCTCTACCTGCTGCAGATCGTGCTTGGTGCGATCCTGCTCCCGCCCGCCTTCGCTTCCTTCCTGCTGCTCGTCTCGATCGGCGCGTTCATCTTCCTGACCTTCCGTCACCTGCCGCTCGACCTCACCGTGCCTGGCCCGGGCGGCGTCGACCTGCGGCTGCTCGGCGAGGAGATCGCCTTCGTCATGGTGGCGGTGCTGCTGGTCCTCTTCATGGTCCGCATCATCGACAATCTGCGCCGCGCCGACCGCTCGGTCGCCGAGCTTCGGCAGCGTGCCGCCGAAGAGGATTCGATCGTCCGCATGGGGCTGTTCGCGAGTGGCGCGGCGCACGAACTCGGCACGCCGTTGTCGTCGCTCTCGGTGCTGGTCGGGGATTGGGAGCACGACCCGACCTTCGCCGCCGACCCCAGGTTGCAGGAAGAATTGAGCGACGCCCGGCGCGCGGTCGAACGGTGCCGTGAAATCGTCAGCGATATCCTCGACAGCAGCGGACACACGCGCGGCGAGGCCATGGGGCTGGTCAAGGCGAGCGAGCTCCTCGAAGGGCTCATCGCCGACTGGACCCTCTTGCATGAGGACGTGCCGCTCGGCGCCGAGATCGAGGCCGCCCGAAGCGCCCGGATCCCGGCCGAACCGGCGCTCCGCCAAGCCCTGTGGAGCCTGCTCGAGAATGCAGGTGAAGCTTCGCCGCATGGAGTGGTGATGCGCACCGAGGTGGCGGGGGAGCGGCTGCTGGTCGATATCCTCGACTTCGGTCCCGGCTTCACGTCCGAGCAGATCGCGCGGCTCGGTCAGGCCGGCCAGTCGCCCAAGGGGCCGGGCCACGGGCTCGGCCTGTTCCTCGCGGCGAGCGTCGCGCGCCGGCTCGGCGGCGAGCTCAGCGCCCGCAACCGGGCCAATGGCGGCGCGCAGGTCCGACTTGCCTTGCCACTGGTGGGGGCAGCATCGTGAGCGACCGGCGGCTGCTGATCGTCGAGGATGACGAGGATTTCGCACGGACCCTTGCCCGGTCGTTCGAACGCCGAGGCTACGCCGTCACGACGGCAATCGGACCGAACGAAGTCGAAGCGTTGCTAAAGAACGCGATGTTCGACTTCGCCGTGGTCGATCTCAAGCTCGGCACGCAATCGGGCCTTCCCTGCGTCGCCGCCATCGCATCCGCCAATCCCGACACGCGGATCGTGGTGCTGACAGGCTTCGCGAGCATCGCCACCGCGGTCGAGGCGATCAAGCTCGGCGCGTCGCACTATCTCCCAAAGCCGAGCAACACCGACGACATCGAGGCGGCGTTCGGCCGGACGGTGGGGGATGCGGACGTGCCGCTCAAGGGGCAGGCAACCTCGCTCAAGACGCTCGAATGGGAGCGGATCAACGAGACGCTGATCGAGACAGGGTTCAACATTTCGGAGACTGCGCGGCGCCTCGGCATGCATCGCCGGACGCTCGCCCGGAAGCTGGAGAAGCGGCCCGTCCGCTAGTGCTCGTCGTCGCCGATGTGGCGACCGGCCCGCCGAAGCCCGAGCCACACGCCGAGCACCACGAGCGGGACGAGGGCGAAAGTGATGAGGTCGGTGCGAAGGCCTCGAACGCCATGTTCGCCAAGCGCCTTCACCGGGATCAGCAGCAGCGACACGACGTAGTAGGAGACGGCGGCGACCGACAGCCCTTCGACGGTGCGCTGGAGTCGAAGCTGCATCGAGGCGCGGCGGTTCATCGAGCGCAGGAGATCGGCGTTGATCTTTTGCGTGACGAGCTCGACCCGGGTGCTGAGCATCTGCCCGGCGCGGGCGATCCGGGCGATCATCCCGGCTTCGCGGTCGGCGACGCTGACACAGGTCCGGATCGCCGGGACCAGCCGGCGGTCCATGAATTCGCGCATCGTCTGGCGGCCGGGGAGGGGCTCTTCGCCGAGCCAGCCGATGCGGGTCTGCACGATGTCGAAATAGGCGCGTGCGGCGCCGAAGCGGAAGCTCGTGCTCGCGCCCATCGCTTCCATCCGGCCCGACAGCGCGACCAGCTTGGCGAGGAGGTCGCGGTCGTCGTCGACCCCCATGTGGGTCGCGATCTTCTCGGTCAATTCGCGCGCCTCGGCTTCGATGTCGAACAGCTTGGCGGCGGTCTGCTGGGCGACCGGAAAGGCGAGCAGCGCCATCAGCCGGTAGCTTTCGATCTCGAGCAGGATCAGCGCGATGCGGCCGGTCAGCACCGGATCGTCGCGGTGCATCGTGAGGAGGAACCGGGTCATTCCGTCGGCGTCGGCGCGAAGGTCGGTGAGCACCGTCGCCGCGCCGCCCATGACCCGCGACCCAATCGCTTCGGATCGCGCCGGGTCGAGCGACTGCGCTTCGTCCATCCGGTCGATGATCAGGGTGGTGAGCACCAGCACCGGACCGGGGAGGGAGTCGAGCCAAGCCTTGGGAACGCGGTCGATCGCGCTCTCGCCGGCGGTCCAGCTCGGCTTGGCAAAGAAGGTCCAGCTGGAGAATTCGCCGTGCCGTTCCCAGCGCAATTGCCAGTCGCCCCCGTCGATCGCGCACCAGACGCTGTCGTCGGCGGGGCGGGTCTTGCCCATGCGGGTGCAGAGGTCGGCAATGTGCCGGCGGTCGGCCGCCACCCCCTCCTGGCCTGACAGCGCGGCGATTCGCGTGACCAGCATCGGGGCTTCGATCGGCGTGGATGGCCGGGCGTGAACCTCGGCCAGCAGCGAGTCGCGCGACGGGTGGAACTCCACAGGCTGACCCTTCTGCCGTTTGATGGAGAAAAGCGCAGAATTCGTGCGTTCGCAACTGGCCTTTGTATTCATTGCCGGGCGACAACAATTCTGCTTACTTCGCTGCCGTTACGAGGAGGACTCACTTATGGTTCGTAAGACGCGTCTCGTTGCTTCCGCCCTGTTCGTCGTTGCCACGGCCTCGGCCTGCGGGGGAGGTGGGTCCAAGTCCGAGGACAGCTCGACCACAGCCAGCACCGCCAACACGCCCGCCGCTTCTCCGGCGGCTCCGGCCAACACCGCCGCGCCCGCCGCGACCGCCGCTGCAGCGCCCGCGCCGGATGACACCGCGACCGTCAGCGGCGCCAAGCTTGCCGACTTCACCGGCGATGCCGCGAAGGGCGAGGCGGTCTTCATTCAGTGCAAGACCTGCCACGTCACCGACGCCGGCGTGAACCGCATCGGGCCGAGCCTCCACGGCATCGTAGGCCGTCACTCGGGTGAGATCGCCGGTTACGCCTATTCGGCCGCCAACAAGAATAGCGGGATCACCTGGACGGCCGAGAAGCTGTTCCAGTACCTCGAGAATCCGCAGCGGGTCGTCCCGGGCACCAAGATGGCCTTCGCCGGCATCCAGGATCCGCAGAAGCGGGCCGACCTGATCGCCTGGCTCGGGACCCAGAAGTAAGCTCTAGCCGAAGGGTCCGTTCAGGCGGACCACTTCGTAGTTCAGCAGACCGGCCGCGCTCACCCACGCCAGATAGGGCATGAGGAGGAGCGCGGCCGTTCTCGAATGGCGCAGGCTGATGACGATCAGCGATGCGACCGACAGCCACAACAGCAGCCCTTCGGTGAACGCCCAGTCGGGACGGCGCGCGTTGAAGAAGAGCAGGCTCCACAACATGTTGAGGAAGCCGTTGAGCGCGAAGGCGGCGATAACGGTGTCCGACTCGCGGCGATTGCGGGTGCCGAGCCATGCACTGACCGCTGCAAGCGCCGCCAAGGCGTAGATCGTCGTCCAGGCGATCCCGTAGAACACCGCCGGCGGCGCCCAGTCGGGCTGGCGCAGCGACTGGTACCAGGGGCCGAGGTCGGTCAGCGTCATGCCGACGATCGCGACCGCGAGCGCGGCCGCGGCGGCCAGCGCGGCGGGCAGGTGCCAGGTCTGGCCCAGATCCTCGTCGCGGGTCATGCGCGCACCGGGGCAAGCCCGAGCAGGTGGGCCGTGTCCTTGAGGAAGATCCTGAGGTGGGCGAGCGGATCGGCGCGGACCAGCTTCTTGTTCATATAGGCCTGCCACGTCAGCCGCTGGACGTCGGGGTCCTCGCACATGGTGACGAAGCGCTCGCGGCGCTTGTCGGACGAATACCAGAAATATTGCATCATCCGCAGGACCCAGAAGACGCGGCCATGCTCCTTCATGAAGCGCTTGCGGGCAAGGCGAAGGCGGCGCGGATCGCCGGTGTCGAGAAACTCGCCGACCGCGCCGGCGGCCATCCGCCCGCAGGTCATGGCATAATAGATGCCCTCGCCCGAGGCCGGCGCCACCACGCCGGCCGCATCGCCGGCGACGACCACGTCGCGGCCATTGTCCCAGCGCGCGAGGGGTTTGAGCGGAATCGGCGCGCCTTCGCAGCGGATGGTCTCGCACCCCTCGAGGCCGTTGCGGTCGCGCATGACCTTCACCGCATCACGAAGCGCAAAGCCCTTGTTGGCGCTTCCGACCCCGATGCTCGCGGTGTCGCCGTGGGGAAAGATCCAGCCATAGAAGTCGGGGGACAGGTCGCCCTGGTAAAATACGTCGCAGCGCTGCTTCTGGTAGACGTCGCTGTCGTGTCGGGGCGCGCGTATCACCTCGTGATAGGCGAAGACGCAGGGGACGCGCTCAGCGCCGGGCAATTCCTCGCGCGCGACTCCCGAGCGGGCGCCATCGGCCCCGATCACCGAACGCGTCTCGATCCGCTGCAATTCGCCGCCGCGGCTTTCACGAAAACAGACGATCGCCATGCCCTCGGCGCTTCGCTCGATCCGCTCGAATGTGCCGGTGCGCCGGTGCGCGCCATGACCCATGGCGCGGTCGCGCAGCCATTCGTCGAACTGGTCGCGGTCGACCATGCCGACGAAACCGTCGCCCACCGGCATCCGCACCGCCTTGTTCGACGGCGCGATCATCCGGGCCTCCGTCGCGCGGGCGACGAGGAGGGACAGCGGAATCGCGAAATCCTCGAGCAGGCGCGGCGGGACGGCGCCGCCGCATGGCTTGATCCGGCCCGCACGGTCGAGCAGCAGGACCTTGCGACCGGCCATGGCGAGATCGTCGGCCGCGGTCGCGCCGCACGGTCCTCCGCCTATGACGACGGCGTCGAAGCGCTCCATTGATAATCTCCCTTGGGCCCGGTCGCGGGCAGGCGGACAGCAAAGACGGCGGCGACGAGGAACAGCGTGGCCTCGACCGCGAAGGTGAGGGCAAAGGCGGGGCCATCGCGCCCGAGTAGCGAGCGGGCAGCGTCGGTCGCGATCGCGCCGGTCAACCCGCCAAGCCCGAAAGCGAAGGCCTGCGCCGCGCCCCAGACGCCCATCCGGACCCCGGCACGATGCGACCCGTCCTTGCCGGCGAGCTCCATCATCGCCCCGATCGCGGCGGCGGCGAACACGCCGTTGGCGAGGCCGAGAAGGAAGATATTGGGCACCAGCGGCCACGGCGGGCCGACCATCGCGGCGCCGGTCAGCCCTGAGAGCGCCGCGGCCGATCCGAGACAGCCGAGCGCGGTCCACCATTGCAACGAGGGCCCGCCGCGCTTCCGCAGCCAGCCCGCGCCCGCGCCGGCGATGACCATGCCAACCAGCACGCCGCCGTGCTGCACCCCGGCATATTGCGTGGACTGGCCGGGAGCGGCGCCGAAGATCAGCCCGGCGAAGGGCTCGAGGATCAGGTCCTGCATGCTGTAGGCGAGCATCGAGAGGAAGACGAACAGCGTGAAGCGAACCGCCTCGGGGTCGCGCTTCACCGCGCGAAGGGCGGCGCCGAACGGGATCTGCTCGCGCGCGTCGACCGGTCGCGGAACGCCGTGCTCGACGCCGAGCACCGCGACCAGCGACAGGGTGAAGGCGATCAGGACCAGCCCGCCGGAAACGCTCGCGAGGCGCGGAAGCGAGAAGGGCTGGAGCATCGCGCCCGCGACGCCCGCCGAGATCGCGATGCCCGCGACCATCAGGATCCAGGTCGTCGCGGCGGCCGCGGCGCGGCGCTCGGGGGGCACGCTGGCGGCGAGGAGCGCAAGAAGGGCGGTCCCTGCCATGCCGACGCCAAGGCCGATCATGGCAAAGGCAGCCACCAGCGTCGCCAAGGCCGCGGCGCTTCCGGGCGCGAGCGACGCCACGGCATCGACGGCGGCAAGCGAGCCGAGCGAAAGCAGTGCCATGCCGTTCAGGATCCACGGGGTTCGCCGGCCGCTCCGGTCGGAGGCATGGCCAGTGAGCGGCCGGGTGAACTGGACCGCATAATGCCAGGCGACCAGCGCGGCCGGGATCGAGGCCGACAGCCCGAGTTCCACCACCATCACGCGATTGAGCAGCGAGGTCGCGAGCATCACCATCGCCCCGATCGCCGCCTGCACCGCGCCGAGCCGGAGGATGACGACCCACCCGCTCATGACAGCGATCCGAGCCCGATCGCCGCCGCGACCATGCCGAGAACGTAAAGCGTGACGCCGGTCCCGTTGTACCAGGGCGCCAGCGCCTTGGGATCGCGACTCAGCCGGTTCATGCAGGCGAGCTGCAGGAGGAGCGACCCGCCGATCACCAGCGCGGTCTTGGTCAGGCCCTGGCCGAGAAGGACGAGGATGACCGCGACCTGCGCGGCCGCCATGGCGCTGCAGGCCAGAAGTACCGCTGGCCGCACGCCCACCTCGGCGGGAAGCGAGCGGATGCCGGTCGCACGGTCGCCCTCGACCGCCTTGAAATCGTTCAGGGTCATGATGCCCCAGGCGCCGAGGCCATAGAAGAGCAGCACCTGCAGGTTTGGCAGCGAGGGGAGGTGGCCGAGCAGCACGGCAGAGCCGGTCAGCCAGCTCAGCGACTCGTAACTGAGGCCCACCGCCAGAGGCCCCCACAGCCCGCTTCGCTTCAGCCGCATGGGCGGCGCGCTATAGGCCCAGGCGCTGAGCAGTGCCGCGGCGGTCGCGACCAGCACGATGCTTCCCATGGTCGCGGCCAGCGCAAGCGAGAACAGGGTGCCGAGACAGGCCAGCGCCAGCCCCCATTGCCCGGCAATCCGGCCTGAAGGGATGGGACGTGCGGGCTCATTGATCGCATCGACATGGCGGTCGAACCAGTCGTTGACCATCTGGCTCGTCCCGCAGACGAGCGGCCCGGTCAGCGCGACCCCCGCGACCAGTAGCAGCACCTTCCCGGCGACCGGCTGGCCCGAGGCAAGGACGCCACAACCGAACGCCCACATCGGCGGAAACCAGGTGATCGGTTTTGAAAGCTCGAGCACGTCGGCTGCGGCAGGAAGCGCCGCAAGCGCGGGCTGACGGGCGAGCCGAGTCATATCAGGAGGCTATGCTAGACACCCTCAACCGTCAAACAAATTGGACAGCTTATTCGGCAGCGGCCTCGGTGTCGTCGGCCTTGGCCATGCCGTGACGGTGGAGCTTGGAATAAAGGCTCTGGCGGCTGAGCCCGAGGATCTCGGCCGCCGACGCGCGATTGTTTGAGGTGTAGTTGAGTGCCGCCTCGATGCAGAGCCGTTCGATCAGGTCGGTGCTCTCGCGCACGATGTCCTTGAGGGGCATGCGCCCGACGAGGTCGGTCAGCTGCTCGACCGAGCGCGGCAGGTCACGGGTGACCGGCGGCAGGTCGCGGAGCCGGCGGGCGACCATTCGCATGGTGAAGGCATAATGTGCCTGCGCTTCGCCGGTGCGCACGGCCGAAACCTCGACTTCCTCGATCCCGCCGAGACTTCCGCGAAGCACGGTCGCGACGTTGCGCGCCACCCCGTGCTCGCCGACCTGCGCGCGGATGAGGTCGAGATCGATGCCCGGTCGCCCGAGGAAGTCACCGAGCGGGCGGCCGGCCAGCGGCTCGACGGTCGCTTCCTGGATCAGCTCGACGAAGGCTGAATTGGCGGTGACGATGGTCAGCGCATTGTCGGTCAGGACGAAGGCATCGGGCAGCCGCTCGACCAAATCGAGGATCAGATGCTCCTTTGCATCGATCTGGCGATGTTCGGTCGGGGCGAGCTGGACGAGGAAATAGCCGTCGCCCTGTTGCCGGAAGAGGCGAGCCGAAAGGCTGATGCCGCGATCGGACCGGGCCAGCACGAGGTGGACCGGGGCGACGTTGGCACCGGTCGCGGCCGCGCCGAGAAATGCGATCAGTCGGTCGCGATAGTCGGCCGAGACCTGCGCGACGAGTGGCTGGCCGGCCAGGCTGTTGTGAGCGCCGATCAGCTGGCTTGCGGCGGGGTTGATCTCGCGAACCCGCAGCGTCGCGGAGTCGATGATCAGCATCGGCTCGGCGGTCATTTCGAACAGTAGGCGATAACGCGATTCCGCCTGCCGCAGCCGAAGATAGTCACGCTCGAGAGATTGCTGGACCTGGAGCAGGCGCTGCTGGAGCCGCGCCGTCGCGCGCTCGTCGCGGGCGATGGCCACGGTCGCGCCATTGGCGAGGCGGATCGCGCGGTAGCGCAGCGGGAGTTCGCTCGTCCCGGAATGATTGACCTGACGCCAGTTGGGGACCGCGGCCGGAGGGTGCGCCAGCATCTCCTCGATCTTGATGCGGCTTTCCTGGGTGACGGTGTCGATCCAGCGCCGGCCCAGCCACTGCTCGACGTCGGGAAAGTCACGCGTGTCACCGGCAAGGTCGCGCACCACGCCTTCCTGATCGAGGAGCAACGCGAGGTCACCGCCAGCCGAGGCGAGCGCCGACGCGGCTTCGAGGTCGAGCGAGCCAAGCCACTCGCCCGCTTGCTCGAAGCGTCGCATCTCGTCGCCACTGGGTGACGCTTGTTTCATCCTTGCTCCAGCGCCTCGGCGGCGCAATCAGGCGGTCAGGGCAGCGATGCCGTCCGCCACCAGGCGATCGGCGAGTTCAAGTGCCTCGAGGGCGCAGGCGGCGGTGGCATCGGCACCGACGCGGGTGACGATCGTCGGATCCTCGATCAGGACACGGCCACCCAGCATGACGCGAAGAT
The DNA here is from genome assembly GCF_039538065.1 of Sphingomonas rosea. Taxonomy (NCBI): domain Bacteria; kingdom Pseudomonadati; phylum Pseudomonadota; class Alphaproteobacteria; order Sphingomonadales; family Sphingomonadaceae; genus Sphingomonas; species Sphingomonas rosea. Next base: position 1,596,400 of record NZ_BAABBR010000001.1, read on the forward strand.
TGGGGTTCTTGGACACGTTCCGGACCGCCGTGATGAGCGAAGAGAGTGGCCCGATATGGCAGTCACAACTGAGCGTCAATCCGATGATATCATAAGATTTGTCAGCAACGCTGGACAATAACTCCGAACGATCGACTCCGATCAGCAGCGCCGTGTCCCAACCTGCCCGGGCGAAGGTTTCCTCGATCATCGCCGCGCCGAAACCATGCTGGTCGCCGGGAACGGTCGAGAACAACGCTGATCGCGAAGGCCCGAAGCGCAAGGGGGCGGGATTGGCGGCGGCAATCTCCCGCAGCACTTCTTGCAGGCGCCAGAGGGCCATGGTCACGTCGAGGAAATCGAGCCTGTCCGCCGTCCAGTCTTCGCCCAGCAAGCGGGCGGTCGGGGCGAGCAGTTCGACGAAGACGCCCTCGACGCTCAGGCCGCGATCCATGAATGCCTCGACCTCGCGCAGCAGGTCGTGCGCCTCCAGCGTCACCGCGAGTGGGGCGAAGGCCGCTAGGTCGTCCGCCGAGATGATGCCGCTGACCGGCGTCGCCGCCGGCGGTCCGCGATGCGCGACCAACAGGCTGGGGATGATGTCTACCTGGAGAAGGTGGTCGGCGGTCGAGTCGCTGCGGGCGCCTCGACGTTTCGAGCCGCGATGTCCCGTCCTCTTCCTGTCTTCCCCCGGACCCCAGGGGCCGACACCGATCACTGAGGCCACAAGCGGTCTCCTTCAGTGTAGTCGGCGCGATTGCGTCGGCCAAAACGGCGAAGGTTTTCCCAAGCCCCCGATCGCTTCGACTCGAAACGTATCGAAATCATGTCCCGTCCGCAATCACCCGTCCGAAAGACTGTCAAAAAGAGTTTACGTCTAGCAAGATTGACACTTTGACACGCGTGGGCGTAACCTCCGTCCGGGAAGGGTTGCTCATCATGCAGGAGCCAGGCGCAGGAGTTCACGGACGGGAGCCGCTCTACACGATTGAGCAGCGCCGGCGCCGCGACTCGACCCGCTGGACCCTCGTCCAGGGCATCCTCGCCCCGCTGCAATTTCTGGTGTTCCTCGTCAGCCTGGCGCTGGTCCTGCGCTACCTTGCGACGGGCCAGGGCGCGGCGGCGGCGGACGCCTCGATCCTCGTCAAGACCGCGACCCTCTTCACGATCATGGTCACCGGCGCCTTCTGGGAGAAGGTCGTCTTCGGCCAGTGGCTGTTCGCGCCCGCCTTCTTCTGGGAGGACGTGTTCAGCATGCTCGTGATCGCGTTGCACACGGCCTATGTCGTGATGCTCTTCGCGGGCCTCGGGTCCACGTCGGAGCGGATGCTCGTCGCACTCGCGGCCTATGCGACTTACCTCGTCAATGCGGGTCAGTTCCTGTGGAAGCTGCGTCTTGCGCGGCTGGGATCGGAACCGCGGCTTCAGGCCTCCGCCGCATGAGCCTCGCCGCGCCACTCCCGACGACGGACCGCGTCATCCTTCGCGAGCGTGGACAGCGGGAAGTGTTTTGCGGGCTGACCGGGATCGTCTGGCTTCACCGCAAGATGCCCGACGCCTTCTTCCTCGTCGTCGGCTCGCGCACCTGCGCCCACCTGCTCCAGTCGGCCGCCGGCGTGATGATCTTCGCCGAACCGCGCTTCGCCACCGCGATCATGGAGGAAAAGGATCTCGCCGGCCTCGCCGACATGAACGAGGAGCTCGATCGCGAAGTCGGACGGCTGCTCGAGCGGCGGCCCGACATCAAGACCCTGTTCCTCGTCGGCAGCTGCCCAAGCGAAGTCATCAAGCTCGACCTGCCGCGCGCCGCGCAGCGCCTCGCCGAACGTCGACCGGGAGTCCGAATCCTCAGCTATTCGGGGAGCGGCATCGAAACCACCTTCACGGAAGGGGAGGACGCCTGCCTTGCAGCGCTCGCCCGCTCGCTGCCCCCAACCCCAGAGGGGGCACCGGGTGCGCTGGAGCAGGAACTGCTGGTGGTCGGCGCCCTCCCCGACATTGTCGAGGACCAGTTCGCCCGCCTCTTCGCCGAGCTTGGGATCTCCGCCCGATTCTTCCCCGGTCGCTCGTCGGTCGATCTTCCGCCGATCGGAGCGCACACACGCTACCTCCTCGCCCAGCCCTTTCTTGGCGAGACCGCCTCGGTCCTCGACGGCCGTGGGGCGATCCGCCTGCCGGCGCCATTCCCGTTCGGCGCGGATGGCACTGCCGCCTGGCTCGAGGCGGCCGCCAATGCCTTCGGGGTCGATCCGCTCGCCTTCCGCCGGACGATCGCCCCGGCGCGGGAGCGGGCAAAACGCGCGCTCGAACGTCATCGCGAGCGCCTGGCAGGGAAAAGCATCTTTTTCATGCCCGATTCGCAGCTCGAGATTCCGCTGGCGCGCTTCCTGTCGACCGAGCTTGGCATGGACTTGATCGAGGTCGGTACGCCCTATCTCCATGCACGCCACCTCGCGCCCGAACTGGCGCTGCTCCCGGCCGACACCGCGATCAGCGAAGGGCAGGACGTCGACCGCCAGCTCGATCGGGTCCGCGCGAGCCGGCCGGACCTCACGGTCTGCGGCCTCGGCCTCGCCAACCCGCTCGAGGCCGAGGGGCTGACAACCAAGTGGGCGATCGAACTGGTCTTCTCGCCCATCCACGGGTTCGAGCAGGCCGGAGACCTCGCCGAACTCTTTGCGCGGCCGCTTCGGCGCCGCGACGTGTTGAAGGTCTAGGCGCCATGAAGCTCGCCGTCTGGACCTACGAAGGACCGCCCCACGTCGGAGCGATGCGGGTGGCGACGGCGATGCGCGGCGTTCACTACGTCCTCCACGCGCCGCAGGGCGACACCTACGCCGACCTCCTGTTCACGATGATCGAGCGGCGCGGGAAGCGCCCGCCGGTCACCTACACCACCTTCCAGGCGCGCGACCTCGGCAAGGACACGGCGGAGCTGTTCAAGACCGCCGCGCGCGACGCCTATGATCGCTTCAAGCCCGAGCTGATGATCGTCGGCGCCTCCTGCACGGCCGAGCTCATCCAGGACGATCCCGGCGGCCTCGCCTCGACGCTCGGCCTGCCATGCCCGGTCGTCCCGCTCGAACTGCCGAGCTACAGCCGCAAGGAGCATTGGGGCGCGTCGGAGACCTTCTATCAGATCGTCCGTGCGCTCTGCCCGGCAGGCGTGGGGACGCCTGATCGGAGCCGGATCAGCGCGAATATCCTGGGCCCTTGCGCGCTCGGTTTCCGTCATCGCGACGACGTCCGCGAAATTACGCGGCTGCTCGAAATGCTCGGCATCGAGGTCAACGTGGTCGCCCCGCTGGGCGCCGCGCCCGCCGATGTCGCGCGGATCCCGGACGCCCGCTTCAACATCTGCCTTTATCCCGAAATCGGCGACGAGACGACGCGCTGGCTCGAACGCACGCACGGCCAGCCCTTCACGAAGACCATCCCGATCGGGGCCGCGGCGACCCGCCGCTTCATCGAGGAAGTCGCCGCGCTGGCCGGGGTCGATCCCGCCCTGGCGCTCGACGATCCCGACATGCGGATGCCGTGGTGGAGCCGGTCGGTCGACAGCACCTACCTGACCGGAAAACGCGTCTTCATCTTCGGTGACGCGACCCACGCCGCCGCCGCCGCCCGCGTTGCCCGCGACGAACTCGGCTTCAGCGTCTGCGGCATCGGTTGCTACAATCGCGAATTCGCCCGCGAGGTCCGCACTGTCGCCGCCGAACTCGGGCTCGAGCCGCTGATCACCGACGACCATCTTGCGGTCGAGGACGCGATCGTCGCAGCGCAGCCCGAACTGGTCCTCGGAAGCCAGATGGAACGCCACATCGCCAAGCGGCTCGGCATTCCCTGCGCCGTCATTTCGGCACCAGTGCACGTCCAGGATTTCCCCGCGCGCCACAGCCCGCAAATGGGGATCGAGGGTGCGAACGTGCTGTTCGACAGCTGGGTCCATCCGCTCGTCATGGGGCTCGAGGAGCATCTCCTCACCATGTTCCGCGACGATCCCGAATTCCACGACGGGGCAGGGGCGAGTCATCTTGGCGGGCACGGCACCGTTCCGGCGAACGATACGGTAAGCCATCCCACGCCAATCGATGCCGAGGCCAACGGGCGCTGGTCGGCCGACGCCGAAGCCGAATTGCGCAAGATCCCCTTCTTCGTTCGCGGCAAGGCGCGTCGCAACACCGAGGCCTTCGCCGCCGAGCGCGGCCTTGCGACCATCGAACTCGCCACGCTCTACGACGCCAAGGCGCATTATGGCCGATAGGGTGCCAGCACCGGTGCGGGTGACGATCGTCACCCTCGACAAGCACCTCGCCGGTGCCGTCGACCGCGCCAACCTGCAGCTCGCCGCCGACGGCATCAGCATCGCCTTCCACGCCGCATCCGAATGGGATCGCGATCCCGCCGCGCTCGAGGACACCAAGGCCGACATCGCTCGGGCCGACATCGTCGTCGCGACCATGCTCTTCCTCGACGATCACATCCGCGCGGTGCTTCCCGCGCTCGAGGCCCGGCGCGAGGAATGTGACGCGATGCTGGGCCTGATGAGCGGCTCCGAGGTCGTCCAGCTGACCCGCCTTGGCGGCTATCGCATGGACGTTCCGGCGCGCGGGCCCATGGCACTGCTTAAGCGCCTGCGCGGATCGAAGAAGCCCGGGGCAAGCTCGGGCGCCGGGCAGATGAAGATGCTTCGTCGCCTGCCCAAGCTGCTGCGCTTCATGCCGGGTACGGCGCAGGACGTCCGTGCTTACTTCTTGACGCTGCAATATTGGCTCGCCGGATCGGACGACAACGTCGTGGCGATGGTTCGCGCGCTCGTCGACCGCTACGCCGATGGCGAGCGGCGGCACCTTCGTGGCACGCTCAAGGCCGCCGCCCCGCGCGATTATCCCGAGGTCGGGCTCTACCACCCGAAGCTGCGCCAGCGGATCGTCGACAAGGTCGAGAAATTGCCGGCGGCCAGTGGCGAGGCCGGAACGGTCGGCCTGCTCCTGCTTCGCTCCTACCTCTTGGGCCGCGATGCGGGCCATTATGACGGTGTCATCGCGGCGATGGAGGCGAAGGGCCTCAAGGTCGTGCCGGCCTTCGCCAGCGGCCTCGACAGCCGTCCCGCGATCGAGCGCTATTTTGTCGCGGACGGCAAGCCGACGGTCGACGCGATCGTCAGCCTGACCGGCTTTAGCCTGGTTGGTGGCCCGGCCTACAACGATGCCGACGGTGCGGTCGCGACGCTTGCGGGCCTCGACCTGCCCTACGTCGCGGCGCAGGCGCTCGAATTCCAGTCGCTCGAGCAATGGCGCGAGGGCGCGCAAGGGCTACTCCCGCTCGAGGCGATGATGATGGTCGCCATTCCCGAGCTCGACGGCGCGACCTGCACGAGCGTGTTCGGCGGTCGCAGCGGCGTCGCCGGATCGCCGCTCAAGGCCATGACCGGCGACCCCGAGCGTGCCGGCGCGCTCGCCGCCAAGGTCGCGCGGATCGTTGCCTTGCGCCGGAGCGAACGGGCTGCGCGCAAGCTCGCGATCGTTCTGTTCAACTTCCCGCCCAACGCCGGCGCGACCGGAACCGCCGCCTTCCTCGCGGTCTGGGAATCACTCCACGCGACACTCCAGCGGCTCGCCGCCGAGGGCTATGACGTCGACGTGCCGGAAAGTGTCGACGCGCTCCGTACTGCGGTGCTCGACGGCAACCGCGAACGATTCGGAAGCGATGCCAATGTCGTCCATCGCATCGGCGCCGACGAACATGTCCGACGCGAGCCGCACCTTGCCGCGATCGAGCAGCAATGGGGTCCGGCGCCCGGCCGCCAGCAGGCCGATGGCGCGTCGATCCATGTGCTCGGCGCGCGCTTCGGCAACGTCCTTGTCGGCATCCAGCCCGCCTTCGGGTTCGAGGGCGATCCGATGCGGCTGTTGTTCGAGAAGAGTTTCGCGCCGACCCACGCCTTCAGCGCCTTCTACCGTTATTTGCGCGAGGACTTCGGTGCGCATGCGGTGCTGCACTTCGGCACGCATGGCGCGCTCGAATTCATGCCGGGCAAGCAGGCCGGCATGTCGGGCGACTGCTGGCCCGAGCGGCTGATCGGCGATCTTCCGAACTTCTATCTTTATGCCGCCAACAATCCCTCGGAAGGACTACTCGCCAAGCGCCGCAGCGGAGCGACGCTCGTCAGCTACCTGACCCCGCCGCTCGCAAATGCGGGGCTCTACAAGGGACTCGCCGAACTGAAGGCGCTGGTCGAGCGCTGGCGCCTGACCGACGTCGGCGCGCCCGAAGCCGCCGATCTCCAAAGCCTGATCGCCGACAAGTGCGAAGAGATCGATCTCGATCCCGCCGGTGGCCCTTCGGGAATTGCGCAGCGCCTTTACGAATATGAGACGACGCTGATTCCCGACGGTCTCCACGTCCTCGGCGCCATGCCGGAAGGCGAGACCCGCGACCGCTTCCTCGCGTCGCTACCCCAGGAGGATCGCGCGGCCGTCGCGACCGGGCTCGACGCCACCGACGAACTCGCCGCGCTCGTTCATGCGCTCGACGGCGGTTACGTCCGCCCGGCGCCCGGCGGCGACGTCATTCGCAATCCCGCCGTGCTTCCCACCGGTCGCAATGTGCACGGGATCGATCCCTTCCGCCTGCCGAGCATGCTTGCGGTCACCGAAGGCGAGCTTGCCGCACGTCAGCTCATCGAGCGGCACAAGGCCAGCGGGGAGGGGCTGCCCGAAAGCCTCGCCATGGTCCTGTGGGGCACCGACAACCTCAAGAGCGAAGGCGCGCAGATCGCGCAGGCGCTGGCACTGCTCGGCGCGCGTCCGCGGCTTGACGGCTATGGTCGCCTGGCCGGCGCCGAACTCATCCCGCTCGCCGACCTCGGCCGACCGCGGATCGACGTGGTGGTCACGCTGTCAGGCATCTTCCGCGATCTTCTGCCGCTGCAGACCCGGATGCTCGCCGAAGCCGCCTGGCTCGCCTCGGTCGCCGATGAGCCCGAGGAGATGAATTTCGTCCGCAAGCACAGCCTCGCGCACATGGCAGCGCACGACTGCGACATGGAAACCGCGGCGCTGCGGGTCTTCTCCAACGCCGAGGGTGCTTACGGCGCCAACGTCAACCAGCTGGTCGATGCCGGTGCGTGGACCGATCCCGACGAGCTCGCCGAGGTGTTCGAGCGGCGCAAGGGCTTCGCCTACGGCCGCAAGGGTGCGCCGGTCGCGCAGCGGGCGATCCTCAAGAGCGCGCTCGGCACGGTCGAGCTGACCTACCAGAATCTCGAATCGGTCGAGCTCGGGGTCACCGACGTCGACCAGTATATGGACAGCCTCGGCGGCATTACCCGTTCGGTGGCCCGCGCGCGGGGCAAGGCGCCGCCCATCTACATCGTCGACGCGACCCGCGGTGCCCCCAAGGTCCGGACGCTCGCCGAACAGGTCGAGCTCGAAAGCCGCACCCGCACTCTCAATCCGATCTGGTACGAGGGCATGCTCCGCCACGGCGGCGAGGGCGTCCGCAACATCGAGGCGCATGTCGCGACCACGCTCGGCTGGTCGGCGACGACCGGCGCGGTTTCTCCTTGGATCTATCAGCAGATCAGCGAGACCTTCGTGCTCGATCCCGCGATGCGCGAACGCCTCGCCACACTCAATCCGAAGGCATCGGCCCGCATGGCCGATCGCCTCCTTGAAGCCCACGACCGTCAATACTGGCAGCCGGATGCAGCGACCCTCGCTGCCCTCCACGCCGCCAGTGACGAGATAGAGGACAGGCTGGAAGGCCTGATGGCCGCCGAATGACGCTCGATTCCCCCTTCTCGCTCAGTGGCGCATCCACCCTTTCGCCGGGTGACGGCGAAGGCTCGGTCCAGGTCGAGCTCGACCCCAATGTCCGGATCAAGGGCGCCAAGGTGTTCGCAGTCTACGGGAAGGGCGGGATCGGCAAGTCGACGACCTCGTCCAACCTGTCGGCCGCCTTCTCGCTGCTCGGCCATCGCGTGCTCCAGATCGGCTGCGACCCCAAGCACGACAGCACCTTCACGCTGACCAAGAAGCTGATGCCGACCGTCATCGACGTGCTCGAAAGCGTCGACTTCCACCACGAGGAACTGCGCCCCGAAGACTATATGTTCGAGGGCTTCAACGGCGTGATGTGCGTCGAGGCGGGCGGCCCCCCGGCCGGCACCGGCTGCGGCGGCTATGTCGTTGGCCAGACCGTCAAGCTCCTCAAGCAGCACCACCTCCTCGAGGATACGGACGTCGTCATCTTCGACGTGCTCGGCGACGTCGTGTGCGGCGGCTTCGCGGCACCGCTCCAGCATGCCGAGCGCGCGGTGGTGGTCGCCGCCAACGACTTCGACAGCATTTTCGCGATGAACCGGATCATCGCCGCCATCGCCGCCAAGGCCAAGAATTACGACGTCCGGCTGGCGGGAGTCATCGCCAACCGTTCGGCCGAGACCGACGAGATCGATCGCTTCGCCGCCGCGACCGGCCTTAATCGCCTTGCCCACTTCCGCGACGTCGACGCGATCCGCCGCTCGCGGCTCAAGAAGTGCACCCTGTTCGAGATGGACGACAGCCCCGAGGTGCAGGTCGCGCGCGAGGAATATCTGCGGCTTGCGAAGATGCTGTGGGACGGCGTCGAGCCCAATGCGGCCAAGGCGATGAAGGACCGCGACATCTTCGACTTCCTGGGCTTCGAATGATGGCCAGCGCCGCGCCCTCGACCGAACTTGGCCAAGGTTACGGCCGCCAGCGCGAGCGGCTGCGGACCTATTTCGATTCGACCGCGCGACGGGCGTGGATCGACCTCACCTCCGACACCTCGGTCAGCCGCATCCGGCAGACGGTGCGCGCCGGACGCGACGCGATGCGCGCAACCCTGCTGTCGTGGCTCCCGCAAGAGCTTGACGGTCGGTGCCTGCTCGACGCTGGCTGCGGGACCGGGGCACTCAGTTTCGACGCGGCAGCGCGCGGCGCGCACGTCACCGCCATCGATGTCGCCGGCGGCCTGGTCGATGTCGCCCGGGCTCGAGGCGCAAGCGAGGACGCGCGGATCGACTGGCGGACCGGCGACATGCTCGATCCTGCGCTTGGCGACTTCGACCATGTCGCGGCGATGGACAGCCTGATCCACTATTCGGCCGACGATCTCGTCAGCGCGCTGGCCGCCTTGTCGGCCCGGACGCGGCACTCGATCGTCTTCACCTTCGCGCCCTACAGCCCGGCGCTCGCCGCCATGTTGATGATCGGCCGGCTGTTCCCGCGCGCCAACCGCTCGCCCGCCATCGTGCCCGTCCGCGAGTCCGAGCTTCGCCGTCGGCTGGCGGCCATCGACGGCTGGACCATCGGCCGCAGCCAGCGCATCGCGAGCGGCTTCTACAAGAGCCACGCGCTCGAACTGGTGCGCCTCGCATGAGCGCCCGGTCGCTCGGCCCCGGCATCTGGACCCGCGTCGCAACCGCGTGGCTGCCGTTTGCCGATGCCGCGACGACCGAGCTCCCCCTTGGCCGCCTGCTGCGGCTGTCGCTGTTCCAGGTTTCCGCCGGGCTCGTCTGGGCGCTGTACAACGGCACGCTCAACCGGGTGATGATCGTCGAATTGGGCATTCCGGCCGGCCTGGTTGCCGCCCTGATCGCCATCCCGCTCCTCGCCGCGCCGTTTCGCGCATTGATCGGACACAAGTCGGACGCGCATCGCTCGGTGCTCGGCTGGCGGCGCGTGCCCTATCTGTGGATGGGGACATTGCTGCAGTTCGGCGGGCTGGCGATCATGCCCTTCGCGCTGCTGATCATCTCGGTCCCCGACGGGCAGGGTGTCGGCCTGTTCGGCTGCGCGGTCGCCTTCCTCCTCACGGGCGCGGGGCTGCACATCGCGCAGACCGCCGGGCTTGCTCTCGCCACCGACCTCGCGCCCGAGCACGCCCGCCCCCGCGCGGTCGCCTTGCTCTACGTCATGCTGCTCACCGGCACGATGATCAGCGCGCTCGTGATCGGCGAGCTGCTGATCGACTTCACGCCCACCCGCCTCGTCCAGGTGATCCAGGCGGCCGCGCTTCTCACCCTCGTCCTCAACATCGTCGCCAGCTGGAAGCAGGAGCCGCGCCGTGCGCCGCTGCGCACCGAAGCATCCGAGAAGCTCGGCTTTGCCGAAGTCTGGACCCGGCTCGTGGCCGAGCCCCACAGCCGCCGCCTCCTCTTGGGCGTCGGCTTCGGTGCGCTCGCCTTCGGCATGCAGGACGTCCTCCTCGAGCCCTATGGCGGCGAGATCCTCGGCATGTCGGTTGGGGCGACCACGACGCTGACCTCGCTCTGGGCGCTCGGCGCACTGCTCGGCTTCGCGCTCGCCGGCAGCCGCCTTGCCCGCGGGAGCGAACCCAACCGCCTCGCCGGCTTCGGCTGTGTGGTCGGCATGTTCGCCCTGCTCCTCGTCATCTTCGCTGCGCCGACCGCCACTCCCCTCCTGCTGATGGTCGGCGCAGCGATGATCGGCTTCGGTGGTGGTCTGTTCATGGTGGGCACGCTGGTGGCCGCAATGACCCTTGCCCGCACCTCGGAAGCGGGCCTCGCGCTCGGCGCCTGGGGTGCGGTCCAGGCATCCGCTGCCGGAGCCGCCATTCTTCTTGGCGGCCTCGTTCGCGACGGCATCTCGATCCTCGCGACGGGCGGCCGGCTCGGCGAGACCCTCGCGGTGCGCGCAACCGGCTACGGCGTGGTCTACGCCGCCGAAATCGTCCTGCTTCTCGTGACCATCCTGGTCATGGGCCCCCTGGTGCGGGCGCAGCTTGCACCCTCCGCCAATCCGCCACGCTTCGGCCTGGCGCAATTCCCGAGCTGAACGAAGAGGAAAACGGGAACATGTCGCATCACGAAATCATCGTTGGACGGCTCGATGTGGCGGAGCTCGTCTTTTACGCGTTCGTGCTCTTCTTCGTCGCCCTCGTCTTCTACCTCCGGCGCGAAGATCGGCGAGAAGGCTATCCGCTCGAGGATGCGGTGACCGGCCGCGTCGACAGCGCCTGGGGTCCGCTCACCGCGTCGTCCTATAAGCGCTTCAAGCTGCCGTTCGATCGCGGCTATGCGACCACGCCGGCGCAGGGCCGCGAACCCGTCGAGATTCCCGGCACCCGGCCTTACGACCGCTTCCCCGGCGCGCCGCTGGTACCGACCGGCGATCCACTCGTCGATGGCGTCGGCCCGGCCAGCTGGGTCAATCGCGCCGACTGGCCCGACCAGGACATGGAAGGGCGCCCGCGGATCGTCCCCATGTCGAGCGAGCATGAATGGTCGATCGCGCGCGAGGATGCCAACCTCATGGGGATGAAGGTCGTGGCGGCCGATGGAGTCGTGGTCGGCGAGATCAGCGACGTCTGGATCGACCGTTCCGATCATCTCGTCCGCTACGTCGATGTCGCCACGGCGAGCGGCAGCGTCATAGTCCCGTTCCTCATGGGCACCGTCCACGGCCGCAAGCGCGTCTACCATGTCGACGCCATCGCCGCGTCGCAGTTCGCCAATGCCCCCAAGGTCGCGACCGCCGGCCAGATCACCCGCCGCGAGGAAGACCGGCTGATGGGCTATTTCGGCGGCGGCTATCTCTACGGCATGCCCGGCCGTGCGGAGCCCTTGCTGTGAGCGCTGACCGCCTGAACGGCCTTCCGGGCAAGCTCCCGCCGGGCGAGACCATCGTCTGGCAGGGTGCGCCCGACTGGCGCCAACTGCTGCGCTCGCTGTTTCACGCCCGCGCCGTCGCCGTCTACTTCGCGATCCTCGCGGTGGCGGGTTTGCTCGCGGGGAGCCCGACGGGCGCCGCGATCACGCTGGGAGCGGGATTGCTCGGGCTCGGCGTCATGGCGGTCCTCGCCAAGGCCTATGCCACCAGCACCGTCTATACCCTCACCGACCGGCGCATCGTGCTCAAGATCGGAATCGCGCTGCCGATGAGCTTCAATCTTCCGCTGCGGCAGATCGATTCCGCGGACCTTCGGATGCTCGGCAACGGCTGCGGCGACATCGCGCTCAAGCTCAAGGGCCGCGAGCGGATCGGTTGGGCGCTACTCTGGCCGCATGTCCGGCCGCGTCACCTCCGCCAGCCGCAGCCGATGCTGCGCTCGGTGCCCGGTGCTGAAGACCTCGCGATCAAGCTCTATCATTGCTGCGCCGAGGTGATCGACGTCGCGCACGTCGAGCCTGCCGCCAAACCCGCGCCCCGTCCCGCACGGCCCGCCCCCGAACCCGTCGAGGCCATGGCATGAACGAGCTCGAGCATCACAGCCACGAGAACATGATCCCGCCCGGTGCGCTCAAGGCCGCCTGCGCCCTGATCATCTGCGTGCTGGTCCTCGTCTCGGCGGTCCGCTTCGGCTTGGTCGACGTCGGACCGAGCCCGGCCGAAGCGCGCCTCGCCGCCCACGAACAGCCGGTGGCCCAACGCCTTCTCCGCTTCGACGATGGTGCCGGCGGCAAGGTGCTGGTGAGCGATGCCGGCAACGGTCGTCAGGTCGCTGCGATCGGCACCGAGGGGAGCGGTTTCATCCGTGGGGTGATGCGCGGCCTGGCGCGCGAACGGCACCTCAATCGCCAAGGCCCGGCCGCGCCCTTCGCGCTGGCCAGCTGGCCCGACGGCGCGCTGACGCTCACCGACACCGCCACCGGTCGCGTGATCGAACTCGGCAGCTTCGGCCCGACCAATCGTGCCTCCTTCGCCGCCTTCCTCGCTCCGGAGACCCGCTCGTGAGCCTGCTCTGCGCCGCCCGCTTCGAAACCTCGTGCCGCATCAGCGTCGAGCACAGCCCAGATTCCCTCCACGCGCATGTCGAACTTCCCGACGACATTGCGATCGGACCGGGCGACCGGGTGCAGGTGCATGGCGCGCCGGTCGTCGTGCCGTTCGGGACCAGCCTCGTCCTCGATCGCACGGCGACGGTCGAGATCGCTGGACCGCTGCGCCGCGCCTGGACGCGCTTCACCGCTTATTTCGACATGAGCGAACTCTACGAAGTCAGCTTCACCCCCGGGAGGCTCGCATGAACGCCCATACGCCGGTGACCCCGGCGGACACGCTCGCGATCGCACGGCAGGAAACGATCCTGTCGCCGCGCTTCTACACGACCGACTTCAAGGCGCTCGACAAGATCGACGTCACTCCGGTCCGCGCCGAATGGGACGCGCTGATCGCCGACTTCGACCGCGACGAGAACAAGCGCCATTTCCGCAGCGAGGAAAGCTTCGACGGCATCCTTGACCGAATGACGCCGGCGCTCCGGGCCGAGTTCATCGACTTCCTCGTCAGCTCGATGACCAGCGAATTCTCGGGCTGCATCCTCTACGCCGAAATCGCCAAGCGCGTCACCAATCCCGACGTGAAGAAGCTGTTCAAGGTCCTCGCCCGCGACGAAAGCCGCCATGCCGGCTTCATCAACGAAACGCTCAAGGACGCTGGCCTCGGCGTCGATCTCGGCTTCCTGACCAAGACCAAGAAATACACCTATTTCAAACCCAAGTTCATCTTTTACGCGGTCTATCTGTCGGAGAAGATTGGCTACGCCCGCTACATCACCATCTACCGGCAACTCGAAAAGCATCCCGAGCTCCGCTTCCATCCGATCTTCGCCTGGTTCGAGCGGTGGTGCCAGGACGAGTTCCGGCACGGCGAGGCCTTCGCCATGCTGATGCGGTCGGAGCCGAAGCTGCTCACCGGCCTCAACAAGCTCTGGATCCGCTTCTTCCTGCTGTCGGTCTACGCGACGATGTACGTGCGCGACGCCGGCCGGCCGGAATTCTTCAAGGCGCTCGGCATCAGCCCCGCCGACTATGGCTACAAGGTGTTCGACATCTGCTCGGCGATCAGCCGGCAGGTGTTCCCGGTGGTGCTTCCGACCGACGACCCCCGCTTCCGTGCGGCGATGGAAAGGCTGCGCGTCGCCGGCGATGGCATTGCGCGCAACCGTGGCATCGCCAAGCTGCCGCATCTCGCCGGCGCGGCCTTCGCCTTCGCCCGCATGTATTTCCTTCGGCCGGAAAAGAGCCCGCTGCCCGCCACCGTCCGCATGCAGCCGGCCTGGTGAGCCTGTCGGGCCATCTCGTTCCCGCGCTGGCGGTGCTGCTCAGCTGGTTCGCCAGCACGGCGCTGGTGGTCTGGCTCGTCCACCGGCCCCGCGCGACCTATCGCTCGGCCATGATGGCAACGTCGGTGGCGGCGATCGCGGGCATGGCGGTGATCGTCGCGACGCGGCACGACGACGGCATCGCTGCGACCTATGCCTCGGCGGCCGGGGCGCTCGTCATCTGGGCGTGGCAGGAGCTCGCCTTCCTGACCGGCGCCGCGGCGGGTCCCCGCCGGCTTCCCAAGTCGGTCGGAGCGGCAGGCTTCCTTCGCTTCCGCCAGGCCACCGAGGCACTGCTGTGGCACGAACTGGCACTGGCCGGCCTGCTGGCCCTGTTGGTGATGATCGGATGGGGCGCCGCCAATCAGGTCGCCGCGTCGATCTTCGGGCTGCTGTTCGTCCTCCGCCTCGGCGCCAAGCTCAGCATCTTCAGCGGCGTGCCCAATTTCAGCGACGAGCTGATTCCGGCGCATCTTCGCTACCTGCACAGCTATTTCGGGCCGCGTCGGCTTAGCGCCACCCTCGTGATCGCGCTCGGATCGAGCCTGCTGCTCGCGACCCTTCTCGCCGACCGTGCGCTGTCGGCCGGCGCGGGCAGCGCCGCGATCGCGCCGAGCCTCGTCTTCGCGCTCGCCGGGCTCGGCGCGCTCGAACTTTTCTTTCTTGCCCTTCCGGTTCGTGACGGTGTCTTGTGGCACTGGGCGATGCGGCCGGGCGCCACACGCATTGCGGGACAAGCCTAGGGGGACCGGCCATGGATTATGAGGCCTTTTTCAACCAGTCGCTGGACGATCTTCGCGGGGAGGGGCGCTATCGCATCTTCGCCGAGCTCGAGCGGCGCGCGGGCAATTATCCCAAGGCCAAGTGGCACAAGGACGACGGTGCCGACGAAGTCACTGTCTGGTGCTCGAACGACTATCTCGGGATGGGCCAGCATCCGGTCGTGCTCGATGCCATTCACGAAACGCTCGACAGCTGCGGCGCGGGGGCCGGGGGCACGCGCAACATCGCCGGCACGACGCATCAGCATGTGCAGCTCGAGCGCGAACTCGCCGATCTTCACGGCAAGGAATCGGCGCTGCTCTTCACCTCGGGCTATGTCTCGAACTGGGCGGCGCTCGGCACGCTCGGCGCGAAGATCCCGAATGTCGTCATCCTTTCGGACGCCGGCAACCATGCCTCGATGATCGAGGGTATCCGCCATAGCCGCGCCGAGCGGCAGGTCTTCGCGCACAACGACTGGCGCGACCTCGATCGCCGCCTCGCCGCGCTCGACAAGGACCGGCCCAAGCTGGTTGCGTTCGAGAGCGTCTATTCGATGGACGGCGACATCGCGCCGATCGCCGAGATCCTCGACGTCTGCGAAGCGCATGGCGCGATGAGCTACATCGACGAGGTCCATGCGGTCGGCCTCTATGGCCCGCGCGGCGGCGGCGTCGCCGAGCGTGAAGGCCTGATGGACCGGATCACCGTGATCGAAGGCACGCTGGGCAAGGCCTATGGCGTCCTCGGCGGCTACATCGCCGCATCGACCGCGCTGTGCGACTTCGTCCGCAGCTTCGCCAGCGGCTTCATCTTCACCACCGCGCTTCCGCCGGCGCTCGCCGCCGGGGCGGCGGCCAGCATTCGCCACCTCAAGGAGAGCGAGGCCGAGCGCCAGGGGCAGCGCGATCGCGTCGCCACAGTCCGGGCGCGGCTGATGGCGGTCGGCATCCCGATGATGGACAACGACAGCCACATCATCCCGGTGATGGTCGGCAACCCGGTCCACTGCAAACAGATCAGTGACTGGCTGCTCGAGGAATATCGGATCTACGTCCAGCCGATCAATTACCCGACCGTGCCGCGCGGAACCGAGCGGCTGCGCATCACGCCCTCGCCGGTCCACTCGGCCGAGGACATCGACCGGCTGGTCGACGCGCTGAGCGAGATCTGGTCGCGTTGTGCCCTGAGCCGGGTTTCCGCCGCGGCCTGAGCGACCATGGCCTGAAGCATTAGTGGGCGGTCGGACCTTCCGGCCGCCCAAGTCGTTGGGGGATTACGAAAAAAAGGGGCGGGGACACTTCAACGAAGGCGCTTCGCCATGAACCTGTCCGACTATCTCGCCGCCAACAACATGTTCATCCTGATCGCCGGCTTCCTGGTCGTGCTGGTCGCGTTCCTGTGGTTCCTGCGCAAACCCGGCAACCGGCACCCGATGGAAGGCGAGCGCGGTCGCCAGCTCGACGAGGAGCGGGCGCGCGGCAATGCGCAGGACACCACCGACGTTCCGCCGACCCGCCGCTAGCGGGCCGCGCCCCTAGCGCACCGGCGCGGCGGTCTGCGCCGGCTGGTCCTTGGGGGCGTTGGGCGGACTGATCCGCGGCGCCATCGCCTGCGGCTGCCGAAGTGCCGCGACCACGCCCTGCTCGGCCGCGGGACGGGGATTGGGCACGTAGCCGGCCGGCCGCAGGTAGGGATGATCCGGGATCATCGACTTGCCGCCGAGCGGCTTGTTCAGCCCCTGATGGCAGGTCAGGCAATTGACCTGCAGCGGCTGTCCCGTCGGCCCGAGCCGGTTGGGCGGGAACACGCCCGCCCTGGCGAGCGGCAGGATGTTGTTGCCGTTGACGTCGCGCACCATGCGGATGCCGTACCAGGCGGTTGCGCGCTGGGCGCGGCTCAGCGACCAGGATCGGAAGCTCTGGCTGTTGTGGCAGAAGGTGCAATTCACCCCCAGCGCCTTCGAGACGTGCATCATGATCGCATAGCTGTCTTCGGCATTGCGCGTGCCCGACTTTTCCATGCCGGGATAAGCCGAACTCGCCTGCACCCGGACGCTCTCCGCATTGCCGCCGAGATATTGCTCGAAGACGTTGTTCGGAAGCGAGGCGTAGCCGACGTTTGCGTCGGGCGTGTTCTGCCCGCGCTTCTGCCCGCGGATGGTGTAGCGGTCGGTCGGCTTCTCGGGCGTCCAGACATATTTGGGCACTGGCTGCCCGCGGTGGCAGGTGTAGCAGGTGACCCCGGTCTGCCCCGTGTGATTCGACCATTGCGAGTTCAATGACAGCGTCATCTTGAGCATCTGGCGGGCGACCCGCTTGGTGTAGATGCTGTCGTCGGCCATGTTCGCCGGATTGTGGCAATATTGGCAATTGGCCGCGTCGCCCGCGACCCACTGGCTGATCGAGCTCATCAGGTGACCGAACTGCTCCTCGGACAGGTTGCCGAGGACCTGAATGTTCTGCCCTTGCACCTTGGGCCCGTTCGCCGCCTCGGGCGACAGCGGATAGGGTGCGGGCGGGATGTAGGCCGCCTTCTGGACCGAGCTCACGTCGGTGATCTGGTCCATGCCCGTGCCCCGGTAGCCGGTCTGCTGCGCGGCCTTGGCGCCGAGCTCGCAGCCGCTCAGCGCGACGAGGGGGAGGGTGGCGAATAGAAGGCTCTGGCCTCTGGTCATCACGTGGCTCCTCTATCGGGCCGGAACGGCGGCAGGTGGCACGGGGGCGGGTGCCGCTTCACCCACCGCATTGCCGACGGGAAGCGCACCACCGGCGACCGGGGCCTCGACCGCGCTTGGCAGGGTCACCTGATAGGGCGCCGGGAGCGGCTGCAGCGAGGGATCGGCGACATTGGTCGAAGGATAGCTCTCGGCATAATGATGCTCGACTGCCCAAAGATACCAGTTGTCGACCACGGTGCCGGTGAGCAGGATCCCGATCCCGCCCGTCAGCGTCGTCAGCACCGCGAACCACCAGGCCCAGCGGTGGACCGATTCCATCGTCGCGTTGAAGCCCATGGTCCAGCGCCAGAACAGGGCCGCCCGCTCGAGCGCGGTGCCGCGGTCGGTGATCTGCTCGATCTCGCGCTCGCCGCCGTAGCGGCTGACCGCCAGGATCGTCGCGCCGTGCATCGCGAACAGCAGGGTCGAACCGTAGAGGAATGCGATCGAAAGCGCGTGGAAGGGATTGTAGAAGAGGTTGCCGTAGCGGATCGAGAAAGCCGCGGTCCAGTCGAGGTGCGGGAAGATGCCGAACGGCACCGCTTCGGACCAGCTCCCCATCAGCGCCGGGCGGATGAAGCCAAGCACGAGGAACAGCCAGATCGCGCTGGCGAAGGCCCAGGCGACGTGGGTGCCCATGCCGAGCGCGCGGGCGCGGCGATAGGTGCGCGCCCACCACAGCAATACCGAACAGGTCAGGAAGAAGCCGGTGATGATCCACCAGCCGCCCTGCGCCAGCGGAACGAAGGGGGTGAAGCCCCATTCGGGCCCCGGCGGCTCGAGCGCGAGCCATGGCAGCTGCCGGACGAACTGGACCGGATCCCAGTTCACGCTCGCCCACATGTTGAGACCGATGATCTCGAACGCGAGGAAGCCGCAGATGAAGGAAGCGAGGCCGAGCTTGCCGAGATAGAAGGGGCCGATCTGGGCCGCGCCCAGCTTGCCCGCCCAATAACTGTAGAAACCCTTGCCGATCCGGGGATCGTTGCCGGCCGGAAGCGGCGCGCCGAATTCGGGCGCGGCCCTCAGCTGGGTCTGGGTGAAGATATTCTGATAGGCACCCATCGGATTACCTCCCCCTTAGGACCAGATCGGAAGATTGAGCCACCAGGACCACCATTCGGGCCAGCCACGGGTCCAGAAGGGGCCTGAGATGATGATGCACACGGCGCTCCAGAAGCCGGCGTTCAAGGCCAGCAGGAGGCCGAGGCGGTGGATGCCCAGAGTCCCGATCGAATAGCCGATCAGGTCGCGGAAGAAGCTGTCCTCATATTCGGGCGTCTTGACCGGCTCGCCCTTGGGGACGTTCACCGCCGACAGCACCGCACCGCCATGCATCGCCAGCGCCAGCGTCGTCGTGAAGAAGAAGCTCACGGCCAGCATGTGCGCGGGATTGTAATGGAAGTGGAGATATTGATAGCCGGTGTTGCTCACCCAATCGAGGTGGCTGAAGATGCCGTAGGGAAAGCCGAAGCCCCAGGCGCCCAGCAGCAGCGGGCGGAACACGACCAGCGTGACGTAGGCGAGGATCGCGAAGCTGAAGGCGAACGGCACATGGTAGCCGATGCCGAGCTTGCGGCAGATCTCGACCTCGCGCAGCGCCCAGCTGACGAAGGAACCGATCGCGCAGAAGGTGATGATCTGCCACAGGCCGCCTTCGCGCAACGGGGCGAGTGCCAGGCCGTAGCTGATGTCCGGCGGCGCGATCGAGATCAGCCACGGGTTCCAGGTCGGGCCGATCGCGGCGCCGTAGAGGATCAGCCCGGTGCCGAGCGAGGCGAAGAACGCCGTCAGCACGCCGAAGAAGCCGACGTAGAATGGCCCGACCCAGAAGTCGAACAGGTCGCCGCCAAGCAGCGTGCCGCCTCTCACGCGGTACTTACGCTCATAGCTGAGGATCATGGCGAAACTCTCCTGGCCCGCGTGCGCGGGGGCAAACGAAGTCGGCTTGAAATTGCCCTTGCCGGGGTCGCTCGGCGGACGGTCGAAACGCCGCCCAGCGACCCCGGTCGGGGTGACGCCTTTACTGAGCCGGCGCGGCGACCGGTGCGGCCGCCGGGGCTGCCGCTGGCGCGCTCATCGCGGCTGCGGTCGGATCGGCGGCGCGCGGGCCGTCGAGCCAGTTGAACCGGTCCGTGCTGAGCAGGATGAAGTGAATCAGCAGCGCCAGAACGAACAGGAAGGTGAACAGCGCGACCAAGGTGCGGCGCGGATCGAAAATGAGCCAAATTCTCCACATGGCTTGATCTCCTCAGGCAAACATCGAGGTGGCGATGCTCGCCAGGTGTTGCGCACCCTGGATCATCGCATGGTCGGCATAGCCATTGGCTCCGGGAAGCCAGGGCCGCCATTGCCACGCGAGGAAGTGGGCCACGATCGCGATCGCCGTGAAGATGAGAAAACTCGTCACGAAGATCTTGTGGAATTCTTTCGCTTCTTCAGGGGTCAGGTAGGTTCCCGGCCCGAAGCGATCGTCTCGCTCTCTGGTGTCGCTCATGCGTCGCTCTCCAAATTGCCCGGCATGAGAATACAGGCGCGAACGCCACCGGGCGGCTTTCTCCGCGAGCATTCCCGCCGCGAAGGGGTTGAGCCTGGGAGCCCCAGGCGAAGGGTGGGGAACAGCCTCATGCGGGCTGTTCCATCAGAATGTCGGCGAGCCGGTCGGCGGTGACCGTCCGCTCGCCCGCGGCATGGGCCGCGCGCTCGGCCGCATCGCGCAGGCGCTTGGCGGCCGAGATCCGGACGAGGACGGGCTGCGCCTCGACGATCGCGTCGAGCTTGGCCTTGGCGGTCGGGTCCCACTGCAGTTCGGCAAGGCCGCGCGAGGGCGTCGCCTCGATCCGGTCGAGTTCGCTGGCGGCCGGGATGATGTGGAAGAGCGCGTCGAACAGCGCGTTGCACACTTCCTGGAGCAGGTAGGTCGCGCCGGCATAGCCCATGAAGGGCGTGCCGGTGTGGCGGCGGATGATCGCGCCGGGGAAACTCGCCGGAATATAGGTCGTGCGCGCGCCCGCCTCGGCGAGATACATGCGCTCGTTGAAGCTGCCGAACACCACCAGCGGCGGCGCCGTCCGACAAGCCTCGATCACCGCCTGGTTGTCGGGCTTGACCCCGGCGCGGCGGGCGAAGGCGAAGCTGCAGGGGAGGCCCATGTCGCCCTCGAGGAAGGCGCGCACGCCCCGGGCGTAGGTCTCGTTCGCGTGGATGCCGAAGCTCGCGGTGCCGAAGAAGTCCTGCGTGACCGAGCGCCACAGGTCCCACAGCGGCTTGATCGTCGTGTGCTTCTCGCGTTCGATGAACGGCTGGGGGTCGAGCCCGAGCAACTCGCCCAATTGCTCGAGGAACAGCGTCGTCGAGGTCAGCCCGATCGGCGCCTGGAGATAGGGGCGGTCGAGCTCCTCACACAGCTTGCGTCCGAACTCGCGGTACATGCAGATGTTGACGCTCGCGTCGCCGAGCTTGCGAATGTCGGCGAGGTGCGTGCCGAGCGGGAAGGTCAGGTTGACCTCGGCGCCGATGCCCTCGACCAGCCTCCGGATCTCGGCGAGGTCGGACGGCATGTTGAAGGTGCCATATTGCGGGCCGATGATGTTGACCTTGGGCTTCTCGCCCTCCTTCAGCTTCTTCGGCGGCGCGACCTTCTTCGGCCCGAATTGCGTCCACAGCCAGGCGAGCGCGCGGTCGGCCGACTGCCACTGGTCCTCGTCGATGGTGCGCGGCAGGAAGCGGACGATATTGGTGCCCTCGGGCGTCACGCCGCCGCCGATCATTTCGGCGATCGACCCGGTGACGACCACCGCCGGAAGATCGGGATCGAGCGCGGCCCAGGCGCGCTTCATCGCCCCTTCGGTGCCGTCGCGGCCGAGTTCCTGCTCGGAAAGGCCGGTGACCACGATCGGCAGCTCGTGCGGGGGCAGCGCGTCGGTGTAATGGAGCACGCTCGTGACGGGCAAATTCTCGCAGCCAACCGGTCCGTCGACAATCACCTGCAGTCCCTTGACCGCGGTGAAGGCGTAGACCGCGCCCCAATAGCCGCCAGCGCGGTCATGATCGAGGATGAGCGTCATGAGCCGACCGCCTGCTCGGCCTTGGCCGCGGCGAGACGCTTGGCCGCATAACGCGCCTTGAAGTCGGGGCGGTCGACCGGGACGTCATTCCACTGCCCGGCGGCATGGCCTTCGCCGACGCCCTCGAAGAAGCGCTTCATCGACGCCATCCGGTCCTTGCCGGCGATGGCGGCATTGACGACGGTGGCGAGGCTGCCTGCACCTGCCGGGCCCATCAGCGGACGGGCGGAGATGAGGTTGGTGAAGTAGAGTGCCGGCGTGCCCTTGGCCTTGGCATGCTGGACCACCGGGGTGGTGCCGATCGCGAGGTCGGGGCGATATTCCTCGACCGCGGCGAGATCCTGCTCGAGGCTGGCGCGATACTGGATCCGGACGCCGCGCGCCTCGAGCCATTCGCGGTCGGGATCGGACCAGGCGGTGCGCGGAGCGGCGGTGCCGACATAGGGCACGTCGGCGCCGCTTTCGATCAGCAGCCGGGCGACGAGCAGTTCGGAGCCTTCATAGCCCGAGACGGTCACCCGGCCCGTGATCGGCGACCCGGCCAAGGCCCCGCGGATCGCGGGGAGGAAGCGGTTCTGCGCTTCGGCGATCCGGTCGGCGGCAATGCCGCAGGTCTCGCCGATCGCCTGAAGCCAGGCCGCCGTTCCATCGACCCCGACCGGGGCAGACCCGACGACCGGGCGGCCGGCGCCCTGAAATTCGCGGATGCTGGCGGTGTAGAAGGGGTGGATGGCGGCGACTGCGGCGCAGTCGAGCGCGGCATAGAGTTCGCGCCATTCCCGCGTCGGGACAACCGGACCGGCAACGAGGCCCAAGGGCTCGAGCATCTGCCCGATCATCACCGGATCGACCGGGAACATCTCGCCAAGCAGGGCAATCGCCGGGCGATCGGACCGCGCGCGCGGCGCGGCGACGGGACCCGCCTCGATCTCGCGACGGGCATAGGACAGCATCGCGCCGGCGAGCACGTCCTTGGCCTCGGCGTGGGTCGGAACCCCGAAGCCCGGCACGTCGATTCCGACGATCCGGACCCCGTTGATCTCCTTGGGCAGCAGCTGGAGCGGCACTCCGCTCGCCGTCGGCACACAAAGATTGGTGACGATGATGGCGTCGTAGTTCTTCGGGTCGGCGATCTCGTGGACCGCGTCGCGGATGTCCTCGAACAACTTGCCGGTGACGAGCGTCTCGGAGCTGAAGGGCACGTAGCCGACACTCCGCTTCGCCCCGTAGAAATGCGAGGTGAAGGTCAACCCGTAGACGCAGCAAGCCGAGCCCGAGAGGATGGTCGCGGTCCGCCGCATCCGCAGGCCCACGCGGAGCGAGCCGAAGGCCGGACACATGCTCTGCGGCTGGTCGTGCGGACCCTTGGGATAGTCCTTTGCGAGACCTTCGAGAAGCTCCGACTTGCCATTGGCCGTCGCTTCCGCGCTCATCCGCTCGGCCCCGGCATGGCAGCCGGATCCGTTCTCGACCTCGATCCGGTCGAGCTCGCGCGAGGAAGGCGCGGCATAGTCCATCAGCGCCGCGCCTCAGACCGCATCGTAGATCACTTCGAGGCTTGGCCTGGCGACGAACTCGCCGCCGCGCATGTCGGCCTGGGTTGCAGGCTTCAGCGAATAGTCGGCGCCCGTGATGTCGGCGCTGAACAGGCCGAGCAGACCGTCCTGGTCGAGCGGCGTCGGGCGCAGCGGCGGGGCCGTCGCGACATTTTCGGCGAGCTCCTCGAACAGGCTGCCCCACTGACCGCCGGGCATGCCGATGATCTGGTAGTTGGCGCTCTTCTTGCGGATGTCCTCGTTGGCGGGGATGGCGGTCAGCACCGGGATCCCGACCGCTTCGGCAAAGGCATTGGCCTCGCCCGTCCCGTCATCCTTGTTGAGGATCATGCCCGCGACGCCGACGTTGCCGCCGAGCTTGCGGAAATATTCCACCGCCTTGCAGACGTTGTTCGCGACATAGAGCGACTGGAGGTCGTTCGAGGCGACGACGATCACCTTCTGGCACATGTCGCGGGCGATCGGCAGGCCGAAGCCGCCGCACACCACGTCGCCGAGGAAATCGAGCAGCACGTAGTCGAAGCCCCACTCGTGAAAGCCGAGCTTCTCGAGCGTCTCGAAGCCGTGGATGATGCCGCGCCCGCCGCAGCCGCGGCCGACCTCGGGTCCGCCGAGTTCCATCGCGAACACGCCGTCGCGCTGGAAGCAGACGTCCTCGATCCTGACCTCCTCGCCGGCCAGCTTCTTGGCGGACGAGGTTTCGATGATCGTGGGGGTCGACTTGCCGCCGAACAGCAGACTGGTCGTGTCGCTCTTGGGGTCGCAGCCGATCAGCAGCACGCGCTTGCCCTGCTGGGCCATCATGTAGCTGAGGTTGGCGAGCGCGAAGCTCTTTCCCGAGCCACCCTTGCCATAGATGGCGATGATC
The DNA here is from genome assembly GCF_039538065.1 of Sphingomonas rosea. Taxonomy (NCBI): domain Bacteria; kingdom Pseudomonadati; phylum Pseudomonadota; class Alphaproteobacteria; order Sphingomonadales; family Sphingomonadaceae; genus Sphingomonas; species Sphingomonas rosea. Next base: position 1,620,445 of record NZ_BAABBR010000001.1, read on the forward strand.
TGGGTCTTGCTCGTCGGCTCACCGGTCGGGACCGGATCGGGCTCGATCGACGCTTCGTGGCGCAGTGCTTCGTGATGATCGAGCATCAGGCCCAGCCCCTCCAGTCGAGAACCATCTTCAGGCAGCGGCGGTCGGTGAAGGCGTGCGGATAGGCTTCCGCTGCTTCCTCGGCCGGCCGCAGGTCGGTGATCAGCCCGTCAAGGCTGAGGAGGCCGCGCGCGACGAGGGTGCGGGCGGCGTCGATGTCCTCGGGCTTCCACTCGGCCGCGACGCGAAGTCGCGCTTCGCGCATGAAGGCCGGCGGAAAGGCGAAGCGGATCGGCTGGGCGTAGAAGCCGCCGAGCACCAGTTCCCCCTGGGGCGCAAGGCGCATGATCAGGCTGTCGAGGAGCGATGCGTCGCCGCTGACGTCGACAATGGTCCGGTAGTCGCGCCGCTCGTCGGCGTCGGCGGTGGTGACGCGATACCCTTCGCCCCCGTCGGCCCGGATCGGATCATTTTCCCAGACGGTTGGTGCGGCGCCGCCGCAGGCGACCGTGAGGCGCGCGATGAGCCGGCCGAGGACACCATGGCCGACAATCAGCTCGGGCGGGTTTCCGCCTTCGATAAGATGGATCGCGGTCGCGGTCAGGGCGAACAGGATGCCGAGCTCGCCAAGCGACTCGGGCACGGGCAGCGCGCGGGCGGCGGGTACGATCAGGCGGCGGGCGGTGCCGCCGAACAGGCCGTGGGCGTCCTGGTAGCAGCGGGCGCCGGGGACGAAGACCCATTCGCCGATCCGCGCCCTGGCGTCGGGCCCGGCGTCGACGATCCGGCCGACCGACTCGTAGCCGGGGACCAGCGGATAGCCCATGCCGGGGAAGGGCGGCATCGCACCCGACCAGAGGAGTTTCTCGGTGCCGCTGCTGACGCCGCTCCACGCCACGTCGACCAGCACGTCACCGGCCCCCATCGGGGTCAGCGCCAGCTTCCTCAGGGTGAGTTGCTGGGGTGCTTCGACAATGACGGCGAGTGCGTCCATCGGCTTCCTTGCGAAGGACGGTGACGTGACAAACGACGATACGTCTGCAGCGACTGTCCCCCGACTGTTCAATGCGCTTGACACATGAGATTGTCAAGCAATGTGGACGTCAAGTGGAAGCGACAAGGCAGTGCGCGACCAGTGGCAGCGGCGTGCGGCAGGCGGATACCCTCGCGAAGCCCGCTCCTCGCAGCATTGCCCGAATTTCCGCTGCGGTCCGCGGGCGACCGGAGCGCATCGCCGCGAGATAGAAGCCGAAATAGGCGTGGCCCTCGGGCGCCCGTCCGACCTCCGCCATCGGCTCCACGATGAGCAGGCGTCCGCCTGGCGGAAGTGCCCGGCGACTCGCCTGAAGGATTGCCATGGCCGCCGCGTCGTCATGGTCGTGGAGCACGCGGACGAGACTGTGGAGGTCGTAGCCGCCGGGGAGGGGGTCGGTCAGGAAGGAGCCGGCATGCAGCCGGATCCCGTCCCTGTCGCCGATCGTCTCGATCACCGCCGGCCGATCGAACAGCCCGAGCCCGAGCGCGGGATATTCATGGCCGATCTCGCGCAGGAACGCGCCTTGGCCGCCCCCGATGTCGAGCAGGCGGACGTGGCGGGTGAAGGAGTAGGCAGCGAGCGCCTGCGCCGCGACCATCGGCTGCGTCGCGGTCATCAGCCGCGAATAGATGCGCGCTTCCTCGCCCCCGCCGGGATCGTCGTAAGTCCACAGTGACGCCAGCGCACCGGGCCCCTCCCGGCGGAGCATGGCGAGCGGATCGGCGAGGTCGGCGTAGAGCAGGCGATGGTGCCGGATCATGTCGGAGAGGCCCGGCATTCCGGCCAGCGCTCCCCCGCGCTCGCCGAGCGTCCACCGGCTTTCGGCTTCCGCGGTCAGCCCGAGCGAAGCCGCAGCCCGAAGGAGGGTCCGTGCCGACTCGATCCCAAGGCCGCTCAGCTCCGCCGCTTCCTGTTCCGAACGAGGCCGCGTCGCGAGCGCGTCGAGGAGATCGCTTTCAACGAGCGCGCTCGTCACCTGGCTGTAGACAAAGCCCGCGGTGAGATCGAACAGCGCGCGCGCATGGCGCCGCGCCTTGATGCGGGTCAGCGGGTTGGACAGGGCCCAGCGCTGGAAGGCCGAGTTTCCGACCAGGCGATTGCGCAAGAGCAGCAACCGCAGCTTCCACCCCGGCCGTGTCGAACCATCATCTAGCCGGGTGTAAAGCAAGGAAGTCTCCTGCATCTGTCAAATACAATGGACACAGGCGGCCCTTTAGGTCAACTTCGCGGGCTGGAGGTGGATGCATGCAGGAACGGGTGGCGGTGATCGGTGCCGGGATCGGCGGCCTCACCAGCGCCGTCCTTCTCGCCGCGCGCGGCATTCCCGTGACCGTGCTGGAAAAAGAAGCGCTTCCGGGCGGCAAGGTCCGCCAGCTCGCGGTCGGCGATGCCCACGTCGACGCCGGCCCGACCGTCTTCACCCTCCGCCACGTGTTCGAGGAGATCTTTGCCGAAGGCGGTGCCAGTCTCGCCGAGCGATGCCAGGTCAGAAAGGCCGACCTCCTCGCCCGCCACGCCTGGAGCGAACACGAACGGCTCGACCTGTTTGCCGATCCCGCCCGCAGCGAGGAAGCGGTCGGCGACTTCGCCGGAGCGGCCGCCGCGCGCGGCTTGCGCGACTTTCGCGCCGAGGCGAAGCGCATCTACGACATCCTCGAAACACCCTTTCTCACGAACAGCCGCGTCTATCCGCCGGGGTTGATGTGGCGGATCGGACTGTGGCGGTTGGGGGCGCTTCGCGCGATCCGGCCCTACGAGAGCCTGTGGGGCGCGCTCGGGGATCACTTCCGCGATCCTCGCCTGCGGCAGCTCTTCGCCCGCTACAGCACCTATTGCGGCTCCTCGCCTTTCGCCGCGCCCGCGACCCTCATGCTGATCGCGCATGTCGAGGCGATGGGCGTGTGGCTGATCGAGGGCGGGATGGCGGCCTTGGCTTGTGCGATGGAGCGACTTGCCCGCGAGCTCGGCGCCACCTTTCGCTACGGCGCCCGCGTGGACGAGATCCTTGTCGAGCATGGCCGCGCCTCGGCCGTTCGGCTCGCGGGAGGCGAAGTCATCCCCTGCTCGGCCATCGTCGCGAACGCCGATCCGGCCGCGATCGCCGCGGGGGTGTTCGGCCAGGCCGCGCGCCGCGCCGTTCACGCCTATCCCGTCCGCCGCCGCTCGCTGTCCGCGATGGTCTGGTGCATGGAGGCCGACAGCGAGGGCTTCCCGCTCGACCGGCACAACGTCTTCTTTTCCCCGGATTATCGCGCCGAATTCGACGCGCTCAAGGCGGGCCGCGTGCCCGAGAACCCGACCGCTTATGTCTGCGCGCTCGACCGGCCCGGCGACCCCGCTCGCGACCGATTGCAGATTATCGTCAATGCGCCGGCCAACGGCGACACGCACCCTTATGGACCCGAGGAGATCGCACGATGTGGGAAAGCCATGGAAGCGAGGCTGGCCTCGTGCGGGCTGAAGCTTCGGCAATGCGCGGAGCCGGTGGTCACCACGCCAGCGGATTTCGCACGGCTGCTGCCGTCGACGGGTGGAGCCCTTTATGGACGGGCCTCGCACGGATGGGCGGCCTCCTTCCTCCGGCAGAGCGCCCGAACGCGGATCCCTGGGCTTTATTGCGCGGGCGGGAGCACCCATCCGGGCGCGGGCGTGCCGATGGCGGCCTTGTCCGGGCGGTTGGCGGTCACGACGCTGCTGCAGGACCGTTGTTCGACCGCCCGGTCGTCCCGCGTGGCTATGCCTGGTGGTATGTCGATGCGATCTCCGACTGCGGTGCCTTCGGGCTGACGATCATCGGCTTCGTCGGCTCGGTCTTTTCCCCATTTTACAAGAAGAGCGGTCGCGGCGACCCGCTCGACCATGCCTGCCTCAACGTCGCCCTCTACGGTCCGCGCGGCGCGCGCTGGACGATGACCGAGCGCGGCCGGGGACAGGTCGAGCGCAGCCGGGACGAACTCGCCATCGGCCCCTCGGCGATGCGCTGGGAGCGTGACAAGCTCGTCATCGACATCGAGGAGCAGGCGATCTGGCTCGGCTGCCCGGTGCATCCGCCGGTTCGCGGGCAGGTGATCGTCGAGCCCGAGATGTGGAGCGGGCAGAGCTTCGCGCTCGACCCCGCCCGCCGCCACCACTGGCGCAGCATGGCGCCGCGCGCCCGGGTCAGCGTGAAAATGGGTCGGCCGGAGATAGCATGGTCGGGGAGCGGCTATCTCGATGGCAATTGGGGTAGCGAGGCGCTCGAGGACGGGTTCGCCGACTGGCAGTGGTCGCGCGCCCATTTGGGCAAGGAAGCCGCTGTTCTCTACGAAGGCGTCCGCCGCGACGGCTCGCGCTTCGCCGCCGCCCTGCGCTTCGATGCCGCAGGCCAGGCGCGGGAAGAAGAGCTTCCACTCGGCGCGCCACTCCCGCCGACCCGCTGGTTGATGGGGCGCCGCACGCGCGCCGAGCGCGGTCATGCGCGGGTGGTACGGACGTGGGAGGATTCGCCTTTCTACGCCCGCTCGGCGGTCGCCAGCCGCCTGTTCGGGCACGACGTCGTTGCGGTCCACGAAAGCCTGTCGCTCGACCGCTTCCGCTCGCCGATCGTGCAGTGGATGCTGCCCTACAAGATGCCGCGGCGGCCCTAGTCCTTGCGCCCGTCGCGGTCGCGGCGGATCTCGCGGTTGACCGACCACAATTGCCAGAAGCCGAGCCCGAGCGCGATCCCGCCGACCACCATCACTTCGATCCAGCCGTAATTGTTCATATCCCAGCCTCTTCGATCAGCCGCGCCGCGCGCGCCGGCTCTTCCTCGTGCGAGAGGTGCCCGAGGCCCGGCAGCAAGTCGAACCGCGCCTTCGCCAGTCGCGCCGCGCGCTGTGCATCGCCGACGGGTATCGCGCGATCCTCGGCACCGTGCACGATGGTCATGGGGACAGGCAGGTGCGGCAGCGCCCGTTCGAGCGCCTCGAGCCGCCAGCCCGACATCATCTCGATCGTGCCGCGGACATGATCCGCGTCGGTGAAGAGGCGCCGGTAGAGTTCCACCCCTTCGGCATCGAGCGTCGATCCGGTCGAGCGTGCGAGGAAGCGGCCGACCGGGCCCGGCTGGCGGGCGATGCCGGTGAAGACATGGGTCGCCAGCGGATTGAGGAAAAGCATCTTGGCGAGGCTTCCGAACAGGGGCGCGGCGGCCCCGCCCATCGGCAGGAGCGCGGGGCAGAAAGCGGTGATCGGCCCCGTCACCGTTCCCTCGATCGCCATCCGGCAGGCGATCGCCGCGCCGGCGCTGTGCCCGACCACCCGCGACCTCTCGCCGTTCAACGCCTTGAGCAGCGCCGCCAGCGCTTCGGCCATTCCGGCGAGCGTGAGCCCAAGCCGGGGCCGCCCCCGCGTAAAGCCATGGCCGGGTAGGTCGGGAACGATGACCTGGAAGCGTTGCGCCAGCAGCGGCGCGACGTCGCGCCAGCTGTGACTGCTCGCCCCGGTCCCGTGGAGGAGGAGTAGGGGCGGGCCTTCGCCCGACACCTGCACATGCCAGTGCAGCCCGCCGGCCTCGACGAAGCGGCTATGCTCGCGGCCCGGCCAGTCGCGCCCGTCGGTGGCGAAGTCGAGCAAGGCTCAGGCAACCAGCACGCCGGCGGCCCGCCCGACGCTGGCCCCGTCCGCGAGCGGCATGTGGAGGTAGCGGCCGTTCATGCCGCGTGCGAGGTCGGCGGCTTCCGGACGTGCGCGCGCGCCGATGTCGATCACCAGCGAGGCCGTCCCCGTCGCTGCAAGCCGCCGCGCGGCCCGGGTCGCGTCGGCCATCGCGGTCTCGCGACCGGGCGACCCGTCGAGCGCGATATTGGCGCGGCCGTCGGTCAGCAGCACGACCGATGGCGTTCGTCCCCGGGAGGCGGCCGCTTCGGCCAATTCCCGCGCCGACTCGATGCCGGCGGCCAGCGGCGTCCCGCCGCCGCCCGGCAATTCGCTCAGCAGGCGCTTGGCGCGTGTCAGCGAACGAGTGGGAGGAAGAAGGAGCGTGGCGCTTGCGCCCCTGACCGCGATCACCGCCACTTCGGCGCGCCGGACATAGCTTTGCTGGAGCAATGTCTCGGCCGCGCCCTTCGCCTCCGCCAGCCGCTGCGCCGCCGCCGATCCCGAGGCGTCGACCGCAATGATCGTCAGCGAGGCGGAGCGGCTTTCGTGGCGGCGGACGCGGAGGTCGTCGGGGCCGAGCCGGATCCGGTCGGTACGTCCGCGAAGCCGCTGCCAGGGTGCCGCCGCGCGCAGCGTGTCGAGGATCGCGAGCCGTGCGCCGCCGCCCGGCCGACCGCGCCGTGCGCCGATCGTCCGTCCTCGCAGCGGCGAGTGATTACGCGCGCCCGCGCCCTGCGGCGATTGCCGCCGGCCTGACGTGGATGCGCCGATGAGCGCGGCGAGCAAGTCGGCTGGAAGCGCCGTACGCACAGCCTCGAGAACGACATCCTCGAGCTTGCCCCGATCCTGCTGCGGCTGCTCCGCCGCGTCGGGTTCGGGCGGGGGAGGGGCGCTCTCTTCGGGCAAGCGCGTCGCGCGCGGCGCAAGCACCGTGCGCGCCGCAAACGTCAGGGCCGCGGGGTCGATGCCATCCAGCCCCCGTGCCTCCGCATGCGCCCGTGCCGCGCGGAAGGCGAACAGGTCGGCGCGCGCCGAGGCGATGCCCAGCATGACGCTGCTCGTCGCGATGGCTTCGATCGCCTCGTCGTCGTTCATGACGTCGCCATCATGCTCCGGGCGCTCGTCGCCGCTTCCGCCAAGGAAATGAAAGGCTACGCGCTCGGTCAACGTCGTCGGCGCGCCGGGTTCGTCGCCTTGGCCCCGGTCGAGCAGGATCAGCGCCGGCCCGCCCGAATCAAGCGCGGCCGCGATCCGTCCCGCGGTGCCGGTCTCAAGGCGTTCGGCGCCGCTCACCATCAGGCACGACCCGATCGTCTCGCTCAGCAACCCCGGCCGATGCACCGGCCTTCCCGCCGCCAGCGTGGCGCCGACGTCAAGCCCGCCGACCAGCCGCTCCTCGTCGATCCGGCACGGCAGCTTGCGCCGCTTGTCGTGGGGGAGGAGGTCCCACACGCCATCCTCGTCTTCGACGCCCTTCAGCCAGATCCCGCCGAACCGCTCCGGCCGCGCCGCGACCAGCCGCGCCGCCATCTCCAGATCGCGGCTCAGTCCCACAGCTCGGCCATCGCCCGCTCGATGCGCGTGGCCGGGCCGGTTTCGTCGAGGACATTGCGGCGGAGGCGATGACGAAGCGCGAGCGGCGCGACCGCGCGCAGGTGGCTTCGCCCGACCGCGGTCTCGCCCTCGAGCGCCGCCAGTGCCCTTGCCGCGCGGATCAAGGTCAGCTCGCCGCGGAGACCGTCGGCGCCGACTGCCATGCACAATTGCGCAGCGTCGGCCAGCGTCGCGTCGGGCACGGCGATTTGTCCGAGCAGCGCATGCCCGGCGGCGATCTGCTGCAGGACCTTGCGCTCCTTGCGCTGCCACTTGCTCCGGAAGCTCATCGGATCGCGCTCGTGCGCATCGCACCGCCGCATGATCTCGATCCGGTCCTCGAGCTTCTGCGGCGTCTTCACATCGACCGACAGGCCGAAGCGGTCGAGGAGCTGCGGCCGAAGCTCACCCTCCTCAGGATTGCCGCTGCCGATCAGCACGAAGCGCGCGTCGTGCCGGACGCTCATGCTCTCGCGCTCGACCACATTCTCCCCGCTTGCCGCCGCGTCGAGCAGCAGATCGACGAGATGATCCTCGAGCAGGTTGATCTCGTCGATGTAGAGGAAGCCGCGATTGGCCTTGGCGAGCAGCCCGGGCTCGAACGCTTTCTCGCCCGCGACCAGCGCCCGCTCGATGTCGAGCGCGCCCGTCACCCGGTCCTCCGTCGCCCCCAGTGGCAAGTCGACGAAGGGAACCGCCATGCGGTCGATCTTGCCGTTGCCGCCATGACTGCATTTCGCGCCCTTGGGGTCGCAATTGAAGCGGCAGCCCGCGACCACGTCCATTGGCGGAAGGAGATTGGCGAGCGCGCGGGCGGCGGTGGATTTGCCCGTCCCCCGGTCGCCGAACACCATCACCCCGCCGATGCGCGGCTCGACCGCGGCGATCAGCAGCGCCCGCTTCATCTCGTCTTGGCCGACGATGGCGGAGAAGGGGAAGGCGCCCATGATGCTCCAGTGTCAACGCTGCTTCACACACGCTATCGTCAATGCATCCGCCGGTCCAGTGCCGCCTCACTTGCCGACCCCGCCCTCTGTGATACGGAGCCTCAACCCTGGAGGAGTTTGCCCGTGCGTCATTCCCGTCTGCTGATCGCCACCGCCCTGACCATGATCCCGGCGGCGGCCGCGGCCGAAGAAGGCATGTGGACCTTCGACAATTTTCCGATCGCTGCGGCTAATCGCGATCTCGGCACGTCAATCGACCAGAAGTGGCTCGACAAGGTCCGGCTCGCCTCGGTCCGGATCGGCGGTGCGTCGGGCGGGCTGGTCTCGCCCGATGGCCTCGTCCTCACCAACGAACATGTCGCCTCGGGCTGTGTCGAGGATCTCTCGACGCCTGAGCGCAATTACGTCCAGACGGGCTTCACCCCGCAGTCGCGCGCCGAGGAGCGCAAGTGCCCGGGCACCGTGGCCGAGGTGCTGACCGCCATCACCGATGTGACCGCGCGGATGCAGGCCGCGGGCGCGGGCCTGTCCGGCGAGGCCTTCACCCGCGCCCGCTCGGCGGAGGCGGGCAAGATCGAGGCCGAGGCCTGCGGCGCCGACAAGAGCCGCCGCTGCCAGGTCGTGACGCTCTATCGCGGCGGCCAGTTCAAGCTTTACACCTATCGCCGCTACACCGACGTCCGTCTTGCCTTCGCGCCCGAGCATCGTGCCGCGGCCTTCGGCGGCGACCTCGACAATTTCGCCTTTCCGCGTTTCGCGGTCGATGCCGCCTTCCTTCGCCTTTACGAGAACGGCCAGCCGGTGAAGACGCCGGGCTACCTCCGCTGGAATGCCGCCCCGCCGCAGGAGAACCAGCCGGTGTTCGTGTCGGGCAGCCCCGGCGCGACGCAGCGGCTGCTGACGCAGGCGCAGCTGCGCACCGTGCAGGACGTGACCCTCCCGCTCGAACAGCTCATCAACAGCGAGCTTCGCGGGCGCCTGCTGCAGTTCGCCGCGCAGAACGAGCAGAATGCCTTCGTTGCGGGTCAGGCCATTTCGGGCATCGAGAACACCTACAAGCGCGGCTTCGGGCGCCAGCAGTCGCTGATCGACCAGCGCTTCATGGCCGGTCGTGCCAAGGCCGAAGCGGAGTTCCGCGCCCGCGTCGCGGCCGACGCGGCACTGCGCCAGTTGATCGGCGATCCGTGGACCGAGCTTGCCAACCTCCAGCCCGAGGTCGCGCGCCTGTATCCGGGCTATTACATGCTCGAAGGCCGCGCCGGCGGTGGCTCGCAGCTCTACAACTGGGCCGAGGACCTCGTTCGCGGCGCGATCGAAAAGACCAAGCCGAGCGGCGAGCGCCTGCCCGAATATGGCGACGCGCGCCTCGCCGCGGTCGAGAACGGGTTGCTCGCGACCCGCCCGACCTACCCCGCGCTCGACGAGGTCCAGCTCGCCTGGTGGCTGTCGAAGACCCGCGAGATCCTGACCGTTGACGATCCCCGCATCGCGCAAGTGCTCGGCAAGGAATCGCCCGAAGGCCTCGCCGCCCGGCTCGCGCGCGGGACGAAGCTCGGCGACCCGGCGGTCCGCAAGGCGTTGTGGGACGGCGGGCTGCCCGCCATCAAGGCCTCGACCGACCCGCTGATCCAGTTCCTCCTGCGGATCCAGGACGTCACCCGCGCGACCCGCACCGAATATGAAGCCAAGGTGCAGGCCCCCACCGACCGCGCAAGCGAGGCGCTGGCCAAGGCGCGCTTCGCGGTATTCGGCACCAGCCTCTATCCCGACGCGACGGGCACGCTTCGCCTGACCTACGGGCGCTTGCGTGGCTGGACCTATCAGGGCCGCGTCATCCCCTATGCGACGACCTTCGGCGGGTTGTGGCAGCGCGCGACCGGCGCCGAGCCGTTCGACGTCGCCCCCCGCCTGCTGGCTGCCAAGGACAGGATCCCGGCTTCGACAATCCTCGATGTCGCCGCCTCCACCGACACGATCGGCGGCTCGTCGGGCTCGCCCGCGATCAACGCCAAGGGCGAGATCATCGGCGCGAACTTCGATTCGACCGTGCTCACGCAGCGCAACGCCTATGGCTACGACCCCGAGCTCAACCGCAGCGTGCTGGTCACCACGACCGCCATCACCGCGGCGCTGCGCCACGCTTATGGCCAGAGCCATTTGCTCGCCGAACTGGGCGTTCGCTAGGCGGAAAGGGTGGCGCGCCCGGCAGGACTCGAACCTGCGACCACGAGCTTAGAAGGCACGTGCTCTATCCAGCTGAGCTACGGGCGCCCGATTCCCCGCTAGGCGGGAGCGGGCCCGGGCTCAAGCGCCGAGCGTGATCAGGCGGTCTGAAGTGCGCCCAGCAGGCTCTCGAACAGGCGCCGTCCGTCCTCGTTGCCATGCGCAGGCTCCGCCGCCCGCTCGGGGTGCGGCATCATGCCAAGGACATTCCCCGCGTCGTTGACGATCCCGGCGATGTCATTGGCCGATCCGTTCACGCGGTCGGCGTAACGGAAGGCGACCCGGCCCTCGCCCTCGATCCGCGCGAGCGTCTCGGCATCGGCCTGGAAATTGCCGTCGTGATGCGCGACCGGAATGGTGATCGCCTCGCCCGCCTCATAGCCGCGGGTGAAGATCGTCTGGTTGTTGGCGACCGTCAGCGGAACCGAGCGGCAGACGAAGCTCAGGCCCGCGTTGCGCATCAGCGCGCCCGGCAGGAGCCCCGCCTCGGTCAAGACCTGGAAGCCGTTGCAGATGCCGAGCACCGGCGTGCCCTTGGCCGCGGCCTCGACCACCGACTGCATCACCGGCGAACGCGCGGCCATCGCGCCCGAGCGCAGATAGTCGCCATAGGAAAAGCCGCCCGGGACGGCGATCAGGTCGAGGCCTTCGGGAAGGCCCGTCTCGCGGTGCCAGACCATGGTCGGCGCGACGCCCGTGATCCGCTCGAGCGCCACCTGCAAGTCCCGGTCGCAATTGGAGCCGGGGAAGACCAGCACCGCGCTCTTCATCAGGCGACTCGCTCGATCCGGAAGTTCTCGATCACGGTGTTGGCGAGGAGCTTGCGGCACATGTCCTCGATCGCGCCGTCGTCGACGCTTTCGTCGACGTCGAGCTCGATCAGCTTGCCCGCGCGCACGTCATTGACCCCGGCGAAGCCGAGGCCTTCCAGCGCATGGTGGATCGCCTTGCCCTGAGGATCGAGCACACCGTTCTTGAGGGTCACCAGCACCCGCGCCTTCATTGCCGCATCACTCCCGAAAGCCGATGCCCGCGCCTATGGACAATGGGTAAGGGTTGAGCAAGCATTCCGGAGCGACAAGATCGGTCGCGGGCGAAGAACGATGCTCGGGGTGAGGGGATTTCCATGGCCTATTTCGCAACGGCATTGTTCCTCGGCCTGTTCATGGTCGGGCCGACCTACTTCGGCTGGCCCGATCCCGGCGGCAAGGTGTCGGTCGCGCTGATGACCGCCTTCCTCCTCGGCGCGGTCGCGGGCTACAAGGCGAAGGGCTGACCGTCCGGCTAGAGCCAGCCGTTGCGGCAATACCAGTCGGCGGTGTCCTTGAGGCCGGTCGCGGTCTCGACCTCGGGGCGCCACAGGTCGGCCGACGGGCGCCGTGCCGGGTCGATCGTCCAGTCCGGATGGCAGAAATAGGCCGCGCGGTCGGAGGTCAGCTTGGCCTTGTCGCGCCGGAGCAGCCCGTCGAGCTTCGCGCCCATCCGGATGATCCCCGCCGGCACCGAAAGCGCCATCGCGCGCCGCGACTGCGCGGTCGCCAAGGCCTGCGCGAACTCGCGGTGACTCCAGCCGCCTTCGCGCCCGTCGTCAGCCTCGACCAGCAATTGCGAGGGCGCGGCCGGATCGGCGAGCGCCAGCAACAGCCGCGAGAGGTCGTCGGCGTGGATCAGGCTCAGCCGGCCCTTGGGCGGAAGCGGGACGAAGCCGAGCCGGGCGGCCTTGAACAGTTCGAGCGTCTCGCGATCGCCCGGGCCATAGACCGCCGGCGGCCGGACGATCGCCCAGTCGAGCCCGCTGCGCTCGACCAGTTCTTCCGCCTTGCGCTTCGACGCGCCGTAGAGCGACAGGCTCGGTTCGCGCGCTGCCAGGCTGGACACATGGACGAAGCGGTGGACGCCGGTCGCGGTCGCCGCCGCCAATACCGCCAGCGTGCCCGTGACATTGCCCGCCTCGAAGCCCGCCGCATCGGGCGCGTTGATGACGCCCGCGACGTGGATGATCGCATCGGCCTGCTCGACCAGCCGCTGCAGCGCCTGCCGGTTGTCGAGCGCGCCCTGCACCCACGTCACGCCCGCACGTTCTTCCTGCGAACGGCGGGTGAGGGCGGTGACCTCATGACCCTGCCTGACGGCAAGCCGGAGGAGGCGGCCGCCGACGAACCCCGTCGCGCCCGTGATCGCCAGCTTCACAGCGGCGACCAGGCCTTGGCAGGAGCGTCCTCATCGTCGTCGGCTTGCGGGTCGCTCGAGTCGTCGACCCGCTCGAGCAGGGCGTCGAGCACCGCATCGAGACCCTGCCGAGACGGCGAGGATAGCGCAAAGACCGGACGGCCGCTCTCGGCTTCGAGCTCGGCGGACAAGGCCGCGACGAGTTCGGCGTCGATCGTGTCGACCTTGTTGAGCGCGACCACCACCGGCTTGTCGGTGAGGTCGGCACCATAGGCCTCGAGCTCGTCGCGCACGATCCGGTAGCTGGTCGCGACATCCTCGTCCTGGCAGTCGACGAGGTGCAGCAGGACCTTGGTTCGCTCGATATGGCCGAGGAAGCGGTCGCCGATCCCGGCGCCGTCGGCCGCGCCCTCGATGAGGCCCGGAATGTCGGCCACCACGAACTCGCGCTGGCGATGACTGACAACGCCAAGCTGCGGCCGGAGGGTGGTGAAGGCATAGGCGCCGACCTTGGCGTCCGCGTTCGAGACCGCGTTGATGAAGGTTGACTTGCCGGCATTGGGAAGCCCGACGAGCCCGACGTCGGCGAGCAGCTTCAGCCGCAGCCAGACATACATCTCCTCGCCCGGCCAGCCCTTCTGGTGCTGGCGCGGCGTGCGGTTGGTCGAGGTCTTGTAGCTGGCATTGCCGCGCCCGCCGTCACCGCCTCGCAGGAAGACGATCTTCTCGCCCTCCTTGGTGAGGTCGGCGAGCAGGCTGCGCTCCTCGTCGTCGGCGAGGATCTGCGTCCCGACCGGCACCTTGATGACGAGGTCATCGCCGCCCGCGCCGGTGCGGTTCGAGCCGGCGCCGCCCTTGCCGCGCGGGGCCCGGAAGTGCTGGGTGTAGCGGAAGTCGATCAGCGTATTGAGGCCGTGAACGGCTTCGAAGATGACGTCGCCGCCCTTGCCGCCGTTACCGCCGTCGGGGCCGCCATATTCGATATATTTTTCGCGCCGGAAACTGACCGCGCCCGGCCCGCCCGCGCCCGATCGGACGAAGATCTTTGCCTGGTCGAGAAAATGCATGGGCGGGCATGTAGTCTCACTTGCCCCGAAAGACCATGCTCCCGCTCAGCTGATCAGCCGCCACAGCCCCCAGCCGCTGGTCGCGGTCAGCACCACGCCCACCAGCACCAGCAGTTTGTCGGCCTCGATCCGCTTCGCCATCACCGCCCCGAGCGGCGCGGCGAGCACCCCGCCAATCAACAATCCGACGATCGTCGTGGTGAACGCTTCCCAGCCGAGCGTCACCAGGAAGGTCGCGCTGATCGTGAGCGTCAGGAAGAATTCGGCGGTGTTGACCGTGCCGATGGTGAAGCGCGGCTCGGCGCCCTGGACCATGAGGTTGCTCGTTACCACCGGTCCCCAGCCGCCGCCGCCCGCCGCATCGAGGAACCCGCCGACGAGCCCGAGCGGCGCCACGACCCGCGGCTCGCGCAGCACGTGCCGGTGGGTCCAGCCGCGCCAGAAGAGATAGAGGCCGAGCAGCAGCAGATAGGAAAGGACGAACGGCCGCGCCGCGTCGGCGTGGATGTTGCTCAGCACATAGGCGCCGATCACCCCGCCAATGACGCCCGGGACGACGATCCGCCCGAACAGCTTCCAGTCGACGTTACGGTGCGCGACATGGCTGACCGCGCTGATCCCGGTGGTGAAGGTCTCGGCGGTGTGGACCCCGGCGCTGGCGACCGCGGGCGGGACGCCCATGCCGACCAGAAGGGTCGAGCTGATCGTGCCATAGGCCATGCCGAGCGCCCCATCGATCAGCTGCGCGGCAAAGCCGATCAGGACGAAGGGGAGGAGAACGGACGGATCGGCGACAAGCTCGGCGAGGATGACGTCGGCCTCCGGTTGTGGAGCGACCCGCATGCCTGAGGCTGCTGGCAGGGAAAAGAGCGAGCCCGGGCGAATTCTTTGCAACCGCGCCGGGAAGACATACATTCACGCCGAACAGTCAATCACCAAGGACGCGCCACGTTGGCTCTGGCCCTGCTCGAATATCTTGACAGCGTGAAGGAACGGGACCCCGCCGCGCGCAGCCGCTGGGACGTCATCCTGTACCCGGGCGCCTGGGCGCTCCTCTACCATCGCATCGCCCACTGGCTGTGGGTCGGCAAGCTCACCTGGCTCGCCCGCTTCGTCAATCACTTCAGCCGCTTCATGACCGGGATCGACATCCATCCCGGGGCGACCATCGGCAAGTTCTTCTTCATCGACCATGGCTTCACCGTGATCGGCGAGACCGCGACCATCGGCGACAACGTCACCATCTATCAGTGCGTCACGCTGGGCGGGACCAACCCCTCGACCGGTGTCGGCGGCAAGCGCCACCCGACGCTCGAGGACAATGTCGTGATCGGCTCGGGCGCGCAGGTGCTCGGTCCCATCACCGTCGGCGCCGGCGGCCGGGTCGGCGCCAATTCGGTCGTGACCAAGGACGTCCTTCCGAACACCACGGTGGTCGGCATCCCGGCGCGTCCGGTGCCGGTCGACCTGGTCCATTACAGCCCCGGCTTCATCCCCTACGGGACGCCATGCGGTGAGGACGTCGATCCCGTCCGCGCCCGCCTCGCGACCATGGAAGAAGAGCTCGCCGAGCTCCGAGCCGAGCTCGCCAGCCTCAAGACGCGGCAGCGGCCGCGGCCGGAGAGCAAGGTTTCGTGAGCAGCGTCACCCCCTTTCCGGGGCGCGTCGATCGCAATGCCGTGACTGCCTTCGACCGGCTCGAACTGACCAGGATCCTCGACCTCTACGGCCGGATGGTCGCGGCCGGGCACTGGCGCGACTATGCGATGCAATTCGCCCCCGACCTCGCCAGCTTCGCCGCCTTCCGCCGCGCGACCGAGCGGCCCGAGGTCCGGATCGAAAAACGCCCCTCGCTTCGTTCGAAGCAAGGGGCGTGGGCGTTGGTGTCGGAGCATGGTGCCGTGCTCAAGCGGGGGCACGAGCTTGGTCCCGTGCTCGCCCCGCTCGAGCGCCGGCTGATCAAGCTGGTCGCGGAATAGCCCGGCTGCCGGTCGCCGGCAGGTAAGACCGCAGGCCCCCCGGAAGCATCTCGACCACCGCCGCGCGGGCCTGGTGCCAGAAGGCCGACAGGAGCAGCAGCGCCGAGCCGATCACCAGCGCGGTGAGCGCGATGTTGAGGCTGACCGCCCCGAACTGGCGGAACAGCTCGTTCAGCGCGAACAGCACATAGGCCAGCGCCGAGACCAAGAGGGCGCGGCGATCGATCGCCAAGGCGGCGACACCCAGCAGCACGTAGATAGCGACCACCGTCAGGCCTTCGCCGACGGTCGCATTGCCGTCGTTCAGCCCGAGCAGGGTGAAGACCGGGTGCACGATCATCGGCGCCGCAAGCAAGTGAAGCCAGAAGGCGACGTCCGAGCGCCGGGTGACGCGGGCCGGATCCGAACTGTCCCAGCGCATCGCGTAGAGGAACACGCCGACGCCGAGCAGAAGCACCGCGCCGAGGAGGAAATCCTTGAGCGCTGGCACGTTGCCGATCGCCGAGGCGAGCAGGGCGACCACGATCCCCGCGACCGAGGCGGCGCCGGCGGCGACCGTGATCGGCACGCGGAACCGCTTCCAGTGGACAAAGGCGGCGAGCGCCCCGACCGCCGCGGCCGTGGCGGCGATCATGCCCGCGACGACTTCACCGCCGTCGTTGGGCCCGTCGAAGCGCTGCTCGCCGACCGCGATCACGCCGGTGAAGCCGACCGCGGCGACCACGCCGCCGACGAACGCGAGCAGGAGGAGGATCGAGGGCAGCGCCATGCGCCGCCTGGCCGTGAAGAACATCGCCAGCCCCCAGGCGGTCGCGGCGATCGCGGCCGGGGCGAGCGGGGAGGGACCATCGGTATCGACATGGAAGCCAAGGCTCTGCCCGATGCTCTGGCCGAGGAAGCCGACCGCAAACAACAGGATCGCTGCGGCGACCGACACGAAGATGTCGTTGAAGCCGGTGATCAGCCGGAAATGCTCTTCGTCGGCCCCCGGCGCGCTGCGCTGGTTATCGACATAGGCCCGAAGGGCAGTCGCCGATTCGGGCGTGATCGCCCCGGCGGCGACCGCCTCGTCGAGGTCGTTCTGCGTGTACATGAAAACACCTCCCTGTTGCCACGAAGGCTACAGGGAGGTGTCTCATTGTGTCAATACACTAAGCTGGCTCGGCCAGCCGCCGGCTTAGCGGCAGACGTAGCGCTTGCGGCTGCGCTCGACCTCGCGGCCGAGGAGCGCGCCGGCAGCCGCGCCGACGATCGTGCCGGTCACGCGCGACCCGCGGGTGTCGATCGCGCGGCCGAGCAGCGCACCGCCGGCGGCGCCGACGATGAGGCCGGTGGTGCCGTTGTTCCGGCGGCAGCGCAGGCGGCCCTGGCCGTCATACCAGGTGCTGCCGTTGTAATAACGCTGGCGGGCTTCCGCGTGCGGGGCCATCATCACGGGAACCGTAAGGCTGGTGGCGGCAAGCGCCATGATCATCTTCCGCATCTCGTCTTCTCCTGTCTCGTTGCGGTTTCGCTGCATTCGTGTCTGGTCTTCCCAACCTGAACGGCCAAGCAATGACGCCACGAATTAAGCGAGGAATAAGACGTTAACGACGATGTGAGCCTGAAGGTCCGACGGAGTGTTATCTCACGCATGTGCAATCTCTATTCCATGACCGCGAGCGTCGACGAAATGAAGCGGCTGTTCGGCAGCTTCGAGGGCGAGACCAGCAACCTGCCGCCGTTCGCCGAAATCTATCCGAGCAAGCCCGCGCCGGTGCTTCGCCGGGCCGAGCATGGCGGCCTCAAGCTCGAGGTCATGGAATGGGGCTTTCCCGGTCCCGCCGCTGCGAAGGGCCGACCGGTGACCAATATCCGCAATCTCGCCAGCCCCTTCTGGCGCAGCGCGCTCAACCGCACCGACCGCCGCTGCATCGTGCCGGTGACTCGCTTTTGCGAATGGGAGGGGGAGAAGGGCTCGAAGCGCAAGGTCTGGTTCGGCCTCCACGAGGCGCATGACCCGCTGTTCGCCTTTGCCGGCCTGTGGCGCCCGGGGGAGGGCGGGGTCGGCTACATGGCCTTCCTCACCTGCGATCCCAACGCGACCGTCGGCGCGGTCCATCCCAAGGCGATGCCGGTGATGCTGCGCCCCGCCGATATTTCCCGCTGGCTCGATTCCGAGGCTGCGACCGCGTGCGAGCTTGCGGTCCCCTATGCCGATGCCGATATGCGTCGTCTGCCGTAACGAACATCAGGGGATCAGCCATGGCCAAGGACAAGAAAGCGAAGAAGGGCGACCAGCCCGGCGAGACCAAGGTCAAGAAGGCCAAGGCCAAGAAGGGCAAGGTCGCGAAGATCAAGGTCGCGGCCTCGAAGGTCCATCCGATGGAGGCGCTGTCGAAGCTCGCCGACCATCCGCTGGTGAGTGAACTGCTTGCCGCCGGCGCGCTCGCCGCCGTCGCCGCGGTGGCCGAGGCGGGGTCGAAGAGTCCCGGCGCGATCAAGTCCGCCGACAGCGCCAAGAAGGCGGGCAAGGCCGCCGCTGCCGCGATCGGTGCGCGCCTGCTGAGCGAATTCAACGCGGTCACCGGCGCCGCCAAGGACGCCAAGGCGAACCTTCCGGCTAAGAAGTAGGCCGCCGCAGGAGCGTGATGCGGGCCCGTCCCGTGTCGCGCTCCGCGTCAATCTCGAACGCCTCGGTCGCAACCCGCTCGCCGCGCTCGGTCTCGATCGCCAGCCAGCCGCCCGGCGCAAGCCAGCCGGCCTGTTCGACCGCCGCGCAGGCCGCCGTTCCCGAGCCCGCCGCATAAGGCGGATCGGCGAGGATCAGGTCATAGGGCGCGCGGGCGGGCAGCTTGAGCGCGCTGGTCGCGATCAGTTCGATCTCGGCCCCGAGTTTGTCGGCATTGGCCTTGATCGCGCCCCGCGCCGCGGCATCGGTCTCGACCAGCGTCGCATGCCCGGCGCCTCGCGACAGTGCTTCCAGTCCAAGCGCGCCGCTACCCGCGAACAGGTCCGCCACCCGCAGATCCTCAAAGCTCCCGAGCCGGCTCAGCAGCATCGAGAACAGCGTTTCGCGCGTCCGGTCGGCGGTCGGGCGGGTGTGCAGGGACGGGGGCGCCACCAACGGACGCCCCCGCCATTTGCCGGCGATGATCCTCATGGCGCGCGCCTAGACGGCAATCGCGCGGGGCGAAAGCTCAGTACTTCACCCGCTCGGTCTTGACCCCGGTCTTGGCCAGCTGGTCCTGGACGCTGCCCTTGCCCGCAAGGTGGCCCGCGCCGACCGCCACGAACACCGTGCCCGGCTCCTTCAGCCGGTTCTCGATCCACTTGGCCCAGTTTTCGTTGCGGCCGGTCAGCAGGAGCCGGTGCATGGCCGGGCTCTGGTTCTCGGTCTCGTTCATCATCGCCGCCAGCCCGTCCGAATCGCCGTCGTTCCAGGCCTTGGTCATGCGCGCGAAGGTCTTCTCCATGTCGCCGAAGGTTGCCGCGGTATATTCGAGCATCTTGACCTGCTCGGGCTCGGGCAGCTGATCGAACAGCTGCATCTGATATTCGACCGTCTCTAGCTGATCGACCGGCTTGCCCGCGGCCTTGGCGGCCTCGGTGATGACGGCTTCGGCGCCCTGCTCGCCGGTCTTGCCGACCTTCTGCATGCCGAGCGCGGCGAGCATCATCGAGGCGGCGAACGGCTTCATCGGTTCGACCATCGCGGTGGTGCCCCCGACACTCTTGAGCGCCGCCTCGAGATCCTTGCGGCCCTTCTCGCTCAATTTCGACGAGAGCGGTTTGCCGTCGGTGGCCATCCAGTATTTCTGGACGAGCGGCGCCATCGCCATCGGATTTTCCGGCTTCACGATCTCGAAATAGACCTTGCTCGAGCGGTCGAACGCGGCCTTCACCTCGTCGTTGAACCAGTCGGTCTTCCCGTCGAGCGCGTGGAAGGTGCCGAACAGATAGATGGTCGTATCCTTGTCCTTGACGACCCACAGGGCCGGATCGGTATCCGGAAGCTTCGCCGCCGCCGCGGCCGGCGCTGCCGCCTGGGCCAGCGCGGGCGGTGCCAGCAGGAAGGAAGCAGCGAGAATGACGGTCTTGAGTGTCTTGCGCATGATGGTCTCCTGTTGAGTAGATCTTGGGTCGTCAGTCATTGTCGTGCCCGTCGTCGAAAATGCGCTCGATCGGCATTTCGAAGAGCCGCGAAAGCTTGAAGGCAAGCGGAAGGCTGGGATCGTACTTTCCGGTTTCGATGGCGTTGACGGCCTGTCGCGACACGCCGAGCTGGGCGCCGAGGTCGGCCTGGCTCCACCCGCGTTCGGCCCGAAGCACGCGCAGGCGATTGTTCACGCCACCTCCCCGGCGTCGAGTTCGCCCGGGTCGACCTGCCAGGCGAGCGCGGCGGTGGGGAGCAGGCTGGTGGTGAGGAAGGCGCCCCAGAAGACGGCATTCCAATGATCCCAGCTGCGCGGCGTCCACCAGCCGAACTGCGACGCGAGCCCCAGGTACATGATGGCGAGGACGACCAGCACCGCCAGCACCGGATAGGCCCCAACCATCGCGCGCTGGCGCAGGCTTCGGTCATATTCGTCGAGCTTCGCGGTCGGCTCGGCGGTGACGCGGTTGAGCTGGCTTCCGGCGAGCAACGCGGCGCAGGCGATGGCCGCGACCACCATCAACAGGCCGGTCAGCTGCACCACGAAGGTGTCCGGGCCGAGGAGCCGCAGCAGGCAGCCTGCGGGGTAAAGGGCAAGCGCGGCGATCACCAGCTGCCGGATCGACCGAAGCGAGCGCGGCTTGCCCGAGGGATTGTCGAGGGTGGCGTAGAAGATCATGGCGGCCTGCACCTTCGCTATTGTCAGGTGTAAATGACGTTATGTCATGTTCGCCTTACATAAGTGCGATTCGTGGCTTAGTCAAGTTACCCTGACACAAGGTCATGGATGGCTGACACTGCCCGTCGACCGGGTCAGTTGATGCGGGCGCTCCGGATCCCCTGCGCGGCGAGCTTTTCCTGCACGCTGTCCTCGCCGACGAGGTGACCAGTGCCCACCGCCACGAAGACGATGCCGGGCGTCGCGAGCCGCGCCTTGATCCACTCGGCCCAATGCGCGTTCCGTTCGGCGAACAGGGTGCGGTAGGTGTCGGGCGACTGCCGCCGCACCTCGCCGACGACCGCCGCGATGAGGCTCGTGTCGCCGGCATTCCAGCCGTCCATCATCCGCTGGAGAAAGGGCGCGATCTGCGGGTCGGGCGCCGGAGCGGCGACCACGGCGCCGGCGCTGGCCGCAGGCCGGGCGGGCGAGGGCAGGGCACGAAACATCTCGAGCTGCTGGCCGAAGTCCTCGAGCCCGATCGTCGGCTTGCCCGATGCGGCCGCGGCGCGGCTCAGCACCTGGTCGGCCCCGAGCTCGACCCGCATGCCGAGGTCGCGCGCGACGCTCACCGTCACCTTGGCCGCGTCCAGCGCGCCGCTGCTGGCCTGCGCCGGTCGCGGCAAGGCGGCCGGCACGATCGTCTCCAGCACCAGCGTGTCCGAGGCGTCGAAGGCGCGCTTCACCGTCCGGTCGAACCAGGCCGCCTTGCCGTCGTGCGTGTGGATCGTCCCGAACAGGAAGATGGTCGTGTCGGCATCGTTGACGACCCACAGGGCCGGCATCGCCGATGGCGCCGCGGCGGGCGCCGTCTGGCCGATCGCGGGGGTCGGCCCCGCGGCGCCGAGCAGCGCGGCCAATGTGAATCCGAAGCACCGCCGGACCGCGTAGGCCCGCCACCTTCCACTCATTCGCGACCCCCCAGCCGCCGTTTGCCGGAGAGGAGTGTCGCTAGCGCCTAGCCCCCTGTCAACGCGTTGAAGCCAGTGAGAAAATCACTGGACGCGCGTGACTTTCAGGCCACGCTTCTGGAGCATCGTCTGGACCGAATAGGGACCTGCGAGATGGCCCGCGCCGACCGCGATCATGACCGTGCCGGGCTGTGCCATCCGCTGCTGGATCCAGCGCGACCAGTTCTCGTTGCGGCGCTTGAGCAGCATCTCGGTCAGCATCGGGCTTTCGCTCATCTCGCTGTTGAAGGTCGCCGCGATCGCCTTGACGTCGCCGCGCGACCAGGCCGCCAGCATCCCGTCGAACTGCTTGCGCACCTCTTCCGGCCGTTCGAGCGCGCCTTCGAGGAGGTTGCGCTGCGCCGCCTCGGGCAGGACGTCGAAGAAGCCCAATTGCTCGGCATTGGTCTCGAGCTGCCCGATCGGCTTGCCGGCCGCGGCGAACTTCTGCTTGAGGACCGTTTCGACCCCGTCGGCCTGGTTGAGCCCGGCCGAATTGAACTGTGGACCGAGCAGCATCATCGCCGCCGCCCAGGTCTCCAGCCGGTCCATCCCCGCCGCCATCGGGCCCGCCTTGGCCAGCATCGCGGCCATCGCCGGTCGCTTGTCCGCCGACACGCGGTCGATCAGCCTTGGCAGCCCCGGCGAGATGGCGAGCTTGTTGAAGTCGGCGGCGAAGCTCTGCGGGTTCTTCTCGTCGACGATGGTCTCGACGATCAGCCCCTGGCTCTGGTCCGCCGCCTTCTCGAGCGCGGCGCTCCGCCACGGATAATTGCGCGGCAGGAGGTGGATCGTCCCGAACAGATAGATGGTCGTGTCGCGGTCCGACACCTTCCACAGCGCCGGTCGCGGCGCCGGGACCCTGGCTTCGACCGCACCCGCACTCAGCAAGCCGAGCGCGGCGAGCCCCTTCACCAACCAGCCGAACGCCATTCACTCACTCCCGCGGATCATTCACTCGCCACGCCATGTAGGGTGCCGCTTGCTCCGCTGCCAGCATGCCGACTATGGCCGCGCCCCATGACGCAAGCATCGCCGCTGAGCTTCCAGGACCTGATCCTGACCCTTCACCATTACTGGTCGGAGCGCGGCTGCCTGATCCTCCAGCCCTACGACATGGAGATGGGGGCGGGCACCTTTCACCCCGCGACCGTACTGCGCGCGCTGGGCCCCGACCCGTGGAAGTGCGCCTATGTCCAGCCCTGTCGCCGCCCGACCGACGGCCGCTACGGCGAGAATCCCAATCGCCTCGGCGCTTATTACCAGTATCAGGTGATGCTGAAGCCGAGCCCGCCCGACCTCCAGCAGCTCTATCTCGACAGCCTGGTGGCGATCGGCATCGACCTCACGAAGCACGACATCCGCTTCGTCGAGGACGACTGGGAAAGCCCGACCCTGGGTGCCTGGGGCCTCGGCTGGGAAGTCTGGTGCGACGGGATGGAGGTGACGCAGTTCACCTATTTCCAGCAGGTCGGCGGGTTCGACTGCACCCCGGTCGCGGGCGAACTCACCTACGGGCTCGAGCGGCTGGCGATGTACATCCAGGGCGTCGACAACGTCTACGACCTCAAGTTCAACAACGAGGGCGTGACCTACGGCGAAGTGTTTCTCGCCAACGAGCAGCAGATGAGCGAGTATAATTTCGAGGTCGCCGGGACCGAGCGGCTGTTCGACGCCTTTCGCAAGGCCTCGGACGAGTGCCAGAACTGCCTCGACCGCAAGCTCGCCATCCCCGCCTACGAACAGGCGATCAAGGCCAGCCACATCTTCAACACGCTGCAGGCCCGCGGCGTCATCTCGGTCGCGGAGCGCCAGGCCTATATCGGCCGCGTCCGCGACCTCGCCAAGGCGGCCTGCGCGGCCTGGCTCGATGCCCGCCAGGAGAAAGCGGCATGAGCGACCTGCCCCACCGCGACCACGCGCCGCTCGATCCCGTGCCGCACACGCCGACGACGGCCGACTTCCTCCTCGAACTGCGCTCGGAGGAAATCCCCGCGCGGATGCAGGCCAAGGCGCGCAACGACCTTGCCCGCCTGTTCGCCGAGGAACTGGCGAACGCCGACCTCGAAGCGAGCAGCATCGAGACTTTCGCCACGCCTCGTCGCTTCGGACTAGTTGCCCGGGCCTTACCTCTCGAAACCCCCGAGATGACGATCGAATTCAAGGGGCCGCGAGTCGGAGCGCCTGAGCAGGCGATTGAAGGCTTTCTTAAGAAAAATGGCCTCACCCGGGACCAACTCTACGATCGAAGTGGGGTCTACTTCGCTGAGAGGATTGCCACAGGGCGGCCTACCTCGAACGTTCTGGCGTTCGCGATCGAGCGGATCGTCCGTGCCTTCCCCTGGCCCAAGTCGATGCGCTGGGGCGCGGCCTCGGCCAGCACCGCCTCGCTCCGCTGGGTCCGGCCGCTGCAGGGCATCGTCGCGCTGCTCGGTGACGCGCTCGTCCCCGTGGATATCGACGGCGTCGAGGCTTCGGCCACCACCACCGGCCACCGTTTCCATCACCCAGGCCCGATCACCATCGGCAGCGCGGCGGACTATGCCGAGAAGCTGCGCCTCTGCCACGTCATCGTCGATCCCGACGAGCGCGCCGCGATCATTCGTGACCGCGCGCAGGCGCTCGCGTCCGAGGCTGGCCTCACTCTGGTCGAGGACGAGGGCCTCGTCGCCGAAAACGCCGGCCTCACCGAATGGCCGGTGCCGCTGCTCGGCCGCTTCGACGCCGATTATCTCGACGTGCCGCCCGAAGTCATCCAGCTCACCGCGCGCACCAACCAGAAGTATTTCGTGCTGAAGGACGAGACCGGCGCGCTCGCCCCCGCCTTCATCTGCACCGCCAACATCGAGGCGAGCGACGGCGGCGCCGCCATCGTCGCGGGCAACCAGCGCGTCCTCGCCGCGCGCCTCAGCGACGCCCGCTTCTTCTACGAACAGGACGTCAAGGTCCCGCTCGACGAGCAGGCGGCGAAGCTCGGGTCAATCGTCTTCCACGAGAAGCTCGGCACGCTCGCCGACAAGGTGCAGCGCGTCGCCGACCTCGCCGAATGGCTTGCCATCGAGGCGATCGTGCCCGGCTGCGACCCCGACCACGCCCGCCGCGCCGCCGAGCTCTGCAAGGCCGATCTCGTCACCGGCATGGTCGGCGAGTTCCCCGAATTGCAGGGCCTGATCGGCGGCTATCTGGCCGAAGCCCAGGGCGAGCCCAAGGCCGTCGCCGAGGCGATCCGCGACCATTACAAGCCGGTGGGCCAGGGCGACGACGTCCCCACCGCGCCCGTCACCGTCGCCGTGGCGCTCGCCGACAAGCTCGACACGCTTCGCCAGTTCTTCGATGCGGGAATGCCGCCGACGGGGAGCAAGGATCCGTTTGCGCTCCGCCGTGCGGCGCTCGGCGCCATCCAGATCGTCACCGCCAACGGCCTGCGGCTGCCGATCGCGTCGGGAGACTTGCTCGACTTCTTCGCCGACCGCCTCAAGGTCCAGCAGCGCGAGGCGGGCGTCCGCCACGACCTGATCGACGCGATCTTCGCGCTGGGCGGCGAGGACGACCTCGTCCGGCTGCTCGCCCGCGTGACCGCGTTGCAGGGCTTCGTCGAGGGCGGGGAGGGGGGCAATCTTCTCGCGGGCTACAAGCGCGCCGCGAACATCCTCAAGAAGGAGAATTGGGACCTGCCGCGCGTCCTCGCCTCACCGGGCGAGCAGGCGATCCCGCAGACCGGCGAGGAGGATCCGCTGTCCGAGGTCGACCAAGCCCCGGGACTCGCGGCCTCGATCGCAAGCCAGGCGCATGGTTCCGACCTGCCGCCCGATGCGCCGGCGGCCGAGCGCGCGCTGGTGATGGTGCTCGATGAGGCCGAGCCGCGCGCCGCCAAGGCTGTGGAGGCCGAGGATTTCGGCGCCGCCATGGCCGCGCTCGCTTCGCTGCGCGGACCGATCGACGCCTTCTTCGAGGAGGTCACGGTCAACGATCCCGACCCCGCGGTCCGCCGCCGCCGCCTCAACCTCCTCGCCCGCTTCAAGAATGCGGTGCACGGGGTGGCGGACTTCTCGAAGATCGAGGGCTAAAGAAAACCCCCTCCCGCAAGGCGGAAGGGGGTCAATTCACTTACCGGCGATCGCCATCGAGCGGGCGGCGGTCGTAATCGTCCGGAACGCCGTCACGGTCGAGATCGCGGCGGACGCCGCGGTCCTCGACATAGGGATCGCGCGCCGCGACCGGAGCGACGGTCGGACGATTGCGGAGTTCTTCCTCGCGGCGGGCGTCACGCTCGCGCCACTCCTGCTCCTGCGTCGTCCAGTGGGTCTCGCGCTCCTTGAGGCGGGTGTCGAGCGCTTTGCGCTGCGTCAGCTCCTCGTTGTAGCGGGTCTTCCACTTGCGGCGTCCGCCGCTGGTCGCCCACATGCCGACCAACAGGCCAAGCACGAACACCAGGCCGAGGATCACCCACTGGTCGGTGGTAAATTCGGTCATCACGTCCCTCATCGTTTTATCGCGTCTGCGTAACGATGACAGACGAAAAGGGCGGCCGATGGTTCCCCATCGACCGCCCTCGTGCCCGGCCCACTCCGGAACTTTTTGGCGGTTTTACTTGCCGCCGCCGCCGATCACGCTGTCGCTGATCGAGCAGGCCGCGGGGCCAAGGATCACGACGAACAGCACCGGCAGAATGAAGAGAATGAGCGGAACGGTCATGATCGCCGGCAGGCGCGCGGCCTTTTCCTCGGCGCGCATCATGCGCTCGTTGCGGAATTCGGCCGAGAGGACGCGCAGCGCCGATGCCAGCGGCGTACCGTATTTCTCGGTCTGGATCATGGTCGTGACCACCCCGCGCACCGCTTCGAGGTCGACGCGCTGGGCGAGGTTGTCGAACGCCATGCGCCGCTCGTTGAGGAAGCCCAGCTCGATCGCGGTCAGGCCGAACTCGTCGCCGAGCTCCGGATAGGCCTTGCCCAGTTCGCGCGCGACACGGCCGAAGGCGGCGTCGACGGTGAGACCCGCCTCGGCGCAGATGACCAGCAGGTCGAGCGCGTCGGGGAGGCCCTTGCGGATCGCGGCGCTGCGCTTGTTGATCCGGTTCTTGAGCCACAGGTCCGGCGCCTTGTAGCTGCCGATCAGGGTGACGGCGACGAGCGCATAGCGCTTGAAGGCGCCCCAGTCGGGGAAGGCGTCCATCACGTAGACCGCGACGATTGCGAAGCCGCCCAGCATCACCGGCATGACCAGCCGGCCGAAGATGATGAAGAAGGCGAGGTCCTTGGTCCGGATGCCGGCCTGGAGCAGTTTGCCCTGGATCGACTGGAGCTGCGAATCCTGAATGAGCTTGAAACTCGACAGGATGCCGCGGACCTTGTCGGCCGCCTCGTTCTTGTTGGTGAGCTTCTTGCGCTTGTTGGTCGAGGCGACGATACCCGCCTTGAGCTGCTCGCGCCGCTCGTTGAGCGCCTTGACGCGCCGCGCCATCGGATCGCGCGCGGTGGTCGCGGCGTAGATGGCGACGAGGACCGCCATGGTGGCGACCGCGGTCAGCAGGGTCGCGACCCAGATGACGTCGACGCCGAGGAGAGTAGGCCCGGAGGCTACGGGTGCCATGGTTCTTTACGCCCCTAGATCTCGAAGTTGACCATCTTGGCCATGATGGCGACGCCGATGCCCATCCAGACGAGGGCGCCAATGCCGGCGACGATGAGGCGCTGCTCGACGAAGAAGCCGCCCATGTAGTTGGGGTTGAGCAGGTAGACGAGCGTGAACACGATGAAGGGCAGGGCGCCGACGATCATCGCCGAGGCCTTGGCTTCCGAGCTCATCGCCTTGATCTTGAGCTTCATCTGCGCGCGCTTGCGGAGCACGTCGGCAAGGTTGCTGAGCGTTTCCGCCAGGTTGCCGCCGGTCTCGCGCTGGATCGCCAGCGTGATGACGAAGAACTGGAATTCGGGCGTGCCGAGGCGGTCGGCGGTGTCTTGGAGCGCCGATTCCATCGTCCGGCCGATCTTCATCTTGTCGCCGACGGTGCGGAATTCGAAGCCGACCGGGCCGGGGAGTTCCCCACCGACGACGCTCAGCGTCTCGGTGATCGGAAGGCCCGAGCGCAGGCCGCGGACCATCAGCTCGATCGCGTCGGGGAAGTTGGCGTTGAAGCTCTTCAACCGGCGCGTGATCATCTTGCTGACGACGAAGTGCGGCAGGCCGATCCCGAGGAACAGGCCGAACAGCAGCGACAGCATCACCGGCGCGCCCTTGAAGAGCATGCCGCCCGCCACCAGCACCACGATCCCCGCGCTGACCATCGCATAGCGGCCGAGCGTGATGTTCTTGCCGGTCCGCTCGAGACGCTGCCGCATGATCGCGGGCTTGGGCACCAGCGTCGAGAAGAAGCCTTCGACCCTGCCACTCTGGTTCTTGGCAAAGAGCTTGCGGATCTGGGCATTGGCGTTGGCCGCCAGATTGCCCTCGGCATGCCGCTCCTTGATCAGTTCGAGGCGGCGCTTGGTCGCCTTGCCGGCGCTCGGGCCGGAGAAGGCGAAGACGCCAAGCGCGAGCGTTCCGAAGAGGCCCAGGCCAAGCAGCAGAAGCATCATCGACATTCGCCGTTCCTCAAACTCGTTCGATCAATCGGGTGACGACCGCCTCAGGCGGCCGCCGCCGCCTTGGGGTTCTTGGCCAGCATCGACTTCAGGCTGTCGACGATGTTCTTGCTGCCGCCCGAAGCCGCCGGCTTGCCGAGGTCGGCCGCGCCGTCCTCGGTCGCATGGCTCAGCACCATGTTGCACAGCTGGGTGTAGGGCGCCGCCGACTTGCCGCTGGCGATTTCCGCGACCGGCTTGCCGAGCTTGGCGGCCTGCGCGGCGGTCTTGCCGTCCTCGCCGATCACGATGTCGACCTTGCGTTCGATCGACTGCTCGAAGTCCTTGCGGCTGATCTCCAGCGCGCCGCCCGAGGGGACCCGGTTGGCGACCACGATGACCTTGGTCTGCGGCGCGTTGCTCTTGAGCCAGGCGAGGATCCGGATCGTGTCGCGGGTCGCCGCCAGCGTCAGCTCGCTCACCACCACCGCCACATGGGCATCGTGCACCATGTGCGGATACTGGATCAGCATGTGGCGCGGGAGGTCGCAGACCGTCGATTCGAACGCGTTGCGCATCTCTTCCTGGAGCTGGAAGAACGCGGTGCCGTCGGTGATCAGCGGCGTGTTGATCGGCGCCTCGGCCGACAGGACCGAGAGCCGCTCGTTGCAGCGGACCATGGCGCGCTCGATGAACAGGCCGTCGATGCGGCTCGGGTTCTCGATCGCGTCGGTGAGGCCGCGGCCGGGTTCGAGGTCGAGCGCCAGCGCACCGGTGCCGAAGTGGATGTCGAGGTCGAGGAGCGCGGTCGAACGCTGCGCGCGCGAGCCGAGCATCCAGGCGAGGCTGGTCGCCACGGTCGAGGCCCCGACGCCGCCGCGCACGCCGACCACCGCCGCCATGACGTGCGGCTTGTCGGCCTGCGCCTCGCCCCGCGGACCCGACAGGATCATCTGGGCATTGGCGAAGGTGTCACGCAGCTGGTCGACGTTGAACGGCTTGAGCAGATAGTCGTGGATACCGCTCGCGAGGAGGTCGCGATAGAGGCGCACGTCGTTGACGGCACCGGCGGCGATCACGATCGTGCCCGGCTCGCAGACTTCCGCCAGCGCGTTGATGTCGTTCAGCGGATCGGCCGACTCGCTGAGGTCGACGAACAGGATGTTCGGGGACGCCGAGACCGACAGGGACTGGACCGCGTTGCGCAGCCCGCCCTTGTTGACCTTCTCCGGGCTCCAGCCGTGCTCGACCGCGACCGGACGCAGCATGTCGGCGGTCGCATCGTCGCAGACGAAGGCGGTGAAGGGATCACGCAAGCCCGCGCGGGCCTGGAAAGGGGCGTTCATCAATTGCCTCCCGACGACTTGGTGTTGATGTCCATGAGACCCTTTTCACCGGTCGGCTTCTGCGAACGGTAGGACTCGATGGCGCGGGTGCCGGTGCGCGGGTCGATGACGCCGGCGTCGCGGCCGCTGACGAGGTCGTTCGGATTGGCGACCATGGCCGCGAGGTTCGCGTTCACGCCGCAGCCGAAGTTGCTCATCAGCTCGTTATTGTAGTTGGGATTGCTCGGCCGCGACCAGTTAGGGCAGCCCGGCACGTCGGCGCGGGTACGGCTGACGACCACGCGCACGGCACCCGGCGGGATCGCCCCGGCGGTGACCGGCGCGCCGTCGGAGACCAGCAGGCCGTAGCGGCCCGCGACCCGGGCGACGTCGGCGCGGGCGGCACCGGCGTAGGGGCCGTCCACCGTGACCGTGTCTCCGTAGCCGAGGACGAGCCCGCGGAACCAGCCGTCGAGGCGCGCGGCCTCGGTCGGATCGAGGTTGCCGCCCGGCGCGGCCGCATCGAAGGTGTAGTCGGCGCGGCTCACCACGGGGGTGTTGACCGCCGCCAGCCCGCGGGCCGGTTCGTCGACCCCGCGATGGACCTGGCACCCGGCCAGCGCGGCCGAGGCGAGGAGCAGGAAGGAAAGCTTGTTCGTCATGGGAACGTCCTTGGGCTCGGAGGTCACAGCTTGAAGCCGGGGGCGGCGACGGGCGCCGGAGCGGCCGTCACGGCGGTGCTGGCACCGGCGCCGACGGCCATGCCGGGGCGCGGGGCGATCGCGACCGGGCGCGGACCCGACACACCGTTGAAGGTCTGGCCCTCGAAGGTGCTCGTGCCGTCGCGCGGCGTGCGATAGCCATCGACCGGGGTCGCGAGCTGCCCGTTCACCGGCCGCACCAGGTACGGCGTGACGATGATCACCAGCTCGGTCTCCGACTTGCGGAAGTTCTTCGAGCGGAACAGCGTGCCGAGGATCGGCAGGTCGCCGAGGAACGGCGCCTTCTCGATCGAATTGGCGTTCGAGGCGCGCAGCAGGCCGGCGAGCATGAAGCTCTGGCCCGAGCCGAGCTCGACCGTCGTCTCGGCGCGGCGGGTGGTCAGCGCGGGAACCTCGAAGCCGTTGAGGCGGAGGCTGCCCTCGTTGCTGAGCTCGCTCACTTCGGGGCGGACGCGCATCGAGATCCGGCCATCGGCCAGCACGATCGGCGTGAAGGCGAGGCCCACGCCATATTGCTTGTACTCGATCGTGATCGCACCGCCGACACCCTGGCTGACCGGGATCGGGAACTCGCCGCCGGCGAGGAAGCTGGCGGTTTCGCCCGACAGGGCCGTCAGGTTCGGCTCGGCCAGCGTGGTGACGAGACCGTCGGTCTCGGCGAGCTGGAGGCGGCCGATGATGTCGAGGCCCAAGATGTTCTTCCTGAGGCCCAGCGTGGTGCCCAGCGCGCCGCGGATGATCTTGCCCGCGTCGTTGCCGTTGGTCGTGTC
The DNA here is from genome assembly GCF_039538065.1 of Sphingomonas rosea. Classification (NCBI taxonomy): domain Bacteria; kingdom Pseudomonadati; phylum Pseudomonadota; class Alphaproteobacteria; order Sphingomonadales; family Sphingomonadaceae; genus Sphingomonas; species Sphingomonas rosea. The sequence continues at coordinate 1,651,289 of NZ_BAABBR010000001.1, forward strand.
GCCGCTGCCGACCGGCGGGATGTAGATCCCGTCGCCCTGCGCGATCGAGAAGCCGCTGTTGTTGCCGCCGAGCAGGTTGAACCCGACCTGCTTGAGCACCGAACGGTTCACTTCGGCGATCTTGACCTTGAGCGTGACCTGGAGCGGCACCGCGGTGCGCAGCCGACTGACCACCTGCGTTCCCTCGCCGACATAGGCCTGGACGAGGCGGGCGGCCTCGGCGGCGTCGTCGGGCGACGCCACGGTGCCGGTCAGCAGCACGAGGTTGTTCATCGGGGTCGCCTGGACCGCGGCCTCGGGCATCGCCATCCGCAGCATCTCGTCGACCGAGCTGATGTTGTTCCCGACCCGGACGTTGGCGGCATAGACCACCCGGCCCGACTTGTCGGTCGCATACACCGTCGTCTCGCCCCGGGCCTTGCCGAAGATGTAGAGCTGGTTCGACGAGCGGACCTGGACGTCGGCGATCGCGTCGTTGGCGACGAACAGGTCGCTCATCGGCGCCGACAGCCGCACCATGGTGCCGGTGTTCTGCGAGAGGTTGAGGGTCTCCGACGGACGCGCGGCCATCGGCTGCGCGGCGGCGGGGGTGGCGGCCAGGCTCAGCGTCGAGACGCCGAGGGCCAGGGCGGCGAAGGCCGAAGCCACTCCGCCCTTGCGATTGATAACCTTGCTCATGTTAGCGAGCCCCCACTGGAACGAAGCTGACGTTGTTGCCGCGGGCGACACGGACCACCGGTCCGCTCGGTGCGGCGTTGGCCGACTGCCCCCCCGGGTAGCCACGGCCGCCACCAGACAGGTTGCGGCTCATTTCGCGCAGTGCCTCGGCGCCCTGCTGGGCCGCGGCCAGCGTCGGGCTGACGCCTTCCTTGGCCGGCACGGTGCGGCGCTGGAAGCGCGACACGTCGCCGCCGGTGGCATAGGTCGGGGTCGAGTCGATCGGCTGGTTGGCGATCTGCAGCAGCATCTTGCGCTCGTCCGCCGGATTGGTGCCCGCCGGGACCTTGACCTGGCCGCTGGCGACCATCCGTTCGAGGTCGGCGCTGTTGTCGGCCAGGCTGCGGAGCGCGAGGCTCAGCTGGCCGAGGCTCTGCGCCACCGCGATCTTCTCGGCGATCTTCGGCGTCACCTCGAGGGTCACGTTGGCGAAGCTCTTGACGACCGGCTTGCCGTCCTCGCCCTTGCTGTCGGTGCGCTGGTCGGTGGCGAGCACGCGCAGGTTGCGGATGATCGTCTCGGAGACCTTGAGCGGGGGACCGTCGCCGCCGCCCGTGACCGACTGGGTCAGGACCATGTCGACCCGGTCGCCCGGGAAGATGAAGCCCGCCACGCTGGTCGAGTCGGTGACCGGAACGGTGATGGCGCGCATGCCCGGGCTCAGCGCCGCGGCGAGGAAGCCGCGGTCCTGCGGGCCGACGAGCGTGCCGCGGGTCAGCGGCTGGCCGGCGGTGATGGCGTTGCGCACCACCATGCCGATCAGCTTGCTCGCGTCCGCGTCCGGCGCACCGTCCGTGTAATAGGCGCTCTGCATGAGCTCCTGCGGCCAGGGCTGGAAGGTGAAGCTCTCCGCGTCGACGATCGTGCCGACGGGGAGGGGCTTCTTGGCCACCAGAATCTTCGGACCCTGCGGAACCGCGGCCGCCTGGGCCTCGGGCGCCGAGGCACCGGTGAACATATTCTTGGCCATCACGGCCGTCACCGCCGCAATCAGCAGCGCTCCAACCAGCAGCGCGATCTTCTTCACATCCATGGCGACTTCCGCCCCTTCCTCGACTTGGCGTAGGAAAAACTTCGAACGCCGCACTGATCGGCCAAAATGGTTAAGATATGGTTCGGCGAACCTTGGCCTTCGTGTGTCCGTTCACCGACATAAGGCAGAGACTGGACGAAAGGCCTTTCGAAGACGTAACCGCCGCGACGAATGACAAAGGTCGATATCCTGATCGTCGGCGGCGGGATCGCCGGGGCCGGCCTCGCCGCCGCGCTGGGTGACGGGCGGACTATCCTGTTGATCGAGGCCGAGGATCAGCCGGGCTATCATTCGACCGGCCGGTCGGCGGCCTTCTGGCACGAGGGCTATGGCGGGCCGCTGGTCGCCCCCTTGTCGCGCGCCAGCCGGTCGATGCTCGAGGCAGGCGGCTACCTTGCCCCGCGCGGCGCGATCCACCTCGCGCGCGACGACATGGCCGTCGAACTGGTCGACGGCGTCGTCGCTACCCCGCTTGATCGATCCGATCTGGAGGAGCGCTTAAATGGGCTCCGGCCCTCCTGGACCCACGGCGCCTATGAGCCGGGCCTCGCCGACATCGACGTCGCGCGGCTCCACGCCGACCAGCTCGCCGCCGCCCGCCGCGCCGGGACCGAGGTTCGCCCCCGCAGCCGTCTCGTCGGCGCGATCCGGCAGGGCAGCGCCTGGGCAGTCGCGCTCGAAGACGGAAGCCGGATCACCGCCGACCTCATCGTCGATGCCGCCGGCGCCTGGGGCGATGCGGTCGCCCGCGCCTGCGGCGTCGCTCCCCTCGGCCTGTCCCCCAAGCGCCGGACGATGGTCCAGCTGCGGGTCGACCGCGACGGCCTGCGCGACCTGCCCCTCGTCATTGGCGCCGACGAGAGCTTCTACTTCAAGGGCGCGGGCGACCGCTCGTTGTGGCTCAGCCCGCATGACGAGATCGACGGCGAGCCGTGCGATGCCGCGCCCGAGGAGATCGACGTCGCCACCGCCATCCACCGCTTCGGCGAAGTCGTCGACTGGCGCATCGAGGCCGTCGAGCGGCGCTGGGCGGGCCTTCGCACCTTCACCCCCGACCGCGTCCCCGCGATCGGCTTCGACCCGGACGAGCCCGGTTTCTTCTGGTGCGTGGGGCAGGGGGGTTTCGGGATCCAGACCGCGCCCGCCGCCGCGCAGCTCGGCGCCGCGCTGATCCTCGGGTCGGGCGACATTCCGGCCGGGGTCGATCCGGCCACCTACGACCCGGCCCGCTTGCGCTAGGCCCGGACCGTCGCCGCCGCCGCGCAGGCAAGCTGGTCGGCGCGTTCGTTCTCGGCATGGCCGGCGTGGCCCTTGACCCACTTCCACTCGATCCGGTGCCGCTCGGTCGCCTCGCACAGGGCCTGCCACAGCTCGGCATTCTTGACCGGCTTCTTGTCGCTCGTCCGCCAGCCGTTGCGGCGCCAGTTGTGGACCCACTTGGTGATGCCGTCGCGGACATACATGCTGTCGGTCGAGAGCGTGACGTGACACGGCCGGGTGAGCGCGTTCAGCCCCTCGATCGCGGCCATGAGTTCCATCCGGTTGTTGGTCGAGGGATTCTCGGCCCCCGACAATTCCTTCTCGCGCGCACCCATTCGGATGAGGACGCCCCAGCCGCCCGGGCCCGGATTGCCCTTGCAGGCGCCGTCGGTGAACATCTCGACCTTCGGGAGGTCGACGGGATCCGGCTTCACGCGACCAGTTCGCGCGGCAGCTTGAAGGTCAGTCCCTCGGGAACGTGCTCGGCTTCCTCGGTCGTCAGGAGGAACCGCTCGCTCAGCGCCTCGATCACCTCGTCGACCAGCACTTCGGGCGCGCTCGCCCCGGCGGTCAGCCCGATCGCCTTGGGCTTGCCCAGCCACTCCCAGTCGATCTCGACCGCGCGCTGGATGAGCCGCGCCGGCACCCCTTCGCGCTCGGCGACTTCGGCCAGCCGCAGCGAGTTCGAACTGTTCGGCGCGCCGATCACCAGCATCTTCTCGACCTTGGGCACGATCGCCTTGACCGCCGCCTGCCGGTTCGAGGTCGCGTAGCAGATGTCCTCGCCGCGCGGCGCCTTGATCGCCGGGAAGCGCTCGTGAAGCGCCGCGACGATCGCAGCCGTATCGTCGACCGACAGCGTCGTCTGGGTGAGGAAGGCGAGGTTCTCGGGATCGGGGACGCTGAGCGTCGCCACATCCTCCTCGGTCTCGACCAGGGTCATCGCGCCCGCCGGCACCTGCCCGAAGGTGCCGATCACCTCGGGATGTCCGGCATGGCCGATGAACACGATATGCCGCCCGGCCTCGATCAGCCGCTGCGCCTGGCGGTGCACCTTGCTGACCAGCGGACAGGTCGCGTCGAGATAATCGAGCCCGCGGTCGCGCGCCTCGGCCGGCACCGTCTTGGGCACGCCATGCGCCGAGAAGACCACCGGCACGCCGTCGGGCACCTCGCTCACTTCTTTGACGAAGACCGCGCCCATCGCCTTCAGCCGGTCGACCACATATTTGTTGTGGACGATTTCGTGGCGGACATAGACCGGCGCGCCGTAGCGCTCGAGCGCGAGCTCGACGATCCGGATGGCGCGCTCCACGCCGGCGCAGAAACCGCGCGGCGCAGCGATGATCAGGTGGGCGGGCGTAAGGCCTTCGAGCATGGCGGCCATGTAAGCCATCGCTTGCTAGGAGAGAAGGGCCTTCCTATGAGCCTTGTCCCATGACGAAGTCGCTTGCTCGCCTCAAGGCGCCCGCCGCCACCGCCCTCATCGCTCTGGCGCTCGCCGGCTGCTCGAACGGCCCGCGCATCGCCGACGGCGGGGTCTACGTGACCCGCACCGGCTGCCCGCAGGTCGCGATTCCCGCCGCGACCGGTGACGTCACCCTGTTCGATCCCGCGACCAGCCGCGACAGCCGCGCGATCGACGTGGTCGCCACCATCACCAACCTGCGCTCGCAATGCGGCGAGGACGCACAGAACGTCGTCAGCACCGCGACCTTCGACGTCGTCGCGACCCGCCGCGATGCCGGCCCCGCGCGCCAGGTCGTGCTGCCCTTCTTCGCCGTCGCGGTGCAGGGCGGGACCAACCTCGTCGCCAAGAAGGTCGGCGCGGTGGCGCTCAACTTCCCGGCCGGTTCGCAGCGCGCGCAGACCAACAGCCAGGCGACCGTCCGCGTGCTCCGCTCGGCAGTGGCGCTCCCGGCCGACATCCAGCGCGAGCTGACCCGCGAGCGCAAGCCCGGGGACGCCGACGCCGCGGTCGATCCGCTGACCGATCCGCGGATCCGCTCGGCCGTCGCCAATGCGACCTTCGAGCAGCTCGTCGGCTTCCAGCTGACCCCCGACCAGCTCCGCTACAACGCCACCCGCTAGGAGGCGGGCCGGACCTCGGCCGCCGGCAACGGTTGCAGCACGCGCTCGAGCCCGAGCCTTGCAACCTTGCGCCCCATCGCCTCGCCCGCCTCGTTGCTGAAGCGGTAGTGGACGCCGCCCAGCGTCCGCGAGAAGCTGACCTGCCGCGCCCACTCGTCCCAGTCGGGGGTCACCTGCACCGCCGAGGTGCCGAGCGAGCCGCTTGCGATCCGGACGCCCCAGGCCGGCTTCTTTCCGCCGAGCGCGGTCATTAGCTCGGCGGTCGCACCGGCACCGATGCAGTGGCCGCACGGATATTCGGGATGCATCGGCGTATTGATGAGCGGCACCCACCCGGAATCCATGCTCGTCGCGGGGTTATCGTCCTTGTCGGCATTGCGGATCGCGGTGATCGGCCGCCAGAAATTATAGTGGAGCTTGCCGTCCGCCATCGCCATCCCGGCGTCGTCCCCGACCATGTCGTAGAGGGCGAAGGCGCGGGCATTGTCGACCAGCCGCCGCCCCTGCTGGTCCATCATCTCCCTGAGCGCCGGCATTTCGTCGCTGTTGATGCGGTAGCGCGCCATCAGTGTCTGGGTCGACGTCCGCTCCTTGCTGTTCATCGCGCCGAGTCGGCGCACTTCCTCGAGGTCCGTGGCGTAGCGGGCACTGGTGAGCGCCGGCGGGGCAGGGGGCCTCACTTCGCTCGCGCTCGTCAGGATCCATGGCCGGTAGGCGACCGTGTAGGGACCGAGCACGGGCAGGGCGGTCGGCACCCATTGGCCGGGCGTGGTCAGCGGCCGATAGTCGGCCTGCTTCACCCTGGCATCGATATCGGGGAGCGCGAGCACGGCGGCGGCCGCCTGCTTGCCGATCGCGATGGCGTCGGCCTTGGCCTGCCCCTCCGCCACTCCCGCCAACGCGAGATCATAGCTTTCCTGCACCGCGGTCCTGTTGCCGGGCGCGAGCCTGAGCAGGACTTCGGTCGCCGCGGTCATTGCCGCGGTTTGCTGGTCTGCGGCAGCCGATCCGACGGGCATTCCGACATAGCTCTTGTAGCGATGGTCGATCGCGTTCAGCGCCTCGAACATGGCGAGTGCGACCTTGGTCTCGCTATGGTCGCCCTGGCCGTCGCGGATCATGGTCAACTGGCCCTGAGGCGGTCGGTCGGGCAGCGCCTTGCGAGCGAAATCCATCCATTCGCAGATGGTGTCGGCGCGCACCGGCATCGCCGCGCCGAGCGCGAGCGTGGTGGCAAGCAGCAGCTTCATGTGACGCATCGATCAATCCCCCTGACAATGCGCGCCGGAGCCTATCACAGCACGGCCCGAAGTGTAATCTTCACCCCTGGCCTCAAGGCGCGTTGACTTGGGGGACGCCCCCTCTAGAGCCGGAGCCAGCCAGTCCGGCGGCAACGCCGGGCGACTCGCGCGGGAGAGGCCCTGGCTCGACCAGGGCGCCGAAGGAGCAACCGCCCCCGGAATCTCTCAGGCAAAAGGACCGCGCGTTGGTCGAGGCTGTCTGGAAAGTGCTGCGGCTCCGGTCGTGGCCGCCGAAGGGGTAACCCCGGGTCACCGGGGGAAAGCTCTCAGGTCCAAAGCGACAGACGGGGGTTCGTGCGCTTTTTCCGCGAGTCGCAATGGCGACGAGGGGGAGGGCCGAACCTTTCGGAGCTTGCCTTGGCCGACGTCCCCGACACCGAACTTGCCACCTTGCCCCTCGATGCCTGGCATCGCGCCCGTAACGGCCGGATGGTGCCCTTCGCGGGCTATCACATGCCCGTCCAATATGAGGGCATCATCGCCGAGCACCGCTGGACGCGGAGCCACGCCGGCCTGTTCGACGTCAGCCACATGGGCCAGCTTATCGTGCCGCTCGACGCGACCGCGACGCTCGAGACGTTGCTTCCCGGCGATCTGCAGGCGATGAGCGAGGCGCGGCCGAAATACAGCCTGCTTCTCAACCCGACAGGCGGGATCGTCGACGACCTGATGATCACGAAGCGGCCCGACGGCTGGTATCTGGTGGTCAACGGCGCGACCAAGCATGGCGACATGGACGTGCTCCGCGCCGCCGGTCTCGCCTTCACCTATCTCGCCGACCAGGCGCTGCTCGCGCTGCAGGGCCCCGATGCGGTGGCAGTGATTGCGGCCCACGCGCCGGGCGTGTCGGAACTCGGCTTCATGCAGGCCGGTGCCTTCGACCTCGGCGGGGTCCAGGCGTGGATCAGCCGCTCGGGCTACACCGGCGAGGACGGGGTCGAGATCTCGATCCCGGCGTCCGCCGCCGATGCGATCGCCGACCTTCTCCTTGCCGACGAGCGGGTCCGCCCGATCGGTCTTGGCGCGCGCGACTCGCTCCGGCTCGAAGCCGGCCTTCCGCTCTACGGCCACGACCTTGACGAGACGACCACGCCGGTCGCCGCCGACCTCCTGTTCGCGATCAACAAGCGTCGCCGCGCCGAGGGCGGGTTCGCCGGGTCCGACCGCATCCTCGCCGAGCTCGAGCAGGGCGCGATCACCAGGCGCGTCGGCTTCACCGTCGAGGGGCGCCAGCCGGTCCGTGAGGGTGCCCGCATCCTCGACGTCGAGGGCAATGAGGTCGGCCGGGTCACAAGCGGTGGCTTCTCGCCGAGCCTCGAAGCGCCGATCGGCATGGGCTATGTCGCGACCCATCTCGCCGAGCCCGGCACCGCCCTCACTCTCGAGCAGCGCGGCAAGCTCTTCAGCGCCGCCGTCGCCAGGCTTCCGTTCGTTCCGCACAATTACCATCGCAAGGGGAAAACCGCATGAGCCTCCACTTCACCAAGGAACACGAGTGGATCCGCGTCGAGGGCGACACCGCCACCGTCGGGATCACCGACCATGCGCAGAGCCAGCTCGGCGACATCGTCTTCGCCGAGGCACCCGAGGCCGGCAAGCAGCTGACCAAGGGCGGCGACGCCGCGGTGGTCGAATCGGTCAAGGCGGCGAGCGACGTCTACGCCCCCGCAAGCGGTGAAGTCGTCGAAGCCAATCCGGCGATCGCCGACGACCCCTCGGTCATCAATACCGATCCCGAGGGCGAAGGCTGGTTCTTCAAGCTCCGCCTGTCAAACCCGTCCGAGCTCGACGGCCTGATGGACGAAGCCGCCTACCGCGCCTGGGTCGAGACGCTTTGAGCCTTTCCCCAACCTCGTTCGCCCTGAGCGAAGTCGAAGGGCGCTGGCGCAAGCGTGCTTCGACTTCGCTCAGCACGAACGATGGGTTGGGGTGCTTCGCATGACCACCATCCTCTCCACCTCCGACTGGAACGCGGCCGACTATGCCCGCTACGGCGGCTTCGTCCCCGCGCTCGGCCAGGCCGCGCTAGAGCTCCTCGCCCCGCAGCCGGGCGAGAGCATCCTCGACGTCGGCTGCGGCGACGGCACGCTGACGCTCAAGATCAAGGACGCCGGCGCCGAGGTGGTGGGGATCGACAACAATCTGTCGATGATCGGTTCGGCGCGGGCCAAGGGGCTCGACGCCCGGCTGATGGACGTCGCCGATCTGCGCTTTTCCGAAGCCTTCGACGCCGCTTTCTCGAACGCCACCCTCCACTGGGTGCTCGACAAGCAGCGCGCCGCCCGCGCCATCTGGTTCGCGCTCAAGCCCGGCGGCCGTTTCGTCGGCGAGATGGGTGGCGCGGGCAATCTCGCCACGCTTCGCCGGCACCTCGATGACGAGCTCGTCGCCCGAGGCTTCGGCCCGCCGACCTATGCCGCCAACTGGTATCCGACGCCCGAGGAATTCACCGAGCTCTACGAAAGCGTCGGTTTCCGCGACGTCGATGCCGAGCTGATCGACCGACCGACCGAACTCGAGCATGGCGTCGAGGGCTGGGTTCTCGCCTTCCGCAAGGGGTGGCTCGACCGTGCCGAGGTTCCGCAGGATCAACGCCCCGCCATCGCCGCCGCCGTCGCCCGCCGCCACGGCAACCCCACCGCCGATTACGTCCGTCTCCGCTTCACCATGAGAAAGCCCTAGATGCGCTACTTGCCGCTCTCCGATGCCGATCGTTCGGCGATGCTCGACACGATCGGCGTCGCCCACGTCGACGAGCTGTTCCGCGACGTCCCGGAAGAGGCCCGTCTCGACGGCCCGATCCGCGACCTTCCGCTGCATGCCAGCGAGCTCCAGGTCGAGCGCCACCTGTCGGCGCTCGCACGCAAGAACGTGCCCGCGGGCGAGGTGCCCTTCTTCCTTGGCTGCGGCGCCTACAAGCACCATGTCCCCGCCAGTGTCGATCACCTGATCCAGCGCGGCGAATTCCTGACCGCCTACACGCCCTACCAGCCCGAGATCGCGCAAGGCACGCTCCAGGTCCTGTTCGAATTCCAGAGCCAGGTCGCGCGCCTGATGGGCTGCGAGGTTGCCAACGCCTCGATGTACGACGGCTCGACCGCCTGCTGGGAAGCGATCGGCATGGCCCGCCGCATCAGCCGCAAGGCCAAGACCCTCATCTCGAGCGGCCTTCACCCGCATTACGTCTCGGTCTGCAAGACCATGGCGAAGTTCACTGGCGACACGCTCGAGACGGCAGCACCCGAACTCTCGCCCACGACCGACCTCGACGATCTCGCCGCGCGCATCGACGGCGAGACCAGCGCGGTCGTCGTCCAGTATCCCGACATCCTCGGCCGCGTCGCCGACCTGCAGCCGCTCGCCGACGCCGCGCACGCCAAGGGCGCGCTGCTGATCGTCGTCGTGACCGAGCCTGTCGCCCTCGGCCTCCTCAAGAGCCCGGGCGAGATGGGCGCCGACATCGTGGTCGGCGAAGGCCAGTCGATCGGCGTCGGCCTCAATTTCGGCGGCCCCTATGTCGGCCTGTTCGCCTGCCGCGAAAAGCATATCCGCCAGATGCCCGGCCGGATCGCGGGCGAGACCATCGACGCCGACGGCAAGCGCGGCTTCGTCCTCACCCTCTCGACCCGCGAGCAGCACATCCGGCGCGAGAAGGCGACCAGCAACATCTGTACCAACTCGGGGCTGTGCGCGCTGGCCTTCTCGATCCACATGACCCTGCTCGGCGAGAAGGGGCTGCGCCAACTGGCCGAGCTCAACCACGCCAGGGCGCGGGTCGCCGCCGACAAGCTCGCCGCCATCCCCGGCGTCAGGCTGGTGAACGACCTCTTCTTCAACGAATTCACCCTCGAGCTTCCGGTCGAGGCCCGCCCGGCGGTTCACCGGATGGTCGAGCGCGGCGTGCTCGGCGGGGTGTCGCTCGGCCGGCTCTACCCGGACGAGGCGTCCCTTTCGAACGGGCTGGTCGTGGCGGTCACCGAAACCGCGACCGACGAGGATATCGATGCGCTGGCGAAGGCGCTGACGGAGGCAGTCAAGTGACCATCAACCAGAGCGGCTGGAAGCCCACCACCCCTGTCGCCGGCGCGACCGATACCGGCACCGTCACCGGCAACCGCGCGCTGATGCTCGAGGAAGCGCTGATCTTCGAGATCGGCGACACCCAGACCACCGGCGTCGACATCGCCCCCGCCGACAAGTCCACGGGCGGAATCGCGTCGCTGCTCCGGTCGGACCCGATCGGCCTTCCCGGTCTCAGCGAGCCCGAGACCGTCCGTCACTACACCCGCCTGTCGCGCCAGAATTACGCGATCGACCTCGGCCTGTTTCCGCTCGGTTCGTGCACGATGAAGCACAATCCGCGCCTGAACGAGAAGATGGCCCGGCTTCCGGGCTTCGCCGACATCCACCCGCTCGCCCCGCGCGAGACGGTGCAGGGCGCGCTCGAGCTCATCAACGAACTCGCCTTCTGGCTGATCGACCTGACCGGCATGCACGGCGTCGCGATGAGCCCCAAGGCGGGCGCCCACGGAGAGCTGTGCGGGATCCTGTGCATCCGGGCCGCGCTCGAGGCACGCGGGGACGCGCGCTCGGTGGTGCTGGTGCCCGAGAGCGCGCACGGCACCAATCCCGCGACGGCGGCCTTCGCCGGCTACAAGGTCGAGAACATCCCCGCCACGCCGGAAGGCCGGGTCGATCTCGAGGCGCTGAAGGCGCGCCTCGGCCCCGACGTCGCCGCGGTGATGATCACCAACCCCAACACCTGCGGCCTGTTCGAGCCCGACATGAAGGCGATCAGCGACGCGGTCCATGCGGCGGGCGGCTTCGTCTATTGCGACGGCGCCAACTTCAACGCGATTGTCGGCAAGGTCCGTCCGGGCGATCTCGGCGTCGACGCGATGCACATCAACCTTCACAAGACCTTCTCGACCCCGCACGGCGGCGGCGGTCCGGGCTCGGGCCCGGTGGTCCTGTCGGAAGCGCTCTCGCCCTTCGCCCCGCTGCCCTACACCGCGCGGACCGCCGACGGCGTCGTCCACCTGATCGAGGAAGAACAGGCCGACGCCTTCGCCGAGGAGCATTTCGGCGGAAAGCTGCAGAGCTTCGGCCGAATGACCGCCTTCCACGGGCAGATGGGCATGTTCACCCGCGCCTTGAGCTACATCCTCAGCCACGGTGCCGATGGCCTCAAGCAGGTGGCCGAGGACGCGGTCCTCAACGCCAACTACATCCTGCGCAGCCTCGAGGACGTGCTCGACGCGCCCTTCGCCCATTCGGGTCCCTGCATGCACGAAGCCCTGTTCAGCGATAAGGGCTTCGCCGACGGCGTCTCGACCCTCGACCTCGCCAAGGCGCTGATCGACGAGGGCTTCCACCCGATGACCATGTATTTCCCGCTGGTCGTCCACGGGGCGATGCTGGTCGAACCCACCGAGACCGAGAGCAAGGCCGCGCTCGACCAGTTCATCATGGCGCTGCGCTCGGTCGCCGAACGCTGCAAGGAAGGCGACGAGAGCCTCAAGTCCGCACCGCACCATGCGCCGCGCCGCCGCCTCGACGAGACGCTCGCGGCAAGGAAGCCCGTCGTCGCGTGGAAGGAGCCGGTGCCCGCCGCCGCCGAGGCCCCGACCCCGAGCGAAGTCGGAGACCGCTGACCCCATGTGGGCGAGCCTCTTCGGCTTCACCAACCTCCTCGCGCTGGTCGCCTGGGCGCTGCTCATCCTCGCTCCCCGGCGGCCGGCCATTTATTCGATCATCCTGTTCGCCGGGGTCGGCCTCCTGTGCCTGACCTACAGCGTCCTCTTGGCCCTTCTCCTCGCCGGCGCGGTCGATCCGGGCGGGGCAGGGGCGGGTGCTTCGTTCCAGAGCATCGAGGGCATCCGCAGCATCTTCGCGACCGACGGCGGCGTGGTCGTCGGCTGGACCCATTATCTCGCCTTCGACCTCTTCGTCGGCCTGTGGATCTCGCGCGATGCGGACGCCAAGGGCTTCGGCCGTCTGGTCCAGGCGCCGATCCTGCTCCTGACCTTCTTCGCCGGTCCCTTCGGCCTCTTCCTCTGGCTGATCGTCCGCGAACGCCGCGCCCGCGCGACCGCGAAGGTCAGGTGAAGCGTTCCTCGCCCGCCGCGCTGCGCAACCGCGAGCCGATCCTCGCCGTGCTGCGCGACTGGCTTCCCGCCACCGGCACGATCCTCGAGATCGCCGCCGGCACCGGCGAGCATGCCCTCCATTTCGCCGAGGCGCTGCCCGACCTCGCCTGGCAGCCGACCGATCCCGATCCCGAGGCGCGCGCCTCGATCGCGGCCTATCGCGAGGAGGAAGGATCCCCCAATTTCCGCGCGCCGCTCGCGCTCGACGTGCTCGCCGCCGACTGGCCGCTGACCCACGCCGACGCGATCCTCGCGGTCAATCTCGTCCACATTTCGCCGCCCGAGGCCTCGACCGGCCTTCTCGCCGGCGCCGCGCGGCTCCTGTCGCCCGGCGCCCCGCTGATCCTCTACGGCCCGTGGCGCGTCCCGGGCCAGCCGCTCGCTCCCTCGAACCTCGCCTTCGACGCCGCGCTGAAGGAGCGCGATTCCCGCTACGGCCTGCGCGACCTCGCCGCCTTCGCCGAGCAGGCCCGGACCCATGGCTTCACGCTCGCCGAGCGCCGCGCCATGCCCGCCAACAACCTCATGCTGCGCTTCGTCCGCGCGTCCTGAGCGCCCAGGCCGCCGCCACCCAGCCGATCCCGAACAGCCAGCCCGCGAGCACGTCGCTCGGCCAGTGCACTCCGAGCATCGGCCGGGTCGAGCCGATCATCACGCTCAGGGTCACCGCCGCCACCACGGACTGGCGCCGCCACCGCTCGGGCACGAGCCACAGCGCAAGCGCCAGCAAGGTCACCATGCTGTTCGCCGCGTGCGCGCTCGGGAAACTGTTCGAGTGAACCATCACCGGATGCGCGTCGAACCCCGGGCGGGGCCGCGCGAAAATGAGCTTCAGCCCTTCCTCTACCAGCCGCCCCGCCACCACGGTGCCGGCGAGCAGCAGACCCTCGCGCCACCCGTCGCGCCGCGCCACCCAGAGCGCGCCGAGGAGCGTGACCGTCAGCAGGAACGGCGCGCTCCCCAATTGCGTGAAGACCACCAGCGCCTCGGTCCCGTGCGGCGCGCCCGCGCGCCACGCCGCCCACCACAGGACGATGTCGCGATCGACCGGCGACAGGGCGCCGCCGGTAAGCGCGAGAAAGGCAAACAGGACGATGCCGAATGCCGCTGGGAGAATCGTTCGCATGCCCCCCCGTTAAATGAAGTTTTACCTCATCGCCTTACTTCTGTCCGGCATGGATGAAAGCACCCAGGTTCAGAACAGGCGCGAGCGGCGTTCCAACGTCCTTCTGACCGCCTTTGTGGAGCTCTCCGGGCAGTCGCTCGCCGTGAAGCTGCGCAATCTGTCGGCCGACGGCGCGCTCGTCGAGGCCGATTCGCTTCCGGTCGAGGGCGCCGAGATCCGCTTTCGCCGCGGTGACCTGATCGTCGCCGGCAAGGTGATCTGGGTTCGCGGCACCCGTGCGGGGATCAACTTCCATACCCCGCTGACGCCCGAGCTCCTGCTCCGTCACGTGCCGACCCCGCGCCCGCGCGTCACCGCCGACTTCCGCCGCCCGGGCCTTGCGTCCAAGCCTCTGACGCTCAGCGAGCGCGTCGCAGCCTCGCGCTGGGTGACCCCGATCGCCCCCGACTCGCCGGGCGAATAAGCGAGTTCCGATTTTCGGTAGTGAAGGACCGCGTCGCCCTCAGGCGGCGCGGCTTTCTCCGCGCCGGTGCTGCAGCCATTCGATCAGCGTCGGGAGCGGCAGCAGGCGATTGAAGGTGATCCCCGCGAACCCGCCATCGGTCCAGCGCACCACCGCCGGCTGCGGCGCGAGGCCCGGCAGGGTCACCACCACCTCGGCATTGCGCGGGAAGGCGACCGTGGTCGCGACCTTGAGCCCGCCCTGGCTGATGTCGCAGGCGCGCCCGCGATGAATGCTCGCGCCCTCGCGGATGGTGACACCGCTGCTGGTCTCGATCCGCGGCATGCGCGGGCGGGGGCCATCCTCGCTCTGGCTGAGCATGGCGATGACGTCGATCGGCCGCTCGAACTCGAGCCCGACATTGGGCTCGCGCACCCAGGCGACCTTGCCCGAGAACGGCTGTCCGCATTTGAGCTCGACCGTCAGCGCCTGCCCGATCTTGAGCCCGCCGGTATAAAGCCGGAGCATCGCCCCGCCGGCCGAGATGTTCTTGATCAGGCAGAGCTCGCGGCGGCCCTCGAGCAGCATGGTGCCGACGCGGAACAGGGTGAGGTGGCGGTCGCCATCGCGGCGATCCTCAGGCTGGGGGGCCTGATCGCTGAGCGAATACAGGGTCGTCTCGACGGGCATCTCATCCACAATATAGCTCCCGGACCGCAGCAAGCTGCAGCCGACCGTCATTTCCCCACATCGCCTGTCTAGCCGCGCAAGGTTTACCAAAGGGTTGCACCCGATGGCGCCATCTCGGGAATAAGCGTAGGATACGCTCTCCTCGATGAAGAGGGAGTCGATGCGATGATCCTGCTGTTGTTCGCCGCTCTGACCGCCACCCAGGCCGCGTCGCCAGCGCCGCCGGCCGCCAAGGTCACCACGCTCGAGACGGCCACCGGCCAAGCGCCCGCCGCGCCCGGCAACGCCGATCAGCTCAAGCTGACCACGCTCGCCGACGACCGAATGACGCTCCCCGTCACCATCGGCAGCGCCGGGCCCTTCCGCTTCCTCGTTGACACCGGCGCCGACGGTAGCGCGGTCTCGCGCCAACTCGCCGAGCGGCTGCTGCTTCCCGCCGGTCGCCGCACCAAGCTCCACAGCGTCACGGGCTTCGACGAGGTCGCCACCGCCTCGGTCCGGGGACTGCGAGTCGCCAACCGCGCCATGCCCGACATCGACGCGCCGCTCCTCGAAGCGCAGCATGTCGGCGCCGACGGCATCCTCGGCACCGACGTCCTTCGCTCGGCGCTCGTCCGCTTCGACTTCAAGAAAAAGCTGCTGACCATCCTTCCCAACGAGCGCGCGGCCAAGCGGCTCGACCCCGACACCATCGTCGTCGAGGCCCGCAAGCGCGAGGGCCGGCTGATCGTCACCCACGCGCTCCTCGACGGACAGCGGCTGACGGTGATCCTCGATACCGGATCCGAAGTCTCGATCGGCAACATGGCGCTGCGCGCCGCGCTGGCGAAACGCCGCATGCTCTCGGGCCTCGCGCCGCTCGACCTGCGCTCGGTCACCGGCACGATCCTTCCCGCAAGCTACATGACGGTCCGCGAGCTCGACGTCGGCAACGTCGGCTTCCAGAACCTCGGAATCGCCTTTGCCGACGCGCACACCTTCCGGGCGCTCGGGTTCGACGACAGCCCCGCGCTGCTCCTCGGCATGAACGCGCTGCGCGCCTTCGACAGCGTCACCATCGACATGAACGCCAAGAAGCTGCGTTTCTCCAAGCCCGAAAGCCAGCGCTACCGGGTGGACCAGTATGTGCTCACGGCCCCACGACCGCAGGGGTGACGCATCTCGGTTTGTGGAAACGCGTGAGCCGTGCTGGGCTCGAACCACGAGGCATCGCTCGGCGATGCCGCCGACAAGGGACTCAGTTGGTTCGAAAACGGCTAAGGCGTGAGCCGTGCTGGGCTCGAACCACGAGGCATCGCTTGGCGATGCCGCCGACAAGGGACTCAGCTGGTTCGAAAACACTAAGGCGTGAGCCGTGCTGGGCTCGAACCAGCGACCCGCTGATTAAAAGTCAGCTGCTCTACCGACTGAGCTAACGGCCCACGCGAGGGCGCACCTAGGGCCTTGGGCGCCGCTTGCCAAGGCGGCTTGCGACATGCCTGGCCGTAAGTCCGCCCCCGATCGGCCAGGAAGGCGCGATTGCCGCCAGTGGGAGCGCCATGAATGGGCGTTCGGCCAGCCGCGGATGCGGGATGACGAGCGTCCGGCTCCGCCACCGGCCGCCATCCCAGCCGAGAATGTCGAGATCGAGCACCCGGCTCCCCCAGCGCCGCCCGCCGCGCCGCCCGAAATCGCGCTCGAGCTGCTTCAGCGCGGCGAGCATCGCGGGCGGGGGGAGGGGGCTCTCGACCACCGCGACCGAATTGGCGAAGTCGCGGCCCGCGCCGCCGCTCGCCGGATTGAGCAGCAGCGGCGCCGCGTCGAACAGGGTGAAGTCATGGTCGAGCGCCGCAATCGCCGCCGCGACCACGCCCGCCGGCCGGCCGTGGCGTCCGTGCGGCCGGTTCGACCCGATGGCGATCGCGTAAAGGTGCGTTTGGCTTGTCACGCCCGCTCGCCTATCGCTCGCCCATGCTGTTTGCCAGCCCGCCCATCGTCTCCCCCGTGCCCGGCGCCGAAGCCCCGCGCGATTGCCCGCTCTGCCCGCGCCTCGTCCGCTTCCGCGAGGAGTGCCGCGCCGAGCATCCCGGCTGGTGGAATTCGCCCGTCCCCGCGTTCGGCGATCCCGACGCCTGGCTCGCGGTCGTCGGCATGGCGCCCGGCAAGCAGGGCGCCAACCGCACTGGCCGGCCCTTCACCGGCGATTTCGCCGGCGACCTCCTCTACGCGACCCTCGCCAAATTCGGCCTCTCGACCGGCACCTACCGCGCCGACCCGTCCGACGACGTCCGCCTGGCGGGCGCGCTGATCCTGAACGCGGTCAAGTGCCTGCCCCCGCAGAACAAGCCTCTGCCCGCCGAGATCGCCACCTGCCGCACCTATTTCGAGGCCGCGCTGGCGCAGCTCCCCAAGGTCCGCGTGCTCGTCGCGCTGGGCGCCATCGCCCACACTGCCGCCGCCCGTGCGCTCGGCCTTCGCCCGATGCACGCCAAGTTCGGCCACGGCAGCATGGTCACCGCGCCCGACGGCCGGATCCTCCTCGGCACCTATCATTCGAGCCGCTACAACCAGAACACCGGCCGCCTCACCGCCCCGATGTTCGAGGATGTCTTCGCGATGGCGATGGAGCACCGCCCTGGTTGAGAGCATCGCCACCGAGCGGCTGCTCCTCCGCCGCGCCCGGATCGACGATGTCGGCGCGATGCACCGCATCATGCGCGATCCCCAAGCCATGCGTTACTGGTCGACGCTCCCGCACGAGAGCGTCAGGCAGACCGCCGACTGGGTCCGCTCGATGCTCGATCCGCCGGCCGAGGGCGACGACTTCATCATCACGCTCGATGGCGCGGTGATCGGCAAGCTGGGCGCGTGGAAGCTCCCCGACATCGGCTATCTCCTCGACCCCGCGCACTGGGGCCGCGGCTATGCGAGCGAGGCGCTCGCCGCCTTCCTCGCCCACCGCCGCCGGCTGGGGACGAGCCACCTCACCGCCGACACCGACCCCCGCAACACGCCCTCGATCAAGCTCCTCCAGCGCCACGGCTTCGTCGAAACCGGCCGCGCCGAGAAGACTTGGCTGATCGGCGATCAATGGTACGACAGCATCTACTGGCGGCTCGATTTCTGACGCCGCCCGAAAGGCCTTGCCCATGACCGACGCCCAGCAAGACGCCCACAGCAAGGTCCCGGTCGTCACCTTGGGCTTCTGGATCATCAAGATCCTCGCCACCACGCTCGGCGAGACCGGCGGCGACGCGGTCAGCATGAGCTGGCTCGGCGAAACCACGCCCGGCGCCGGCAGCAGCGGCCTCAACGGCTATCTCGTCGGCACCGCCATCTTCGGCGTCCTGCTCCTGGCCCTGGTCTGGCTCCAGGTCCGTGCCCGCCGCTTCCATCCCTGGCTCTACTGGGCGACGATCATCGCCTCGACCACCGCCGGCACGACGCTCGCCGACTTCGCGACCCGCTCGATCGGCCTCGGCTATCCCGGCGGCTCGCTGCTTCTCTTCGCGCTCGTCCTCGCCTCGCTCGTCGCCTGGTACCGGACGCTCGGCACGGTCGACGTCAACCGCATCGCCAGCGCCCGGGCCGAGACCTTCTACTGGATCACCATCACGTTCTCGCAGACCCTCGGCACCGCGCTCGGCGACTGGGTGGCCGACGGCTCGCTCGGCTATTCGGGCGCCGCGCTCCTGTTCGGCGGCGCGCTCGCGCTGCTCGCAGCGCTCTATTTCGCCACCAGCATCTCGCGCGTGCTGCTGTTCTGGGCGGCTTTCATCCTCACCCGCCCGCTCGGTGCGACCGTCGGCGACTTCCTCGACAAGCCGGTCGCCAAGGGCGGGCTCGAATTCAGCCGCCCGCTCGCCACCGCGGTCCTCGCCGGTGCCATCGTCCTCCTGATCCTCCTGGTGCCCCAGCGCGCGGGCAGCCATCCCGAGGGGCGGGCCACCGCCCGCTGACGCTCAGGCCGGCTCCTGCTGGCCGGTCGCCCGATCGACTGCGAGGCCCGCGGTGAAGCCGTGCACCACGGTCGAAAGCAGGATGGTGAAGGCGACGATCGCCCACAATTCGGCCTCGTTGGTGAGCTCGGCGTGCGAGCCGGCATAGCCGAGGTAATAGATCGAACCGATCCCGCGCACCCCGTAGAAGGCGACCACCGCTCGTTCGCGATGCTTCTCGAAGGTGCCGATCAGCGACAGCCAGCCGACCAGCGGCCGGATCAGGAACAACAGCGCCGCCCCGATCGCCGCGCCCTTCCAGGTCAGCGCGGGCAACAAGGCGGGCAGCGCAGCGCCGAGCGCGACCAGCAGCACGGCGGTCAGCGCATGCTCGATCGCCTCGCTGAAGCCGTGGAGCTGTGTATGGAACTCGTGGTTCGATTCCTGCCGCCGCAGCGTCAGCCCCGACACGAAGGCCGCGATGAAGCCATAGCCTTCGACCAGCTCGGTCAGGCCATAGACCGCGAGCACCCCGGCGAGCGCGATCACGCCCGATTCGGTGTCCGCCAGCGGGTTCTTGCGCGGCCAGGAGAAGAGCAGCTTGCCGAGCAGCCAGCCAAGCGCCACGCCCGAGGCCAGTCCCACCGCGATCCGGTAGGCGACGTCGAGCCACAGCCATTCGGTCAGCACCGCGCCGGTGAGCGAGCCTGCGGCCGCGATTCCCAGCGCGAGATAGACAAACGGAAAGGCGAGCCCGTCGTTAAGCCCCGCCTCGGTGGTGAGCGAGAAACGCACCGGATGCTCGCCCCCCTCGAGCGGGGCGCCAACCTGGACGTCGCCCGCGAGCACCGGGTCGGTCGGCGCGAGCACCGCCGCCAGCAGCAGCGCGCCCGCCAGCGTCATGCCCGCGAACGCCCAGCCGAGAAAGGCGACCGCGGCGATGCAAAGCGGCATGGCGACGATCAGCAGCCGGACCGTCGGCTTCCACAGGCCGCGCGACGATAGCTTGTCGATCCGGAGACCAACCCCGAACAGTCCGACCACGATGCAGATCTCGCTGATCACTTCCCACGGCTTGGGCAGCGCGATGGGGTCGATGGTCTCGGGCATGCCCGGGATCCAGCCGAAGGCGAGAAACCCCAATCCGATCAGCAATGCCGAGGCCGCCGGCTCGCGCCCCGAGACGAAGCGCGGAAGCCAGTAGGCGATGATGATGATCGCGCCAAAGGCGACCAGCACGAGGTGATAGGGGGAAATCTCGTACATCTGCAGTCCGGTCAGGGGCCGCCAATCGACAGGAAATACGCTGCCCCACTCCGACCGGCCTGGTGAGTTCGCGCCATGAACCGCGGGGGCGGCCATTCGGTTGCGCCGGGCAGCCGGAGGCGTGCGATTTCGGCAGCTTGCCTCCGGCACTGGCCGGGGTAAATTCTAAGCCGACACATTCGCTCGAGAGGGAAGCCCATGCTGCTCTTGCTGCTGCTCGCGCAAACGACGCCGACCGATGGCCTCCGCAATTGCCGGCAGCGCGACGTGCTCGGAACGATCGTTCCCTATTATTGCCCGCCGGGCAGTACACCATCCCAGCGCAAGTCACGCGGGACCGAGCCGCCGACCCCCGGCTCGCAAGCCTATTTTTGCAGGGTGAGGACAAGCGAACCGCGCTGGTTTATTTCGGGCACCTTCTGGAGCGCCCAGCGCCCGGCAGAGATCAGCGCGCGTTTCCAGCGCCAGCTCGCTTCATCTGCCTACACCTTCACATCGCAGGCGAGCTGCATGTCGGGGCCAAGCATCGCGGGCATCGAGGAAGAGCGTCGCAAATATATGGGCTACCTCAAGAGCACCTTCAACGCGGTCACCAGCGTCACGTTTCGGTGAGCGCAACCGGCGTCACCGGGCGAGAGCCTTGTAACGTAGGATTTCATTTGCTTAACTCACCCCAGCGGTTCGCCGTTGGGGTTCTTTCGATGGTTTGACTCGATCGGCGTGCGATCCGCCGCAAGCGCGAACCGGGGTCGAAGAACGACTCGCGCACCCTGTGACATTCGAGACCTTGTTCAGGTTTAGATGTCCTGGACCAGGCGTCCGTAGAGCTCCGGCCGGCGGTCGCGGAAGAAGCCGAAGGCGGCGCGGTGGCGGCGGGCCTGGTCGAGGTCGAGCTCGGCGGTCAGCACCCCGGTCTCGGTCGCGCCGAACTCGGCGAGCAGGTCGCCGCGCTCGTCGCAGATGAAGCTGTGGCCGTAGAAGCGCTGGTCGCCCTCGGTACCGATCCGGTTCGCGGCGACCACCGGCACGACGTTCGAGACCGCATGGCCGATCATTGCCCGCCGCCACAGCCGGCTGGTGTCGAGGTCGGGGTCGTGCGGCTCGGTCCCGATCGCGGTCGGGTAGAACAGGATCTCGGCGCCCATCAGCATCATCGCGCGGGCGGTCTCGGGATACCATTGGTCCCAGCAGATGCCGACGCCGAGCTTCTCGTGGGCGGGGCCATCCCACACCTTGAAGCCGGTGTTGCCGGGGCGGAAGTAGAACTTCTCCTCATAGCCCGGGCCGTCGGGGATGTGGCTCTTGCGATAGGTACCCATGATCTTGCCGTCGGGGTCGATCATCGCGAGGCTGTTGTAATGGTGCGGCCCGTCACGCTCGAAGAAGCTGGTCGGGATCCAGATCTTGAGCTCGTCGGCGAGGCGGCGCATCGCGACCACGCTCGGGTGCTGCTCGGTCGGCTTGGCGGTGGCGAACAGGCCGTCGTCCTCGGTCCGGCAGAAGTACGGGCCCTCGAACAGCTCGGGCGGGAGAACCACCTGGGCACCCTTGCCCGCTGCCTCGCGCACCAGTCCGGTGACGGCAGCGATGTTGCTGTCGATGTCTCCGCCAAGCTCGAGCTGGAGCGCGGCGACCTTGATTGTGCTCATAAGTGTCTCAGGCCGGGATCTGTTGGGAGATGCAGTGGAAGCTTCCGCCGCCGGTCAGGATATGGTCGGCCCGAAGCCCGGTTACCAGATGCTGCGGGAACAGCGCCTGGAAGACGGTCACCGCCGCTGCGTCGTTCTCGGCCCCGTAGAGCGGGACCACCACCGCCGCATTGCCGACGAGGAAGTTCATGTAGCTCGCCGGGATGACGTCGCCGTCGACCTCGACCCGCCCGGCCGAGGGAATGCTGACGATGTCGAGCCCGGCGGCCTTGAGGCGCCTGGCGGCATCGGCGAACACCGCCGCATTGGGGTCGTCCCTGGCCGGCGTCGGAAGCGCCACGCGGCCGGGCGCCACGAACCGCGCGAGATTGTCGACGTGGCCGTCGGTATGGTCGTTGGCGAGCCCCTCGCCGAGCCATATGATCTTCGACGCGCCGAGGTCGCGGGCGAGCCGCTCCTCGATGTCCGCGCGGCTCAGCCCGGAATTGCGGTTGGGGTTGAGCAGGCACTGCTCGGTTGTCAGGAAGGTGCCCGACCCGTCGCCGTCGATCGCGCCGCCTTCGAGGATCCAGTCGGCCTTGGCGTAGGGGAGGGCCGCCGAGCCAGCGAGCCGCTCGCCGATGCTGTCGTCGCCCTCGAGGTCGTATTTGCCGCCCCAGCCGTTGAAGCCGAAGCCCTGCGCCCGCCGGTCGGTGCCCGAGCCGAGCACGATCGGCCCCGTGTCGCGCAGCCAGATGTCGCCGAACGGCTCCACCAGCACGCTCGCAAAGGGGGCGAGGCGGCGGGCCTCGGCCGCAGCGGTCTCGTCGGCGGCGACGAGAAGGATCTCCTCGCCCTTACCGCCGGCGTGGAGCGCCTCGGCGAGCGCGGCGACCTCGGCCTGCGCGGGCGCCAGGTCCTCGAGCCAGAGTTCGGGATCGCTCGGAAAGCCGAGCCACATGGCCGCGTGCGGCGACCATTCGGGGAGCGGGGAGTGGGGCATGGCGCGCCGGTAACAGTCTTGAGCCATTGCGCCAAGTTAGCCTTGCGGGCTGCGCCCAGCCGTGCATGTTTGTCGGGTATCTCAGGGGGAGACACCAGAAGTGAAGCGTATCCTTTTCGCCGCGGCAGCCAGCCTGCTCGCGACCACCGCCGCGTCCGCAGCGCCGCTCAGCATCGACCAGGCCGCCAAGCTTTTCGCCACCCGCAGCAGCGGCTGGGCGCCCGACCTTTCGCCGAACGGCGATCGCATCGCCTATCTCGCCGCGGGGCCCGGCTCGATCAGCTACCTCCACGTCATGGATGTCGCGACCAAGAGCGACAACGTGCTCCTCCAGTCGAGCGGCAAGCCCGAGCAATTGCGCTGGTGCGGCTTTGCCGACGATACCTGGCTCATCTGCTATTTCGACGGTGACGTGCCCTATGCCGGGCAGATCATCTCGAGCAGCCGCCTCGTCGCGGTCGACAGCCGGACCGGCGCGGTCAAGCGGCTCGGCGTGTCGGACAGCTCGGTCTCGCGCGAGTTCATCCAGTTCGACGGCAATGTCATCGACTGGCTTCCGCACCGCACCGGCGCGATCCTCATCCAGCGCAACTATCCCAACCTCAGCAACGACGGCGAAAGCGGGAGCGGGGTCGACGAGCTCCAGCTGGGCTCGTTCAAGTTCACCAAGGTGGTCTCGCCGGCGGTGGGAAGCCAATATTATTCGACCGACGGCCGCGGCCAGATCCGCTTCCGCGGCGTCAGCGAGATCAACCAGTTCGGCAAGCTCACCGGCAAGCAGAACTGGGCCTACCTCAAGGCCGGCTCGACCAGCTGGCAGTCGCTTCCCGACTTTGGCGAGAGCTTCCAGCCGCTGACGGTCGATCGCCGCACCGACTCGCTCTATTATCTGAAGCCGCTCAACGGCCGGCAGGCGCTCTATTCGTTCAAGCTCGATGGCAGCAACGTCTCGACCCTCGTCGCCAAGAACGACAAGGTCGACATCGACGGTGTCCTTCGCTTCGGCGCCGAAAACGATGTCGCGGGCTATAGCTACACCGAGGACCGCGAGCATCTGGTCTACACCGACCCGGCCGCCAGGGCGCTGGCCTCGTCGCTGTCGCGGGCGTTGCCCGATCTTCCGCTCATCAACATCGCGGGCAACGACAAGGCGCACAATCGCCTGCTGATCCACGCCACCGCCGACGTCGATCCGGGCGTCTATTACCTGCTCGACCAGACGACCAAGAAGATGGACGTCGTGCTGGAGAGCAACAAGTTCATCGACCGTTCGCTGCTCGCGCCGATGCGGCAGATCGACGTGCCGATGTCGGACGGCAAGTCGATCCCCGCCTACATCACGCGTTCGGCGTCGGCCGGGACGGGCCCGCGGCCGGTCGTCATCCTGCCGCACGGCGGCCCGACCTCACGCGACAGCTGGGGCTTCGACTGGCTGACCCAGTTCCTCGCGGCGCGCGGCTATGTCGTGGTGCAGCCCAATTATCGCGGCTCGGACGGCTACGGGAAGGACTTCCTCGGCGACAATGCGATCAAGTCGTGGAAGCTGGTGATGTCGGACATCCGCGACACCTCGGACTGGCTGGTCAAGCAGGGCATCGCCGATCCCAATCGCATGGCGATGATGGGCTGGTCCTACGGCGGTTATGCCGCGCTCCAGTCGGCCGCCATGGACCAGCGCTACAAGGCGGTGGTCGCGATCGCGCCGGTCACCAGCTTCAAGAAGCTGCGCGGACAGATGGCCGGCTTCACCAACGAGGACCTCAGCCTCAAGGAGATCGGCAAGGGCGACCAGCTGGCCGAGGGCTCGCCGGTCAATCGCGCGGGCGACATCAAGGCGCCGGTGCTGCTGGTCCATGGCACGCTCGACGGCAATGTCGCCTACGAGCAGAGTCGCGCCATGCAGGCGGCGCTTCACCGCACCGGCAACCAGGCCGAGCTGATCACCTTCAAGGGGCTCGACCACCAGCTGGCCGACAGCGATGCCCGCACGCAGATGCTGACCGCGATCGGCCAGATGCTCGACAAGACCATCGGGCACTGAGGGCATAAGAAAAGGGCGGCCCCGCGAGGGACCGCCCTTTTCATGTCGCGATAAGCGCGGGGCTTAGCGCGAGTAGAATTCGACCACGAGGTTCGGCTCCATCCGGACCGGATAGGGCACCTCATCGAGGGTCGGCACGCGGGTGTAGGTCACCTTCGTGTTGCCGTCGACCGACACGTAGTCGGGGATGTCGCGCTCGGCGAGACTCTGCGCCTCGAGGACCAGCGCCATTTCCTGCGCCTTGGGGCCGAGCTCGATCACGTCACCGACATTGATGCGGCGCGAGGCGACGTTGCACTTGCCGCCGTTGACGCGGATGTGGCCGTGGCTGACGAGCTGGCGGGCAGCCCAGATCGTCGGCGCGAACTTGGCGCGGTAGACGATCATGTCGAGGCGGCGCTCGAGCAGGCCGATCAGATTCTGGCTGGCGTCGCCCTTCATGCGGCTCGCCTGCTGGAAGGTCTGCTTGAACTGCTTCTCGGTGACGTCGCCGTAATAGCCCTTGAGCTTCTGCTTGGCGCGCAGCTGGATGCCGAAGTCCGACATCTTGCCCTTGCGGCGCTGGCCGTGCTGGCCGGGACCATATTCGCGCTTGTTGACCGGGCTCTTCGGGCGACCGAAGACGTTCTCGCCCATGCGGCGGTCGAGCTTGTACTTGGCGCTGCTGCGCTTCGACATGGTGTTTCCTTCAATTGCGTTTCGTTTTCGTGCTGTCCGGAACCGCGCTACGACCATTCGAGAATGGGGCAGGGCTACCGCTTCACCGGACGTGCGGAGCCAATTGCGAAGGCGCGCCACTAGGGCAGGGGCTTGCGAAGGTCAAGGTCGATGGGCCAAGGCAGTCGCCATGAGCGATCCCCTCGACCCCGAAGACTGCACCACCATGACCGAGGTCCGCGCCGGCGTGGACGCGGTCGACCAGGCCATCGTCGACTTTCTCGCGCTACGCTTCGGCTACATGGAAGCAGCCGCGCGGATCAAGCCGGGCCGCGGCGCGGTGCGCGACGAGGCGCGGAAAGCCGACGTGCTCGCCAAGGTCGATGCCGCCGCCGACGAGGCCGGGCTCGACCGCAAGCTGATCGCCAGCCTCTACGAACAATTGATCGAGGCCTCGATCGCCTACGAGTTCGAGGTGTTCGACCGCACCCGCGGGTGAGCGATCGCGCGGATCATTCCGCGCACCGCCTTGGTTTCGCGTGCCGACCAGCCGGTCTTGTTGAAGATCGTGCGGATGGTCTGGCGCGTCGCCTGCGCCCGTTCGGGCGGACGGAAATAATCGGCGGCCGAGAGATATTCGTCGAGCTGGCCGATCAGCCCCTCGACGTCGGCCTGCGGCGCGCGCGGCTCGACCTCGAACCTGGTCGGCTGTGCGAGCGCCGTGGTGCGTGACCATTCATAAGCGAGCAGGATCACCGCCTGCGCAAGGTTCAGGCTGCCGAAATCGGGATTGATCGGCACGGTCACGATGTGGCTGGCGAGGACAACATCCTCGCTGGTGAGGCCCGACCGTTCGGGCCCGAACAGGATCGCACTTCGCCCGGGCTGGGCATGGATGGCAGCGGCCATTCCTTCGGGCCCGACCACCGGGGTGACGGCGTCGCGCTTGCGGACGGTCGAGGCGAAGACCTGGCTACAGTCGGCGATTGCCTCGGCGACGGTGGCGAACACCTGCGCCTTCTCGAGCACCACGTCCGCCCCGCTCGCCGCCGGCCCGGCATCGGGATTCGGCCAGCCGTCGCGCGGCGCGACGAGGCGCATCTCGGTCAGCCCGAAATTGAGCATCGCTCGGGCCGCCTTGCCGATGTTCTGGCCGAGCTGGGGATTGACCAGCACGATGACGGGCGGCGGCGCGGTCACAGCAGCTTGCCCGGCTCGGGGGCGGGCTCGCCCTCTTCGCCGACCTCGCCCGCGATCTCGGCGAAGTCGCTGGCTTCGGAAAAGTCGCGATAGATGGAAGCAAAGCGGATGTAGGCGACGTGGTCGAGAGTCTTCAGCCCCTCCATCACGCGTTCGCCGATCTGCTCGGCGCGCACCTCGTCGCCACTGGTCTCGAGCTGGCGCTGGATGCTCGACACCAGCCGCTCGATCTTCTCGGACGGGATGTCACGCTTGGCACTGGCGAAGCCGATCGCGCGGGCGAGCTTGGCCCGGTCGAACGCCTCGCGGCTGCCGTCCTTCTTGATCACCACGAGGTCGCGCAACTGGACGCGCTCGAAGGTGGTGAAGCGCGCGCCGCAGCCTTCGCACTGGCGCCGGCGACGGATCGCCGCCCCGTCTTCCGACGAGCGGCTGTCCTTCACCTGGCTATCCTGGTCTCCGCAGAAAGGGCAGCGCATCAGGGATAGATCGGGAAACGCGCACAGAGCGCGCGGACGCGCTCGTTGACCTGGGCTTCGACCTTGCCGTTGTTCTCGACGCCATTGGTCCGCAGCCCTTCGAGCACGTCGGCAACCATGTCGCCGATTTCGCGGAACTCGGCCTCGCCGAAACCGCGGGTGGTGCCGGCGGGCGAGCCGACGCGGATGCCGCTGGTCTTCATCGGGGGCAGCGGGTCGAAGGGAATGCCGTTCTTGTTGCAGGTGATTCCGGCGCGCTCGAGGCTCTCATCGGCATCCTTGCCGGTAATCCCGAGCGGGCGCAGGTCGACCAGCGCGAGGTGGGTGTCGGTCCCGCCCGCGACGAGGTCGGCGCCGCGCTCCTTTAGGCGGTTGGCGAGTGTCCGCGCGTTGGCGACCACAGCCTTGGCATAGGTCTTGAACTCGGGCTTGAGCGCTTCGCCGAAGGCCACCGCCTTGGCCGCGATCACGTGCATCAGCGGGCCGCCCTGGAGGCCGGGGAAGACCGCCGAGTTGATCTTCTTCGCGATCGCCTCGTCATTGGTCATCACCATGCCGCCTCGCGGACCGCGCAGGGTCTTGTGGGTGGTGGTGGTGACGACATGGGCGTGGCCGAAGGGGGAGGGATGCTCGCCCGCCGCGACGAGGCCGGCAAAATGCGCCATGTCGACCATCAGATAGGCGCCGACCTTGTCGGCGATGGCGCGAAAGCGGGCGAAGTCGAGGATCCGCGGATAGGCCGAACCGCCGGCGATGATCAGCTTGGGCTTATGCTCGAGCGCGAGGCGTTCGACCTCGTCGAAGTCGACCAGATGATCGTCCTCGCGAACGCCATATTGGATGGCGTTGAACCACTTGCCCGACTGCGCCGGCGGGGCGCCGTGGGTGAGATGGCCGCCTGCGGCGAGGCTCATGCCGAGGATCGTGTCGCCGGGCTGGAGGAGGGCGAGGAACACCGCGCCATTGGCCTGCGCGCCCGAGTGCGGCTGGACGTTGGCGAAGCCGCAGCCGAACAATTGCTTGGCCCGCTCGATGGCGAGGGTCTCGACCTCGTCCGACGGCTCGCAGCCCTGGTAATAGCGGCGGCCGGGATAGCCCTCGGCATATTTGTTGGTGAACACCGAGCCCTGCGCCTCGAGCACCGCCTTCGAGACGATATTTTCCGACGCGATCAGCTCGATCTGCGTCTGCTCGCGGTGAAGCTCGTGCGCGACACCGGCGGCGACCGCGGGATCGGCGTCGGCGAGCGAGGTCGAGAAGAAGCCGGCGGGCTGGACGTCGTTCAGATTGGCGGCGGTGGCCATGGGGTCAGGCTCCTGTGGGCGCGGTGAGCTGGTCGACGCGGCGCTGGTGGCGCCCGCCGGCGAAGGGGGTGTCGAGGAAGGCGGTGACGCAGGCCTTGGCGAGGTCGATGCCGGTCAGCCGGGCGCCGAAAGCGATGACGTTGGCGTCGTTGTGCTCGCGGGCCAGGGTGGCCGACAGCGGCTCGTTGACGAGCGCGCAGCGGCAGGCAGGATTGCGGTTGACCGCGATCGAGATGCCGATCCCCGAGCCGCAGACCGCAATGCCGCGGTCGGCGCGGCCGTCGGCGATCGCCTCGGCAAGGAGGGCGCCGAAGCGCGGGTAATCGACGCTGTCGGCGCCGTTCGTGCCAAGGTCGAGCACCTCGTGCCCGGCCTCGCGAAGCCAGTCGCGAAGGGCGTCCTTGAGCGCGAATCCGGCATGGTCGGCGGCGAGGGCAATGGTCATGCGGCCATCTAGCGGGGGCGGCCACGAAATGCCACCGTGAGAAGATGACAAACAAGGTTCCGTTGCCCGCCCTGCTGCTCGGTCTCGCCGGACTGATCCCGCCTGTCGGGCTGACCGTCGTGCCATGGCTGCTGACGCGGAACCTTGGGTGGCACGCGGGCCGACTGCTTGAGATCTACGCGGCGCTGATCCTAAGCTTTCTCGGTGGCGCCTGGTGGGCGTTTGCCTGCCGCGAGGAGCAGCCAAGTTTCGGCCTTCTTGCGATAGCGGTCGTGCCCTCGCTCGCCGCTTGGGCGGCGGTAAGCTTGCTGCTCCCGTTGGAAGCGCTTCTTGCGCTCACTCTCCTGCTGTTGGCAGCACTAGTCGTTGACGCCGCGCTGGTGCGGCGGGCGCTGGCGCCGGGCTGGTGGATGGGCCTGCGGATCCCGCTCAGCACGGGTCTCGCGCTCTGCTGCGGGCTGAGCGCGTTCGCGCTGAGCCGTTAGGCGGCCTGGCGCAGCTCCAGACGGTCGAAGATCTCAAGCAGCGCGCCGGTCAGTTCGTCCTGCATCGCCTCGTTGTGCCACGGGCCCGGCGTGAAGCGCAGCCGCTCGGTGCCGCGCGGAACCGTCGGATAGTTGATCGGCTGGACGTATAGCCCGTATTCGGCGAGCAGGATGTCGCTGATCGTCTTGGCCTTCATCGGGCAGCCGACGAGCAACGGCACGATGTGCGTCACGCTCTCCATCACCGGCAGGCCCGCGTCGGCGAACTTGCGCTTGAGCATCGCGGCGGCGGCCTGCTGGCCGTCGCGCTCTTCGGCCGAGGCCTTGAGGTGCCGCACGCTGGCGAGCGCGCCGGCGACGAGGACGGGCGACAGGCTGGTCGTGAAGATGAAGCCCGGCGCATAGGAGCGGATGCAGTCGACGATGTTCTTGTCGGCCGCGATGTAGCCGCCCATCACGCCGAAAGCCTTGCCGAGCGTGCCCTCGATGATGGTCACCCGGTCGGCGACCGCATCGCGTTCCGAAATGCCGCCGCCGCGTGTCCCGTACATGCCGACCGCATGGACTTCGTCGAGGTAGGTCAGCGCGCCGTAGCGCTCGGCGAGGTCGCAGATCGCGCCGATCGGAGCGACGTCGCCGTCCATCGAATAGACGCTCTCGAACGCGATGAGCTTGGGCGTCGCCGGATCGACCGCCGCCAACAACTCCTCGAGGTGCTCGAGATCGTTGTGACGGAAGATCTGCTTCTCGCAGCCCGAGCTCTTGATCCCCGCGATCATCGAGGCGTGGTTGAGCTCGTCCGAGAAGATGACGCAGCCGGGCAGGAGCTTGCCGAGGGTCGACAGCGCGGCCTCGTTCGAGACGTAACCGCTGGTGAAGAGCAGCGCCGCTTCCTTGCCGTGGAGGTCGGCGAGCTCGGCCTCGAGGTCGACGTGATAATGGGTATTGCCGCCGATGTTGCGGGTGCCGCCCGAGCCTGCGCCGACGTCGTGGAGCGCTTCCTCCATCGCCGCGATCACGTCGGGGTGCTGGCCCATGCCGAGATAGTCGTTCGAGCACCAAACGGTGATCGGCTTGGGACCGTTATGGCCCGCGAAACAGCGCGCATTGGGGTACGAACCCTTGTTGCGCAGGATGTCGATGAAGACGCGATACCGTCCTTCATCGTGCAGCCGGTCGATCGCCGATTGAAAAATGGATGAATAGTCCAACGCTTCGTCAGCCTCTTGCTCGCTCGCGCCTTTAACCAATTGCGATTCGCAACGCCAATGAGAACGACTCGCAATTCAGACGTGTCGAATATCTTCCAGATTATAGGCGGCCAGCGCCCGCGCCAATGGGACATTCGGTCCACCCCCCGTGAAGACCGCGATGCCGGGCGGCGGCTGCACCGGCCATGACTGCCCCTCCGTGAGGTGGGCGATTCGCCGGGCGATGCCAGGACCGCCGTCGACCTGCGCCACCCCGGGGAGGGCGGCGGCCAATTCCTCGGCGAGAAGCGGGAAGTGCGTGCAGGCGAGCACCACCACGTCCATTCCCTTGCCGGAGAGCGGCGCGACGGCGGCGGCCACCGCGGCTGGATCGACCGACTCACCGGCGAGCTTGGCCTCGGCCAGCGCGACGAGGTCGGCCGAGCCATGGCGGAGCACCGTGCAGTCGGCGGCGAAGCGGGCCAGATCGTCGACATAGGGCTGGCGAACGGTGGCTTCGGTGCCGAGCACGCCGATCACCCGGCTTTTCGACATGGCGGCGGCGGGCTTGATCGCGGGCACGGTGCCGACCACCGGAATGTCGAGCGCGGCGCGGACGAAGGGGAGGGCGATGGTCGAGGCGGTGTTGCACGCGATCACCGCCAGCCGCGGCCGGAACC
This sequence comes from Sphingomonas rosea, assembly GCF_039538065.1. Lineage (NCBI taxonomy): Bacteria > Pseudomonadati > Pseudomonadota > Alphaproteobacteria > Sphingomonadales > Sphingomonadaceae > Sphingomonas > Sphingomonas rosea. The sequence goes on from NZ_BAABBR010000001.1 coordinate 1,682,393, forward strand.
GCTCGGTCAGCCGACCGAGCAGCGCCGGCACTCGGGCCGCGATCTCGGCTTCGGAGCGAGTGCCGTAGGGAAAGGCCGCGCTGTCGGCGACGTAGACGATCGGCACCGTCGGCAGGAGCGCCCGGGTCGGGCCGAGCACGGACAGCCCGCCCACGCCGGAATCGAAGAACAGCAGGGGCGCGTCGGCGGCGATCATCTGTCCCACATGCGAGGGCTCGGCCGCTTATTCAATCGCCCGGCGCACCAACATCGAGCGGTGCGCCGGGCGACTTCGTCAGCGGAGCTGGCCTGCAAGCCCGTTCATGCCGACCCGGAATTCCTCGGGCGACAGCCGGTTGTCGCCGTTGCGGTTCCAGTCGGACAGGTTGATCGCCTGGGTCGGGCTGGTGCCGTTCTTGCCGGGCATGGTGCGAGCGACACGAAGCTTGCCCTCGCTCAATTCCTTGCCCTCGAGAAAGCCGCTGCCGTCCTTGTCGAGGTTGCGGAAAGCGGCGTCGAAGGCAGCGTCAAGCGCGCCCGGCGGGGCGGTGCGCTTGTCGATCGTGGTGACCGACTGGGTGGCGGCCGCGCCGGCGTCGAGCGACACGCCCGCCGAGAGCAGCAAGGCGAAAAGGCAAAGGGTCATCAGGCAAACTCCCATCAGGATGAAGGCAATCCGGCGGCGCTTCGGGGCGGACCCCGCAACACCGGCGGACGCTTCCTGCTGACCCGACGAGGGAAATGAGGACAGCTCCGGCGGACCGGAGGCGGGACGACCGTAGCGTTCGAATGCCTCCAGGAGCCGCGCCGCCTCGATGCTGGTCGCGACCCCCAGGCGGTCGCGGGCCGACTTCAATCGCTTCTCGACCGCGTGATGCGAAATGCCATGCTCGATCGCCAATTCCTTGGCGGTGCGGTGGTCGAGCCAGCCGCGCAAGCACTCACGCTCCTTGGCCGTCAGTGAGGCGATCCGCTGCTGCTGCTCGTCGGAGAGGGGGGCGGGGGTGGTTGCCATGATCGTGGCTTAGGGAGCGCGCCTGAACGCGTGAAGTAGGGTCGCACCGTAAGTCGGGTCGTTGCGCGGGGGCGGAATGGTGACTAGCCTTCGCCCCCGATGACCTCCGTTCCCCTGTACGCGCTGCTTCTCGGCTATCTCCTCGGCTCGATCCCGTTCGGACTGATCCTCACCCGCATGTCGGGCAAGGGCGACATCCGTGACATCGGCTCGGGCAATATCGGCGCGACCAACGTGCTCCGGACCGGGTCCAAGGGGCTGGCCGCCGCGACCCTGCTGCTCGACCTCCTCAAGGGTACCGCGGCGGTCCTGCTGGCCGAGCGCATCTGGCCGGGAAGCGGGCGCTATGCCGCGGCCGGCGCGCTCGTCGGGCATCTCTATCCCGTCTGGCTTCGGTTCAAGGGCGGCAAGGGGGTCGCGACCTTCCTCGGCATCCTGCTCGGCCTTGCCTGGCCGCTCGCCGCCATCGCCGCCGCCGTCTGGCTCGCGGCCTTCGTCATCATCCGGATCAGCTCGGTCGGCGGCATGCTGGCCGCGATCAGCGCGCCCATCGCCGCGACCTTGCTCGGTCGAGGCGAGCTGACCCTGCTCCTCGCCGGCTTCGCATTGCTGGTGGTGTGGAAGCACAAGGAAAACCTCGCCCGGCTGCGCGCCGGGACCGAGCCCCGCGTCGGGCGCAGCCGCGCTTGATCCCGCCCGATCTCGTCGCGCGGGTCCGCCTTCTCCGCACGCCGAGCATCGGACCCATCACCTATCGCCAGCTCGTCGCCCGCTTCGGTTCGGCCGAGGCGGCACTCGACGCCGTGCCCGACCTTGCGCGGCGGGGCGGGGGGCGGATGCCGGCGCTCGCCACGGAAGCGCAGGCCGAGCGCGAGATCGCCACGGTCGAGAAGCTCGGCGGCCGCTACCTCAGCATCGGCCAAGGTCTTTATCCGCGGCTGCTGGCCGAAGCCGACGACGCGCCGCCGCTGCTGACGGTGATCGGCGACCTCGCGCTCCTCGAGCGGCCGGCGGTGGCGATGGTCGGCGCACGCAACGCCAGCGCCGCGGCCTGTCGCTTCGCCCGAAGCCTCGCGCACGAGCTCGGCCAGCGCGGCCACGTCGTCGTTTCGGGCCTTGCCCGCGGGATCGACACCGCCGCGCATGAGGGCGCGCTCGAAACCGGCACGATCGGCGTCATCGCCGGCGGCCTCGACATCTTCTACCCGCCCGAGAACGAAGCGCTCCAGCGCGCGGTGGGCGAGCGCGGTCTCGTTGTCGCCGAAATGCCGCCGGGCACCGAGCCGAGGGCGCGCCACTTCCCTTATCGCAACCGGATCATCGCGGGCCTTTGCCCCGGCACCATCGTGGTGGAGGCCGCCCCGCGGTCGGGCTCGCTCATCACCGCCCGCTTGGCGGCCGAACTGGGGCGCGAGGTGATGGCGGTGCCGGGCAGCCCGCTCGATCCCCGCGCGCAGGGCTGCAACGGACTGATCCGCGACGGTGCAACCCTCATCCAGAATGCGAGCGAAGTGCTCGAAGCGCTGCGCCCCGGCCTCGGCGGCGTCCGCTCGGGCCGCGACCTGTTCGACCATGTGCCCCAGGAGGCAGCCCCGCCCGAGCCCGACGAGGCGGAGCGCCGCCGCGTCGAAGAATTGCTCGGGCCGTCGCCGGCACCGGTCGACGAGATCGTCCGCCTCTCGGGTCTTGAGCCCGGTGCCGTGCAGCTCGTCCTCCTCGAACTCGATCTCGCCGGCCGGCTCGACCGGCACGCGGGAGGAAAAGTCAGTCTTTGCCTTGGGGGGCAATTGAACGGTGAACGGTGATGTCTTGCGCTGGTCCGAACTGTCGGACCTGATCGGGCAGGAGTTTCGCCACCACTGGCGCCTGGCGCTTCTCACCGGCTTGATACTTGGGGGGCTGAACGCCTGGCTGGACGAAGTCGACCCGACCGGGCGCGCCGGTCTGTACGCTGGCGTCGTCACGACCTTCGCCCAACTCGCGGTGACGGCGCAGGCGATGAAAGGGTGGGGCTACTCCGTCAACGGCGCGCGGATCGTGCCATATATCGGACAATCGATCGTCTCGACCTTCGGCCTCGTTCTCGCGACCATCGCACTGCTCGTGCCGGGCCTCTGGCTCTACGCCCGGTGGTTCCTCGCCACTCCGATTTTCGTCGCGGAAAGCAAGGGTGCGATCGGCTCGCTCGGCGAGAGTTTTGCGAGAACCAAGGGAAGCACTATGCCGCTGATCGGCATTGCGCTCTTCATTGGTACCCTGTTCATCGCTCCCATCGTCGCCGGCAGCATCATCTTCGGAGAAAAAAGCCCTCCTATTTTCGCGGCATTCGCGATCTATTTTGTGGTGTTCACTGCGCTGGCCAGCGGATGGCTGGCGTCGGTGGCGGCCTATCGCGGTCTGACCGGCGGACTTAATGCGCTTGAGGAAGTCTTCGCCTGAACTGGCGGGTTGACGGGACCCCATCCGGCTCCCCACCCTCGTACGCATGCGTGAGGACATGAATAAGTGAAGCTGGTCGTCGTCGAATCGCCGGCCAAGGCGAAAACCATCGAGAAGTATCTGGGGCCCGGCCACAAGGTGCTGGCGAGCTACGGACACGTGCGCGACCTGCCGCCCAAGGACGGCTCGGTCGATCCGGACCACGATTTTGCGATGGACTGGGAGGTCTATGGCGACAAGGCCAAGCAGGTGAAGGCGATCGCCGACGCCGCCAAGGCGTCGGATACGCTGATCCTCGCGACCGACCCCGATCGCGAGGGCGAGGCGATCAGCTGGCACGTCCAGGAGCTGCTGAAGAAGCGGAAGGCGCTGCCAAAGGACGTCCAGCGTGTCACCTTCAACGCAATCACCAAGTCGGCCGTCCTTGACGCCATGGCGGCCCCGCGCGAACTCGATAACGACCTCATCGACGCCTACCGGGCGCGCCGCGCGCTCGATTATCTGGTCGGCTTCACCCTCTCGCCGATCCTGTGGCGCAAGCTTCCGGGCGCGAAGAGCGCGGGCCGCGTGCAGTCGGTCGCGCTGCGGTTGATCGTCGACCGCGAGGCCGAGATCGAGCGCTTCACCGCGCAGGAATATTGGACCGTGACCGCGCGCTTTGCTGCCACCGGCCAGGAGTTCACCGCGCGCCTCGTCGAGCTTGACGGCAAGAAGGTCGACAAGCTGACGCTGGGTGACAAGGGCTCGGCGACCGACGCGAAGAAGGCGGTCGAAGCCGGCCATTTCGCAGTCGCCTCGGTCGAGACCAAGCCCTTCAGCCGCAATCCCCCGCCGCCCTTCACCACCTCGACCCTGCAGCAGGAAGCCGCTCGCAAGCTTGGTTTTGCCGCCAGCCACACGATGAGGATCGCGCAGCAGCTCTATGAGGACGGGCTGATCACCTACATGCGGACTGACGGCGTCCAGATGGCGGGCGAGGCGATCAGCGCGGCCCGCAAGGCCGTCGCCGACCGCTTCGGCGCCGCGCACCTTCCCGACAAGCCGCGCCACTACACCAGCAAGGCCAAGAACGCGCAGGAAGCGCACGAGGCGATCCGCCCGACCGATTTTGCTCGCGAGAAAGCCGGCAGCGGGGACCATGCGCGCCTGTACGAGCTGGTGCTCAACCGCGCGCTCGCCAGCCAGATGGCCTCGGCACGGCTCGAGCGGACCACCGTTGAACTGGCGAGCGATCGTGCCCGGCTGCGCGCCACCGGCCAGGTCACGCTCTTCCCCGGCTTCCTCGCGCTTTACGAGGAAGGCCGTGACGAAAAGAGTGACGACGAGGACGGCGCCAAGATGCCGCACCTCGCCAAGGGTGACCGGCCCGACAAGCTCGGCGTCGATGCGGTGCAGAGCTTCACCCAGCCGCCGCCGCGCTATTCCGAGGCGAGCCTCGTCAAGCGTCTCGAGGAACTCGGTATCGGGCGCCCATCGACCTATGCGGCGACGCTGCAGACCTTGAAGGACCGCGAATATGTCCGGCTCGAGAAGCAGCGCTTCATTCCCGAGGAGAGCGGCCGCCTCGTCACCGCCTTCCTCGAGCGCTTCTTCGAGAAATATGTCAGCTACGATTACACCGCCGAGCTCGAGGACGAGCTCGACGACGTGTCGGGCGGGCGGCTTGATTATCTGAAATTGCTCGAAGCCTTCTGGCGCGATTTCAAGCCCAAGGCGGGCGAGGTGATGGAGCAGAAGCCGTCCGAAGTGACGGCCGCGCTCGACGAGTTCCTTTCGCCCTGGCTGTTCCCCGACAAGGGCGACGGCTCCGATCCGCGCACCTGCCCGCTGTGCGGCACCGGCCGTCTGGCGCTCCGCGGCGGCAAGTTCGGCGCATTCGTCGCCTGCTCGAACTACCCCGACTGCAAGTTCACGCGGAAGTTCGGGCAGGGCGGCGATGCCGCTGCTTCGAACGGCGAACCGGCGGATCTCGGCGAAGGCATCCTGCTCAAGAGCGGCCGCTTCGGCCCCTATGTCGAGCAGGGCGAAAAGCGCGCCTCGATCCCCAAGGACGTCAGCGTCGATCTCGACTGGGCCAAGAAGCTGCTCAGCCTGCCGCGCGAGATCGGGCCGCATCCGGAGACGGGCGAGATGATCTCGGCCTCGATCGGGCGCTATGGGCCCTATCTCGTCCACCAGGGCAAATATGCGCGCCTCGCGGGCACCGCCGAGGTGTTCGAGACCGGCATGAACGCCGCGGTCGCCAAGCTTGCCGATGCGGCGGCTGGTGGCGGCAAGGGCCGGGGCGCGTCGCGCGAGCCCGTGGCGGTGCTGGGTGCCCATCCCGAGACCGCCAAGGAACTGAAGGTCATGGAAGGCCGCTTCGGCCCCTACGTGACTGACGGCACCACCCACGCGACCTTGCCCAAGGCGACCGATCCCAAGGCGCTGACGCTCGAGGAGGCGATCGCGCTGATCGACGCCAAGGCCGCCAAGGGCCCGGCCAAAGGCAAGCGCAAGACCGCCGCCAAGAAAGCGCCCGCCAAGAAAGCGGCGCCGAAGAAGGCCGCGGCTAAGAAGAAGGCGTAGCGCCGCACGCCCGGCAGCCCGGATCCGCAGGAATGCGGATCGGGCGCTGGGTGCCGTCGAGGCCGTCGATCAGGTGTAGGACGCCGACCGGATCCTCGCCCGCCTGTGCGAGGAACCGGATCGCGATCAGCGCGGCGAGGTTGCCGGCCAGCCCCGTCAAAGCGCCCGTGACTCCAAGCTCGGCGCAATTGTCGCAATCGTCGGCGTCGAACGCATCGCCGACGAAGCAGCGGTAGCAGGGCCGACCCCGGAACAGCCCGACCTGCCCCTGCCACTGTGCGGCGGCGGCGCTGAGCAGCGGAAGGCCAAGGCCGACGCAGGCATCGCTCACCGCCAGCCGGGTCGCGAAATTGTCGGTTCCGTCGATCACGAGGTCGTGGCCCGCGAGCAGCGTCGGCGCGTTGCCGGGGTCGATCCGCCGCTCGATCGGATTCACCTCCACGAACGGGTTCAGGCGCCGCACGAACTGGCCCGCGAGCGCCGCCTTGGGCTCGCCCGCGTCGCGCGAGCGGTAGATCGGCTGACGGTGGAGATTCGACAGGTCGGCGAGATCGGGGTCGACGATGGTGATCTTGCCCACCCCCGCGCCGGCCAGCGCCGGGATCACCGCCGCGCCGATCCCGCCCGCGCCGATCACCGCCACGCGCGCCGCCTTCAGCCGCTGCTGACCGGTCCCGCCCAGCTGCGGCAGGACGATCTGGCGGGCGTAGCGGGTCAGTTCCTCGTCGGAGAGGGTCACCGGCGGCTCACAGCCCCGTGCTTCCGAATCCGCCGAGGCCGCGCCCGGTGCTGGCCGAGAATTCCTCGACGACCCGGAATTCTGGCCGGATGATCGGCAGGAAGACGAGCTGTGCGATCCGGTCGCCCGGGCTCACCGTCACCGGCTCGCTGCCCGGCGGGGTTCGCAGCCAGGCGGAGATGAAGATCTGGTTGGCGTAATCGGCGTCGATCGTGCCGACCGACTGGCCGAGGATGACGCCCTTCTTGTGACCGAGGCCCGAGCGGGCGAGCAGAAAGGCGACGACATGGGGGTCGTTCATCAGGATCGCGATACCCGAGGGAATGAGGATCGCCGGCGCCTGCGGCTGCAGTTCGATCGGCTCGTCGATGCAGGCGAAGAGGTCGATCCCGGCCGACATCTCGGTCTGGTAGGCGGGCAGTCCCCAGTCGTGGATGCGCGGGTCGAGGACCTTCAATTCGAACAACGGCTGCGACAAATCATCCCTCCCAAGGCTTGCGCCTCGCTAGGGAAGCGCCGCCGCCGCCGCAACCGTCAGTCCTCGCGCATCGCGCCCCAGAACTGGCTCGTCAGCGGCTCGAGGAAATAGTCGAGGGCGGTGCGCTTGCGCAGCTGGACCAGCACCTCGACGTTCATGCCGGCGGTCAGCCGGTAGGGCTTGCCATTGGGGTTCTTGAGCAAGGCGAGCTGGTCGCGGGGGACCACCACTTCGCTGGTGAAGTAGCGCTGCCCCGTCTTCTCGTCGACAAAGCTGTCGGCCGAGACGCGGGTGATCTTGCCGTTCAGCGGCGGGAGCGACCGGTCGTGGATGCCGGGGAAGCGGACTTCGGCGTCCATGCCGGTGACGAGGTCGTCGGCATTGTCGGGCGAGACCATCGCCTGGACAACGAGCGGGGTGTTCTCGGGCACGATGTCCATCAGCTTCTGCCCCGGCGCGACGACGCCGCCCGGGGTGAAGACGGCAAGCCCGACCACCGCGCCCGAGACCGGCGCGCGGATCACCGTCTGGCGGAGTTGCTCGCGCGCGGCGGCGAGCTTGGGCATCACGTCGCCGATCTGCTGCTCGGTGTCGCGAAGGTCCGCGGCGACCTTCTCGCGGAAGGTCTGCGTGGCCTCGGCGGCCATCAACTGGTTCTCACGCACCGACCCCGACGCGACCGAGCGCGAGGCGGCGAACTGACCCTGCTCGCCCTGGAGCGAGGCCTTCAAACGCTCGAGTTCGCGCATCCGGGTCTGCGAGACGAAGCCCTTGTCGGCGACGGGCTTCAGGGCGGCGATCTGCTCGTCGACGAGGCGGATCTGCTCGGCGGTCGAACTGGCCTGGCTCGATGCACCCTGGCCCTGCGCCCCCGATTGCTGGGCCCGGGCGCCGAGCGCACCGCGCTGCGCCGACAGGGTCGCGGCCCGCGCGGCCATCTCGCGCCGCTGCAGGGCCAGCACCTGCATCGCCTCGGCGCGGTCGGCATCGTCGAACATGCTGTATTCGGCCGGCACCGCGATCGGGGTTCCGGTCTGCTCGGCGATCAGCCGCGAGCGGGTCGCCATCAGGCGGATCGCCTGGCTGGTGAGCGCACGCTCCTGCGCCTGCACCTCGGGCGCGACGAGGGTGAAGAGGAGGTCGCCGCGATTGACGCGCTGGCCTTCCTTGACGTTGATCGTACCCACGACCCCGCCGTCGCGATGCTGGATCGTCTGGCGCTGGCCAGATACGGTCAGCGTGCCCGTGGCGTGCGCGGCCGCATCGAGCCGCGCGATCGCGGCCCAGCCGAGGAAGATCACGAAGAACAGCCCCGCGATGATGGCCCCGATGCGGATATCCTTGCGAGGATCGGTCAGCTCGGCCGCGGGCTGCGCGGTGGTGGCGGGGAGATGGTCGGCGGCGAGGACGAGGTCGGTCATGCCTTGGCTTCCACGGCAACGGGGGCGGGGCGGGGCGGCATGATCCGCTGGAGCACTTCGTCGCGCGGGCCGAACATCTCGGCCTGGCCGTCACGCATGAGCAGGATCTTGTCGATCACGGGCAGCACGCCGAGCTTGTGACTGACGATGAGCACGGTCCGGCCGCGTTCCTTGGCCTCGGCAATCGCCTTGGTCAGCGCCGCGTCGCCTTCGCCGTCGAGATTGCTGTTGGGTTCGTCGAGCAGCAGGATGCGCGGGTCGCCGAAGAAGGCGCGGGCGAGCGCGACGCGCTGCGCCTGGCCGGCGGACAGGCCGCGGCCGCCCGGCCCGAGGCGATGGTTGAAGCCGCCAGGCAGTCGCTGGATGAGGTCGAGCGCCCCGACCGCTTCGGCGGCGGCGATGACCATCGCGTCGATCTCGCCCGGGTCGACCAGCCGGTCGCCCGCGAAGCGCGCGATATTCTCGGCGACGGTGCCGGGGAAGAGCCGGCTGTCCTGCGGCACATAGCCGATCTCGAGCGCAAGCCGCTCGGGGTCCCAGTCGGCCCGGCTCGAGCCATCGAAGCGGACGTCGCCGCGGTCGGCCGGCAGCGCGCCGGCGAGGACCCGCAGCAGCGTCGACTTGCCCGCGCCCGACGGGCCGATGATCGCGATCGCCTGCCCCGGCTCGACCGCGAAGCTGACGTTCATCAGGACCGCGCCGTCACGGTCGGGATGGCGGACGCTGATCGCCTCGGCCGTGAGCGCGCCCTTGAGCGGCGGGAGTTCGGTCAGGCGCGGCGCGTCCTGCTCGGAGCCGAGGAGGTCGTCGAGCCGGGTCATGGCACGACGCGCGGCGCCGAGCGGCCGGATGGCGCCGATCAACTGCTCGATCGGCTGCAGCGCGCGGGCGATGAGGAAGGAGCTGGCGAAGATCGCGCCGGGCGAGATCAGCCCCTCGACCGCGAGCAGGGCCCCGAGGCCGAGCGCCAGCGACTGAAGCGCGAGGCGGACGAACTTGCCCCCGGTGAAGAAGGCGCCGCCGGCGAAATTCACCGAGCTTTGTTCGGTCAGCATCGCTTCGCGGGCGCGGAGCTGGCGCAGCACGAGGGCACGGCGCATGCCGAGCGCACGGATGCTTTCGGCTCCGCCGAGCAGGCTGTCCTGGAGCGAATAGCTGGCGCGGGCCTGTTCCTCGGCGCGGACCGAGTGCGGACGGACGGTACGCTCGTTCATCCAGGCAATGGCCGGGAGTGCGGCTCCGCCGACGATCGCCAGCAGGCCGATGTACGGGTGGAGCAGGAAGCAGACGAGGATGTAGATCGGGACCCACGGCGCGTCGAAAAGGGCGAGCATCGCCGGACCGGCGAGCATGCCCTTGGCCGATTCGAGGTCGCGCAGTGCGGTGCCCGCCTGGCTGAGATCGGGCCGCGCGATGCTGGCGTCCATCACCCGGGCAGCGAGCGACAGATCGAGCTGCGCCGCGGCGCGGGCGAGGAGCTTCGAGCGGATCCGGTCGAGCAGGCTCAAGGTGCCGAGCGCGAACAGCAGCACCATCGTCAGCAGGAACAGGGTCTGGACGCCGCGGGTCGGGACCACGCGGTCGTAGACCTGCAGCATGTAGATGGTGGGCACGATGTAGAGCAGGTTGACGCCCGCGCTGAACACGGCCGCCGCGACGAGGTGCGGGCGAACCCGCGACAGGGCCTGCTTCATGCCCGCTGAATTAAGTGACAGGATCATGATCCCAACGGGTTAGCGCCGCTCCAAAGACGAATCCTTAGGAGCGGCGCTTGCCCGCGTCCAGCGTCTTGGCGCCTAGCTGACGAGCCAGCCGTCGGCGGCGAGGGTCGCGTGGCCCGCAAACCCTCCGTCGACCAGGCCAAGCTTGCCCGCCGAGGTGTCCATCGCCACGCCGGCGAGGCTCGAGACGCCGAGCAGCGTCACCGACCCGCCGCCGGTCAGGACGATCCGGAGATCGGCGACGCCGTCCTGGTCCCAGTCGGTGGTCTGGACCGAACGGATCCCCGTGCCGCCCTCGAACAGCAGGCGGTCGTTCGCCTTGTCGAAGTCGAAGATGACGTCGTTGCCCGACTTGGACGAGAATTCGAACACGTCCTTGCCCGCCCCGCCGGTGAGCCAGTCGTCGCCCATGCCGCCGCTCAGGAAGTCGTTGCCCGCACCGCCGTCGAGCACGTCATTGCCCGAGCCGCCGAGCAGGATGTCGTGGCCGGTCCCGCCCGTCAGCAGGTCGTTGCCATTGCCGCCGTCGAGCCGGTCGTGGCCGCTCCCGCCATCGAGGCTGTCATTGCCGTTGTTGCCGTAGAGCGTGTCCTCGCCCGCGGTCCCGGCCAGCGCGTCATTGCCGTTCCCGCCGCTGCGGGTGACGCCGTCGGCGATCCCGGTGACGGTGACGTTGACGGTCGCGGTGCTGGTCAGCCCGCCCTTGTCGGTGACGGTGTAGGTGAAGCTGTCGACCGCGGTAGCCCCGGTGGCGAGCGCGTCGAAGGCATCGCCGTCGGCGACGTAGCGCAGGGTCTGGCTGGCGGCGTCGAAGATGAGGCTGCCGTGCGTGCCCGCGGTGCCGACCGCGCTGATCGAGAGCATCTCACCCGCGTCCGGATCGCTGTCGTTGCCGAGGAGCAGCGACCACAGGTTGCCGCTGGTCGCATCTTCGTCGACAGCGATGGCGTCGGCCTTTGCGACCGGCGCCTCGTTGACGTCGCCGACCAGCACGGTGACCTTGTTCTGCGAGGTGAGACCCGCGCTGTCGGTCACCTTGACCAGCAGCTCGTAGCTCGCCTGACCCTCGTGATCGAGCGGCGCGGTGGTGGTGACCACGCCCTTGGCGTCGATCGCGAACTTGCCGTCGCCGCCCGAGACGAGGCTGTAGGTCAGCACGTCGCCCGGCGTATCGGTCGCCGACAGGCTGCCGACGATCGCACCGGCCGGCAAATTTTCGTCGACCGAGCCGCTGCCGCCGAGCACCACGTCGTGCGGGGTGATGGCGACGCGCAGCAGCGCGACCTGCGGGTCGTGGTCGGTCGGGCGCTCGCCGCCGAATTCGGCATTGATGTGCACCGCGTCATATTTGGCGCCGTCGAAGAGACCGCCGGTGACCAGCATGTTGTCGATCAGCTGGGCGTTGCCGTCGAACACGTAGGAATAGCGTTCCTGGCTCGGCAGCAGGGTCGAGAGGTTGGTGAAGACGCCGGTGTCGGTGAGCTGGGTCTGCGCCTTCTCGAACTGGAAACCGTTCCAGTCGCCAAGAATCATGAACTGCTTGGCGCTGTCCTGGCTGAGGATGTCGAAGACATAGGCCCCGACCGCCGCCGCCTGCGCGGTGCGTGCGGCGTCGCCCGCGTCCGCCGGCGGCTGCTTGTCGCCCCACAGGGGATCCGACCCGCCACGCGAGGTAAGGTGGACGTTGATGGTGGTGAATTCCTGGCCGTTGAACGACCAGGTGGCGACGAGCGGCTGACGGCTGCCGGAAAAGGCGCTGTCGCCGATCAGGCCGAGGCTGCCGTCGACCAGGGTCACGCGGTCGGCCTGGTAGAGATAGCCGTTGCGGATGTTGCCGTTGGGCTCGCCGCCGGTCGAGTTGGCGGTGGTCGGCGCGATCTCGACATAGGTGTAGACGATGCCGGTCGCCGCGAAGATGGCGTCGATCAGCCCCTGCGCGTTGCTGGCGCCCGACAGGTCGGTGCCCTTGCCCGCGCCATCGGCATCCTGGACTTCCTGCACCGCGAGGATGTCGGGCGCGCCGAGGCTGTAGACGATGTCGTGCGCGAGGACGTCGTACTTCTGGTCCGACGGGTCCATGTTCTCGAGATTGTAGGTCGCGACGCTCACGAAATTGGCATCGCCCTTGAGGACGGTGTCGTTGTCGCCGAGCGTGACGTCCTTCGTCACGGTCGCGGTTTCGGTGGCGAGCACCTCGTAGCGGTCGAAGCTGTAGTTGATGATGCCGGTGACCGAGCCGAGGACGTCGCCCTGCGTCAGGAACGGCTGGGCGGAGAGCTTGTCGTCGAGCTGGATCTTCTCGGGGTTGTAGTCACCCGCGCTGATGGTGATCCCGCCGCGCTCGTTGATCCCGGTCGCGCCGGCGCCGCCCGAGGCGACGATCTCGGTCTCGCCGAAGGCGTTGCTGTTGCCGACCGCGATCGGGCTGTCGATCGTGACCCGCATGCCCTCGAGGCTTTCCCAGAAGTCGATGCCGTCGACGTTCGGGTTGAAGACGGTGAGGCCGTCGCTGTCGATGTGCTCGGTCGGGGGCAGGAGGCCGCCGACGCCGATCTTGACCGCGTCGGGCAGCGCGTTGCCGCTCGACTGGATGGTCAGCGCCGAACCCGCGATCTGGGTGACCGACAGGCCGGTGTCGCTTGGCTTATATTCCTGGACGGTGCCGGTGACCTGGACCGCGTCGCCGACCGCGACCGGGGCGGTGCCGCGGACGTAGATGGCGTCCGAGGTGCGGGCGTTGCCGTCGCCGGTGGCGTCCTGGATCCAGAAGCCGCCGCTGGTGTCGAGCGCGGTGACGATGCCGGTGGTGATGACCGGCTGGCCGACATAGGACGAGACGTGACCCTCGCCCTGGATCGCCATGATCGTCCGGGGGATGGGATCGTCGTTCAAGATGATGCCGCGCGCCGCGCCGTCGACGATGGTCGCGTTCCCGGTGACGCCCGAAAGGTTGACCGTGAAGGCCTCATTGTCCTCGCCGACGCTGTCGGTGGCGACCGGGACGGTGATGGTCTTGGTATATTCGCCCGCCGCGAAGGTGACGGTGCCGCTGGTGATGGCGCCGGCCGCAAGGTCGTCGGCGGTGGCGCCGCCGTCGAAGGCGATCGACCAGGTAGCGCTCGCCTCGCTGGCAAATCCGCCCGCTCGGGTCACGGTGAAGGTGAGGCTGCTGGTGCCGCCGGTGCCCTCGACGGTGGCGGCGTCGGCGATGCGGATCTGGCCCTGGTCGGTGCCCGAGAGGAAGGTCTGGCCGACATTGGCGCCGCCGCTGGTGCCGGCGATGTTGAAGCCCCAGCTGAAGTCGCCGTAGCTCGAGCCGGTGCCCTGGAGCTGGAGGCTGGTGCCGAGCGGGGCCTGCGCCTGGAAGACGCCGATGTCGGTCGCGGTGAGGCCGGCGGCCGGACCGCTTGTCGCGGTCATCGTGCCCTCATAGCTGAGGAACTGGACGACGCGGCCATAGGGGTCGACCAGCGCGATACCGTCGGGAGCGCCGTTCTGGATGCCGTCGGGCAAATATGTCAGGCTCTTGAAGCCGAAGCCGTTCGCCTGGTCGGCGAGCGCGCCGCTCAGCGTCACGGTGTTGTAGGCGGCGCCGCCATTGCCGTTGTAGAGGACGACCTTCCAGCCGGTGAGATCGGTCCCGGCGACGCCCGCGAGCTCGATGAATTCGCCCGTGTCGGCGCCGGCAGGATCGTAGTTGATCTCGTTGATGAAGACGTTGGCGAGCGGCGGCAGGTCGTCGTTGACGATGGTGCCGATGCCGAGCCCGTCGCCGATGGTCGCGCCGCCGGTGGGGGCGGAAAGGACGACCGAGAAGGTCTCGCCCGGCTCGGGGGTCACATCGCCCAGCACGGGGACGCGGATGGCGGCGCTGGTCTGGCCGTCGGCGAAGCTGACCGTGCCCGAGAGCAGGCTGCCGAGATCGGCGGCATTGGCGGTGCCGTCGAGCTTGACGGTCCAGGCCACCGCCACCGCACCGTCGCTGCCGCCGCTGCGGCTGACGGTGAACAGCATGTCGTGGCTGCCGCTATTGTCCTCGACGAGGCTGGCGTCGGAGACGTTGAGGATCCCCGGCTGCGCAAGGGTGATGGCGCTGCTGGTCACCTTGATGTCGTCGATGCCGATCCACTCGTCGTTGCCGACGGCATTGGTGGTCATCACGCGGATCTGGAGCTGCGGCTGGTTGTTCGCGTCGGCCGGCAGGGTGACCGACACCGTCGGCAGCTGCTGGGTGAGGCTCGGGCCGGTCGAGGCGTCGGCGATGTAGCCCGCGGGCAGGTTGATCCATGGGCCGGTGTTGCCGATCCGGTACTGGACGGCGACCTGCTGGACGGCATTGTCGCCGCTGCCGTCGATGTCGCGGGGGGTGAAGCTGAAGCTGACGTTCTGGCGGCCGGTCGAATCGAGGTAGAAGGCGAGATAGGGCGCGGCCGCGGTGCCCGAGCCCTGCAGCGCGACCACCGGATTGGCGATCTGGAATTCGGCGACGCCGCCGCTGGTGAGGGTGTTGGGATTGCTCTGGTTGGCGATGACGTTGACGACGGTGCTGGTGCCGGTGATCGTCTGCGGGTTGGTGCCGGTCGCGCTTGTCAGCCCGTCACCGCGATAGCCGATGATGCTGGCGACGCCGCTCCAGTCGTCGTTGACGCTGATCTGGGCGGTGTCGCTCCAGTCCTGCGAAAAATCCCCACCCGACAACTTGAAATAGACGTCGCTCATGCTTGTTTTTCCCCACTATGCGGCGACGGCGACTGGCCTCCTTCGAGAGGGGGCGGGAGTGGCCGGCGATGCGTGATTGAACCCCGTGAACCTTGCGCTCCGGCCAGTGGCGGAGCTTGATGACAAGTTGCTGACACTGGTCAGAAAATCGGGGATCGGCAAGCGATTCGGTGTGCCGTTACGGGACTTGGGCGAGCGAGTTCGCGATCCGCTCGACGAGGGTGCGGGCGAGCATCTCCTTGGTACCGGCGCCGAGGTCCTCGGTGCCGTCCTCGGAGACGAGGTGGAGGTGGTTCGAGGTGCCGCCCATGACGTCGCCCGAGACGTCGTTGGCGAGGATCCAGTCGGCGCGCTTGGCGGTCCGCTTGGCGGCCGCCTGCTCGAGGAGGTCGCCGGTCTCGGCGGCGAAGCCGACGAGGAGCCGCGGGCGGTCGGGATGGCCGCCGAGGGTCGCGAGGATGTCGGGATTGGGGGCGAAGCGAAGCTGCGGCGGGCCGGCCGACTTCTTGAGCTTGGTGGGCGAGGCCTCGACCTTCCAGTCGGCGACGGCGGCGACGAGGACCGCGGCATCGGCGGGAAGAGCGCCCTCGACAGCGGCGAGCATCTCGTCGGCGGTCTCGACGTCGATCCGCGCGACCCCGGCGGGGGTGGGGAGGGCGACCGGACCGGCGACGAGCGTGACCCGCGCCCCGGCGGCGGCGGCGGCGGCGGCGATGGCGAAGCCCTGGCGGCCCGAGGAGCGGTTGGCGATGACGCGGACGGGGTCGATCGGCTCGTGGGTCGGGCCGGCGGTGACGAGGATGTGCTTGCCCGAGAGGTCGACCGCGCTCTGCGTCATCCCGGGCTCGACCTTGGATCCAACTTCTTGAGAAGCGAGCGCTGCGGAAAGAAAGGTGGACCCCGGATCAAGTCCGGGGTGACGGGAAAGGGCTGCGAGGATCGCCGCCGGCTCGGGCAGGCGGCCGGGGCCATATTCGCCGCAGGCCATGGCGCCCTCGTCGGGCTCGAGCACGGTGACGCCGCGGCGGCGCAGGGTCGCGACATTGGCCTGTGTCGCTTCGTGGAGCCACATGCGGACGTTCATCGCGGGGGCGGCGACGACCGGCTTGTCGGTAGCGAGGAGGAGGGTGGTGGCGAGGTCGTCGGCGATCCCCGCGGCCATTTTCGCGAGGAGGTCGGCGGTTGCCGGGCAGACGAGGACGATGTCGGCCGCGCGGGACAACTGGATATGCCCCATCTCGGTCTCGTCCTTCAGATCCCAGAGCGAGGTGTAGACGGGGCTCTCGGCCAAGGCGGCGAGCGTCATCGGCGTGACGAAATGGCTTCCGCCAGCGGTCAGCACCGGGGTCACCGAATGGCCGTTGCGGCGGGCGAGGCGAATCAGCTCGGCGGCCTTGAACGCCGCGATCCCGCCGCCGACGATGAGGAGGATGCGGGCCATTTACGCGTCGCGAACCTGAACAAGGTCTCGAATGTCACAGGGTCCGCGAGTCGTTTTCGCCTGCCGCCGCCCGTGCGCCGCGCGATGGCGCAGATCGAAAGGGGTCCCCGGGCAAGACAGCGCAGTCGTCACCGCGCTGCGATGCCAGACGAAATCCTACTTTGCTAGGCGGGAACATCGGCGTGCCCCCTTGAGGGCAGCGGCGCGGCTCCCATCTCGCGCCCGAAACGACAGGGAGCTCGATGCATGTCCGATTACGTTCCGCCCAAGGTCTGGACCCCCAAGCCCGCGCTGGGCCGGTTCGCGGCGATCAATCGCCCGGTGTCGGGGGCGACCCACGACCAGGAACTCCCCGTCGGCGCGCATCCCTTCCAGCTCTACAGCCTCGGCACGCCCAACGGGCAGAAGGTTACCATCCTGTTCGAGGAGCTGCTCGCCGCCGGACATGCCGGCGCCGACTATGACGCCTGGCGGATCGACATCATGGAAGGCCAGCAGTTCGGATCGGGCTTCGTCGGGGTCAATCCGAACAGCAAGATCCCCGCGCTGGTCGACCGGAGTGGGCCCGAGCCGGTCCGGCTGTTCGAAAGCGGGGCGATCCTCCTCCACCTCGCCGAGAAGTTTGGCGCGTTCCTCGGCAGCAGCCGTCCCGAAATGCTGAGCTGGCTGTTCTGGCAGATGGGTTCGGCCCCGATCCTCGGCGGAGGCTTCGGCCATTTCTTCGCTTATGCGCCCGAGAAGTTCGAATATGCGATCGACCGTTTCACAATGGAGGTGAAGCGGCAGCTGGACGTGCTCGACCAGCGGTTGGCGACGCAGGAATTCGTCGCTGGCCCCGACTACAGCATCGCCGACATGGCGATCTTCCCCTGGTACGGGTCGGTGGTCCGCGGGAAGATCTACGAGGGCGCGGACGTGTTCCTCAACGTCGAGGAATATGCCCACGTCCGGCGCTGGGCCGACCAGCTGTGGGAACGGCGCGCCGTCCGGCGCGGGTGGAGCGTCAATCGCACCTACGGGCCGGAGAACGAGCAGCTGGCCGAGCGCCACTCGGCCGCCGACCTCGACGCGCTCGGGCTCTGATCAGGCGGCGAGGGTGCGGGCCGGCGCCGGGTCGTCGTCGTTGGCGGCGGCTCGGCCGGTCGGCTTGCAAGTGCGGCGGCGACGCGACGCGCGGCGGACAAGCCCCATGGTTCGAGCGGCGACATAGGTGATTGCGGGCCTCGTCCTCACAAGCACGGCGGCGACGATGGTGGCCGTCACCGCATCGGCATAAAGCGCGATCTGCCAGGCGAGGGTCGCGGCAATCTCGGCCGAGCCGATCAAGACCATCATTTCAGCACCGGCGGCGAAAAACATTGCCAGCGCGATCAGGAAGAAGAGGCGCTTGCGATCGAGCGTCTCGAGCCGCTCGGCCGGTAAAGCGACCAGCCAGACGTGGAGCGTGCGGCTGAGCGGGATGTCAGGGACGAAGACGAGAAGAGCGATGATGCCGAGGCACAGGGCAATCATGTGGTGGTTCTCCTCCGGGAAGGCGCACCGTTCGTCCTGAGCTTCGTCGAAGGACGCCCTTCGACTGCGCGCTTCGCGCTCCGCTCAGGACGAACGGTTGCCTTGACGTTAGCGCGCTTCGCCGCGGAGGATGAAGCGGTCGTCGTCGCTGGTGCCGAGGCGGACCTCGAAGCTGCCGTGGTCGGCGATCTCGTGGACCGCGACGCCGAGGATGTCGTCTTGGTCGCGGTGGAGGTCCGAATAGTCGAAGGTGCCGTGGATTGCGCCCTTGATGTCGCTGAGGAGCGAGGCGCAGTCGACTTCGCCCTTGTCCTTGAGCTGGCTCTCGATGCCTTGGTGGAAGGCGTCGTGCGCCTTGTCGACCGCGATCACGCGGCCCGCGTCCTCGTCGATGACGAGCGCGACGATGCCGAGCTTGCCGCCCGAGGGAAGCTCGCACCGGCCGATTTCCTGCGGCACGGGGAGGGTGGTCCCGGCCTCGATGTCGTTGGCGAAGGCTTCACGGACGTCGGCGTGCTTGGGGCTGGTCACCGAGACGTTGCCGTCGCTGCCCACCGCATAGAAGCTGGTGAAGAGATAGGGCTCGCAGCCACCCTCTTCCGACTGCGCTTCGCAATGCAGTTCCTTGAGTTCGATGGTGACGCGATCGCTCATGGTCCGTGAATTCCCTGTCAGGTGAGAGTGACTTCGAGGCGCGCGGTAGCATGGGGCGCGAGTCGCAAACAAGGCCGGTTGAACCTTGCCGCCGTGCTGCTAGCCTGCGGTGATCAAGTGCTCATGGAGGGGCGGTTCACACGATGACGACCAACGGGATGACAAGCGCGCTCAAGGGCGCGCGGATGCTGCTTCTGGCGGCGGGCTGCACGGCGGCGATCGCCAGCGCGCAGCGGGCGCCGATCGTCCAGCCGGGCGCACCGGGCAAGCCCTCGACCACGATCGACGCGGCGGCGGCGAGCCGGATCGCGGACACGAGCTTCTCGTCCTATGACGTGACCTACCTCCAGAACATGATCCCGCACCACGCGCAGGCGACCGCCATGACCGCGCTGGTGCCGAGCCGGACCAACCGGCCCGAGATCGTCACGGTGGCCAAGCGCATCGACGCGACCCAGGCCGACGAGATCGCCTACATGAAGAAGTGGCTGGCCGATCGCGGGCAGCCGGCCGAGGGCGAGCATGCCATGCACATGATGCATGACGCCTCGATGATGGCGAGCATGGGCATGGCGACCCCGGCGCAGATGAGCGAGCTCGCCGCCGCCAAGGGTGTCGCGTTCGAGCGGCTGTTCCTGACCCGGATGATCACCCACCACCAGGGCGCGATCCGGATGACCGAGGAACTGCTCCAGCGCGGCGGCAGCGCGGCCGATCCGGGGCTCAACGAATTCATCAACGACCTGCTCAAGGAGCAGAAGGAAGAGGTGAAGCGGATGACGACGCTCCTCGGCACGATTGCCGAGGACGCGCGCACCGCGCTCACCGCGGGCACCAGCAATGCCGGCCAGGCGATCAACGGGCTGGCGCTGGTCGCGAGCCTGCCCAAGCCGACCGGCTTCTTCGATCCCAAGAACCCCTACGAACTGCCGATCAAGGCGCCGGCCAAGGCGGGCGACAAGGGCCCGGCGACGAACACCGGCCGCTCGCCGCTGCTGAGTTTCTCGCAGACCGACATGGCCTTCCAGGGCGACGTGATGGCGGTCGGCAATTATCACGGCTTCAATCTCTACCGGACGAGCGCGACCGGCGGGGCGCCGACGCTGATCAGCTCGGTCATCTGCCCGGGCGGGCAGGGCGACCTCAGCCTCGTCGGCAACCTCCTCATCATGAGCGTCGAGCAGAATCGCGGACGGATCGACTGCGGCCGGCAGGGCGTCCAGGACTATGTCTCGGCCGAGCGCTTCCGCGGGATCCGCATCTTCGACATCTCGAACCTCGCCGCGCCGCGCCAGGTGGGCGCGGTCCAGACCTGCCGCGGGAGCCACACGCACAGCGTCATCTCGAACGACGCCAACAAGGTGATCGTCTACGTCTCGGGCACCGCGCAGGTCCGCTCCGACAAGGAACTGGCGGGCTGCGTGAGCGATCCGGGTTCGACCCAGTCGGCGCTGTTCTCGATCGACGTGGTCGAGATCCCGGTCGCCAATCCGGCGGCGGCGCGGATCGTCGACCGGCCGCGCGTGTTCGGCGATCCCGCCACGGGCAGCATCTCGGGCCTGTGGTCGGGCGGCGACCATGGCGACGGGACTCAGGAAACCAACCGCACCGACCAGTGCCACGACATCACCGCCTTCCCGAGCCGGGGAATCGCGGCGGGCGCCTGCTCGGGCAACGGCATCCTTCTCGACATCCGCGACCCGGCGCGGCCGAAGCGGATCGACCAGGTGCTCGACCCGACGTTCGCCTACTGGCATTCGGCGACCTTCAACAACGACGGCACCAAGGTCATCTTCACCGACGAATGGGGCGGCGGCGGACGCCCGCGCTGCCTCGTCTCCGACCCCAAGAACTGGGGCGCGGACGCCATCTATGACATCGACAACGGCAAGCTGCGCTTCCGCAACCACTACAAGCTGCCCGCCGCCCAGACCGCGACCGAGAATTGCGTCGCGCACAACGGCTCGATCATCCCGGTTCCGGGCCGCGACCTGTTCGTCCAGGCCTGGTACCAGGGCGGCATCTCGATCAGCGACTTCACCGATTCGAGCCGCCCGACCGAGATCGCCTATTTCGACCGTGGCCCGATCAGCAAGGACGAGCTGGTGCTCGGCGGCTTCTGGTCGGCTTATTACTACAAGGGCCTGATCTACGGCACCGAGATCGCGCGCGGCCTCGACATCCTGGCGCTGAAACCGAGCGCGCAGCTGTCGGCCAACGAGATCGCGGCGGCCAAGCTCGCCATCTATCCCAACGGGCGGTTCAATCCGCAGGACCAGGCGCCGGTGAGCTGGCCCGCGAGCCCGGTGGTGGCGATGGCCTATGTCGACCAGCTCGAGCGCAGCCAGAGCCTGCCCGCGGCGCAGATCGCCTCGCTGCGGCAAGCCCTGGCTCGGCCCAACGCCGGGCAGCTGCGGCAGATGGCCAATGCGATGGCGATGCCGGCCGATCCGATCGCGGCCAAGCGCGTCGCGGCATTGAAGGAAACGCTGCTGGCGATGCGCTAAGGACAGAGCCCTCTCCGCGGCGGGTGCCGCGGGGAGGGTTCATTCCTAGCGCAGCAGAAGCACCGCAGCAGCGCCCGCGATCGCCGCGCCGAGGGCGATCAGGGTGTCGCGGAAGCGCAGGCGCGGGAGCTGCTTCACGTCGACCTGCACCTCGGGGAGCGCGGGGGGCGCGCCGCCGGGGGCGGGGAAATAATGGTCGATGCGGTCGATCAGGTCGGGGAGCTTGCGGAGCGCCCGCGTCACCTGGACGATGCGGTCGGCGGCATAGGCCTCGGGGCCGAGCTCGGAGCGGATCCACTCCTTGAGGAAGGGCTCGGCCTGTTCCCACATGTTGATGTCGGGATCGAGGAAGGTCGCGACGCCTTCTTCCATGACCATCGTCTTCTGGAGGAGCAGGAGATGCGGCTGGACCGGCATGTCGAAGTCGCGGGTGATCGAGAACAGGCCCTCGAGCATCCGGCCGACGCTGATGTCCTTGACCGGGAGGCCGCGGATCGGTTCGCCCACGGCGCGCAGCGCGGTCGCGAACTCGTCCGAATTGTGGTGGGCCGGGACGTACTGGGCCTCGAAGTGGATTTCGGCGACGCGGGCGTAATTGCCGGTGATGAGGCCGTAGAGGATCTCGGCGAGCCACAGGCGGGCGCGGCGGTCGATCCGGCCCATGATCCCGAAGTCGATCGCGGCGAGGCGGCCGTCGGGCAGCGCGAACAGATTGCCCTGGTGGAGGTCGGCGTGGAAGAAGCCGTCGATCACCGCCTGGCGGAGGAAGGCGCGGACGAGGATCCCGGCGAGGTCACGCGGATTGTGGCCGGCGGCGATCAGGTCGTCGCGCTTGGACAGCTTGATTCCGTCGAGCCACTCGAGCGTCAGGACCCGCCGCGCGGTGCGGTGCCAGTCGATCTCGGGGACGTAGAAGCCGTCCTCGGCGACCATGTTCTCCTTGAGCTCGGAGGCCGAGGCGGCCTCGCGCTGGAGGTCGAGTTCGCGCCGGGTCCACTGGCGGAAGTGGGCGATGACGGTCTTGGGGCGGAGGCGCCTGGCCTCGTCGCCGGCATGAGCCTCGAGATGGGCGGCGGCCCATTCATAGGTTTCGAGCGCTTCGGCGAACATGTCCTCGATGCCGGGGCGAAGGACCTTGACCGCGACCTGGCGCCCCTCGGTGGTGACCGCGCGGTGGACCTGCGCGATCGAGGCGGCGCCGACGGGGGTTTCCTCGAAGCTGCTGAAGAGCGTCTCGAGCGGGGCCTCGAGCGCCTGCTCGACCGCTTTCCGGATCAGCGGGAAGGGGGCGGGGGGAAGCGAATCCTGCAACGCGAAGAGATTGTGCGCGGCTTTCTCACCGACGAGGTCGGGGCGGGTGGCGAGCGCCTGGCCGAGCTTGATCGCGGCCGGCCCCAATTGCTGGAGCGCGGTGGCGTAATCGGGTTCGGCGGGCTGGCGCAGGCCAAGCCGCGCGAGCCGGACGAGGCGGCGGGCGAAGGGCGGGGTCAGCGGGTCCTTCTCGACCCCCTGCAGGGCGCCGTAGCGCGCGAGGGTCCGGCCCCAGCGCAGCAGGCGGAGAACGTGGGTGACGCTTGAGGTCAAGCCTTCCACCCCGACCAGATGCAGACGAGGCCGCCCATCAGCGTCTCGGTGCGGGTGCGGACGAAGCCCGCATCGCCGATCATCCGCTCGAAGTCATACGGTTTGGGGAAGCGGCGGATGCTTTCGACGAGGTAGCGGTAGCTCGCCTCGTCGTTGGTGACCGCCTTGCCGATCTTGGGAATCGCCTTGTCGGCCCACAGGTCATAGGCTTCGCCGAAGCCGGGCCAGTCGCTGGTCGAGAATTCGAGCACGAAGAAGCGGCCGCCGAACTTGAGGACCCGGTGGGCTTCGCGCAGCGCCTTGGGGATGTCGGTGACGTTCCGGATGCCGAAGGCGATGGTGTAGGCGTCGAAGGCACGGTCGGCGAAGGAAAGGGTCTCGGCGTTCTGGACCGACCAGGTGAGGCCCTCGATGTCCTTTTTGGCGGCGCGCTCCTCGCCGACGCCGAGCATGTCGGCGTTGATGTCGCTGACGGTGACGCGCGCGCCGCGCTTCGCCATCCGGAAGGCGATGTCGCCGGTGCCGCCGGCCATGTCGAGGATCTGCTCGTGCGGCTGCGGCTTCACGCGGGCGACGAAGCGATCCTTCCAGAGCCGGTGCATGCCGGCGCTCATCAGGTCGTTCATGATGTCGTAGCGGCGGGCGACCGAGGAGAAGACCTCGCCCACCTTGCGGGTCTTTTCCTCGGGGCTGACGAGCTGGTCGCCGAAGTTCACGGTGTCGGACATGGGAGGCGCTCTAGCCGGACGCGCCCGCCCGCGCCATATGGCCCACAGCATGCCCGAGCTTCCCGAAGTCGAAACCACCGTGCGCGGGCTGGAGAAGGTGCTTCTCGGCCGCCGGCTGACCCGCGTCGAGGCGCGGCGGGCGGACCTGCGGCGGGCCTTTCCGCACGATCTCGGGCAACGGCTGACGGGCGCGGTGGTCACCGGCCTCGGGCGGCGCGCGAAATACGGGCTCGTCCATACCGATCGGGCGGACACGATGATCTTCCACCTCGGCATGAGCGGGCGGTGGCGGATCGATCCGAGCGAGTCCGAGCCGCACGACCACCTGCTGCTCGCGACCGACGACGGGCACGCGCTGGTGCTCAACGATCCGCGGCGGTTCGGAAGTGTCGACCTGGTGCCGACCGCCGCGCTTGGCGCGTGGCCGGCGTTCGCGGCGCTGGGGCCCGAGCCGTTCGACCTCACCGCCGCCGAGCTCCAGGCGAAGCTCAAGGGGCGGAGCGCGGCGATCAAGCTGCTGCTGCTCGACCAGCGGATCGTCGCGGGACTGGGCAACATCTATGTCTGCGAGGCGCTGTTCCGTGCGGGCATCAATCCCAAAAGGGCGGGCGGCAAGGTCAGCCGCGAGCGGCTCGAGCGGCTGGTCCCGGCGATCCACGCGGTCCTGGCCGAGGCGATCGAGGCCGGCGGCTCGACCCTGCGCGACTATGCCCAGCCCGACGGTGAGCTCGGCTACTTCAGCAAGAGCTTCGCGGTCTACGATCGGGAAGGGGCGCCGTGCCCCTGCGGCGGGACCGTGAAGCGATTCGCGCAGGGCGGCCGTTCGACCTGGTATTGCCCCGCCTGCCAGCGCTGAGGCCGGTTGACCGGATGAGCCTCCTCGTATAGGGGACCGCTATCCGGTGCGAGCCATCAGGCTTTCGCGCCGCTTTTCATTTTAGACAGCCTAGGGAATCGTAGTCAGCCATGGCGAACACGCCGCAAGCCAAGAAGCGCATCCGTCGCAACGCTCGTCGCACCGAGATCAACGGGGCGCGTGTCAGCCGCATCCGGACCTTCATCAAGGCGGTCGAATCGGCGCTGCTCGCTGGCGACAAGGGCGCGGCGTCGGAAGCCCTCAAGGCGGCCCAGCCGGAGCTGGCGCGCGGCGTTGCTCGCGGCGTGCTCCACAAGAACACCGCGTCGCGCAAGTTCTCGCGCCTGACGAAGCGCGTGTCGTCGCTCGGCTGACACTACAAACTGTCCAGTTTCGGGAAGGCCGTCGGATGCGAATCCGGCGGCCTTTTTCGTTACGGTCAAAAAACCGTTTGGTTACCGCGATTCGCGGGCAATGGCAGTTAACAGAAACGGCATAAACGGCAGAATACAGCCGTTAATTGCGCTCCTACAGGGGAATGCCCTGTCAAGCGCCTTTATTTCAGTGATGTGAAAAAAGCTGCTTGGCAGCGGGCCGCTCATTGCGCCAAAAACCCCCTCCGGCAGTGATTCCACTGGGGGGATCCACGCTTAGCAGCAAAGGGCCGTGTCGACTCGCGTTGGCACGAACGAACCCCTGTGTCTGCTTGCAGCGGACTGTCGGCGCGATGATTTTGGAGGCTCGGGCGAGTGCAAGTTTTAGGTTCGGATATGTCGCGGGGGCAGGGCACTGACGACGCGGGGATGGCGATGCCGTCCGACACGTCGCCGCTCGCGGCCGCCTGGAGCGCGATCCGGACCGGGCTTCGCCGGGACTGCGGCGCGCGGACCTTCGACGGCTGGCTGAAGCCGGCCGAGCTCGGCGCCTTCGATCCGGACAGCGGCAGCCTCGAGCTGCAGATGCCGAGCCAGTTCATGGCCGACTGGGTCCGCAGCCATTTCGGCGAGCGCCTGCAGCTCGCCTGGCGGACCATGCTGCCGGTGGTGCGCGAAGTGCGCATCGTCGCCTGTGAGGGCGGCCCCAAGCCCGCGCCGCTGCTGATCCTCGAGGAAGCGCCCGTCGCCGCCGAGCCGGCGCCGGTCGCCGCGCATCCGCGCCCGGCCTTCGATCCGCGCTACAGCTTCGAAAGCTTCGTCATCGGCAAGGCGAACGAGGTTGCCGCGACGGCCGCCAAGACGCTCGCCGAAGCCTCGACCGTCACCTTCAATCCGCTGTTCCTCCATGGCGGCACCGGGCGCGGCAAGACCCACCTGCTGCATGCCATCGGCCAGCGCTTCCTCGCGCTCCAGCCGAACGCGCAGGTCGTGATGATGAGCGCCGAGAAATTCATGGTCGAGTTCGTCCGCGCGATCCGCGAGAACGACACGATCGGCTTCAAGCAGCGCCTGCGCTCGGCCGACCTGCTGCTGATCGACGACGTCCAGTTCATCGCCGGAAAGGAATCGACGCAGGAAGAATTCTTCCACACGATGAACGAGATCATCAGCGCCGGGAAGCGGCTGGTGATCACCTCGGACCGCGCGCCGCAGGACCTCGACGGGATCGCGCCGCGAATCCTCTCGCGCCTTTCGTGGGGCCTCGTTGCCGACATCAACGCGGCCGAATTGGAGCTTCGCTACAACATCCTGCTGGCGAAGCTGGCGCAGCTTCCGGGCGTCTCGATGCCCGAGAACGTGGTCGACTTCCTCGCCCGCCGCCTGACCAATTCGATCCGTGAGCTCGAGGGCGCGCTCAACCGCATCGCGGCCTACGCGCTGATGACGGGCCGGGCGATCGACCTCGCCTTCGTCGAGGAAGTGCTGGCGAACGTGCTGCGCGCCAACCAGCGCCGGATCAGCATCGACGAGATCCAGACCCGGGTCGCCGAGCATTATTGCATCCGCAAGGCCGAGATGGTGTCGGCGCGCCGGGCGCGCGAAGTCGCCCGTCCGCGCCAGGTCGCCATGTACCTGTCGAAGCAGCTGACGCCCAAGTCGCTGCCCGACATCGGTCGCCGCTTCGGCGGGCGCGACCATACGACGGTGATCCACGCGGTCCGCCAGATCGAGAAGCTGCGCGCGAGCGATCCCGACATCGACGCCGCGATCCGCCTGCTGACCCGCCAGCTCGAGGGCTGACAACTACAAGAGGCGATGGGGCGCG
The DNA here is from genome assembly GCF_039538065.1 of Sphingomonas rosea. Lineage (NCBI taxonomy): Bacteria > Pseudomonadati > Pseudomonadota > Alphaproteobacteria > Sphingomonadales > Sphingomonadaceae > Sphingomonas > Sphingomonas rosea. The sequence goes on from NZ_BAABBR010000001.1 coordinate 1,708,956, forward strand.
GGATTGCCGCGCTCGGCGATGAGTTCGCGGCGCGCGCGGTCGCGGCAGTGCGCGAAACGTTCCCGAAGATCGACCCCTGACCCGAGCGCCGCCAACGCGGCATCGTCATCGCCGCGCGCGACCAGCGCCACCGTCTCATCTTCGTCCAGCCCGAGCTCCCGCGCGAACAGGCGCAGGGTGCGGACGCGAAGGCGGAATTCGAAGTCGGCGAGCCGTGCCGATTCGCGCTCCCCTTTCTTCAGGAAGGCGCCGCGGAGGTCCCAGGCCATGGGAAAGAGATGGGCGTTGGCCGCCCGGCCGGCAAGCCGGTCAGGAGCCGATCGCGCGGCGGGCGAGGGCCGGGTCGTCGGCGAAGAGGCCGGCGATTCCGGCCATGACATAGGCCCGGATTTCGGCGATCGAGCCGGCTTCGTGACGTGCGTCGGGCCCGGCGTCGCTGCGCAGATCCGCCGGGAGGAAGCGGTTCTCGGGGCGGAAGGTGTAGGGCATGACCGGCAGGCCCGTGGCCGCGGCGTCGGCGACGAGCGCGGTCGGGTGGCCGAGGCGGCCGTCGAGATCACACGGGATGACGCTCGCCTTGTCGGGTCCGAGGATGTCGGCATAGCCCGCGATGGCGGCGAGACCGGCGGGGGAAAGCATGGCGCCGGCGGTGAGATGGGCTCGGTCCTGCGGCGGCCGTGCGGGATCGACCAGTTGCATCAGGCGGATGGTCGAAGGGCGGCCGATGGCGGCGCGGATCGCCTTCAGATTCGCGATCTCGAACGACTGGACGATCAGCGGGGCGCCGGCGAGCGCCCGATGGTCGAGACTGGCGAGGAAGGGCTCTTCGAGCGGGAGGCCGATCGAGCGGAAATAGCTCGAATGCTTGAGCTCGGGAACGAGACCGATGGGGCGGCCCTGCCGCGCCGACTCGGCGGCGGTGAAATCGAGCAGTTCGTCCCAAGTGACGAGCGGGGCTTCGCCGTCGTGCGCGGCGCTCAAGGGACGGGTGGCAGGCCGGCGCTCGACGGTGCGGAGGCGCTTCAGCTCGGCGAGGGTGAAATCCTCGGCGAACCAGCCGCGCTGCTTGTGGCCGTCGATCACCTTGGTGGTGAAGCGGTCGGCAAAATCAGGGAAGCGCGCGACGTCGGTGGTGGCGGCGAGATTGGGTTCGTGACGAGCGATGAGGACGCCGTCGCGACTGATGACGAGGTCGGGCTCGAGATAGTCGGCGCCGTCGGCCGCCGCGCGGGCGTAAGAGGGGAGGCTGTGCTCGGGAAAGAAGGCGCAGGCGCCGCGGTGGCCGAAGATCGAGATCGGGGGCGGAGCCATGGTCGTGGCAGGGTGCGCCGGACGCGCGGGCGAGACAAGCGGCGCCGAGTTGCGCCGGACTTTCGCCGCAAGGTCATGGACTTCGCGGTCGCGCGAATTATATACCGCTCGATATGAATGCTCCCGAGCGACAGATCTGCAAGGGCAGGCCACGCGAATTCTGCACCGAGCAGGCGCTCGCGGCGGCGCTGGCCGTGTTCTGGACCAAGGGCTACGAAGCCTCGTCGCTGACCGACCTCACCGAGGCGATGGGGATCACCCGGCCGAGCCTGTATGCGGCGTTCGGCAACAAGGAAGAACTCTTCCGCAAGGCGCTCGATCTCTACGAGCGCGAGAAGCTGGCCTATATCGGCGAGGCGCTGGCCGAACCGACCTCGCGCGGGGTCGCCGAGCGGCTGCTGCGCGGGGCGCTCGAGAGCCTTACCGGCGGGGCGCAGCCGCGCGGGTGCCTGCGCGTGATCAGCTCGATGACCTGCGGGTCCGAGGCGACGTCGGTCCAGAAGGATCTGCACGCCCGCCGTGCCTCGTCGCAGGCGGCCCTGATCGCGCGGATGGAGACGGCCAAGGCCGATGGTGACCTTCCGGCGGACACGGACGTCGAGGGAATCACCAACTATCTCCTTGCGATCCTCCAGGGCCTGTCGGTCCAGGCCAACAACGGTGCCTCGCCCGAGCAGCTCGAGGAAGTCGTCCGGACCAGCATGGCCTTCTGGCCGGGACGCTGAAAAAACTTTTCTACCGCCCGGTATGAAACTCTTGACCGGGGCTGAACGCGTTTCTATACCGTCCAGTATAGAACAGGTGGCAGGAAAGGTTTAGGGCACCCGCGAGGGTGCCGCTCCGACACGGCTCGATCGCGCAAGCATGCAGCCGCTCAATTCATCATGGCTCGTCCGGGTTGGCAGGCGTCGCGCGCTTGCCGGGCCGAGCCCTTGCGTCCGCATTTCATCAATTCGTCCGGAGCCCCGTGCTTTCCGGGAACGACCGGTCACGTCCGGTGAACAGGAGGATTTTCCATGGCTTCGATGCCCCTTGCCTTTCCGGCCGCCGAGCGCCCGACCCCGAGCGTTCCGCAGCTGACGCTGGTGCCGGCCGCGCCGCGCCCCGAGCCCGAGCCCAAGCCGGTCCGCCTGTCGGCCTTCGACTGGTCGATCGTCGCCCTGGCCGAGCGCGACAGCCTCGCCAGCCTTCGTGAACCCGGCCGCTTGGCGCGGGCGATGGAAATGCTGTTCGGCCTGACCCAGCCCAACAAGCTCGCCAACAGCCGCAGCGAGACGCTGCGCCGGGTGGCGGTCTGGGCGTGGCGCCGCGGCTGGAGCATTCCGAGGAGCGAGATCGACGACTTCCTCGCGGCGGGCTTCACCCTCGACCAGCTCGACCTCATCCAGACCAGCATCGCGAAGAGTCGCAAGACGGCGGGCGAGCGGAGGCGGGGCCGGTGAACGTCGTGACCAGGATCGAAGGCGAGCAGCCGGTCGAAGTGCGCAAGCGCAAGCTGACGCCCGCGCAAAAGGTGATGCTGGGCGTGCTTCCGGTCGCGGTGGCGGGCGGGATCCTGCTCGGCCGCGGCGGGAGCGACAGCGCCAATGCCGCGCCGCCGCCGGCGACGGTGACGGCGGCGAGCCCGATCGTGCGCCAGATCACCGAGTGGGACGATTATTCGGGCCGTTTCGAGGCGAGCCGCTCGGTCGAAGTCCGGCCGCGCGTCTCGGGTGCGATCACCGGCGTCCATTTCCAGGACGGCGCGGTGGTGCGGCAGGGGCAGCTCCTGTTCACCATCGATCCGCGGCCCTTCACCGCAGCGCTGGCCGAAGCGCAGGCGGCGGTGGCGAGCGCGCAGAGCGACCTGTCGCTGGCCCGCGCCGACCTCGGCCGCGCGACCCGCCTGCTCGAGGTCGACGCGGTGTCGCGGAGCGACGTCGACCGGCTTCGTGCCCGGGTCCAGGCGGGCGAGGCGGCGCTGGCGGCGGCGCAGGCGCGGGTCCGTTCGCGCGCGCTCGATGTCAGCTTCACGCAGGTCCGCGCGCCGATCACGGGGCGGATCTCGGACCGGCGGATCGATGCCGGCAATCTCGTCGCGGGCGGTGCCGTCGGCGGCGAGGCGACCCTGCTGACGACGATCAACGCGCTCGATCCGGTCTATTTCACCTTCGACGCCTCCGAAGCGCTTTACCTCAAGGCGCGGCGCGCACGCGAAGCCGGAGCAGCCCCGACGACGGTCGCGATCCGGCTGCAGGACGAGACCGACTACAAGTGGCGCGGGCGGCTCGACTTCACCGACAACGGGATCGACAATCGCTCGGGCACGATCCGGCTTCGCGCCGTGGTGTCGAACCCGACGCAGTTCCTGACGCCGGGCATGTTCGGCAACCTGCGGCTTGCCGCCGGCGGCACGACGAATGCGTTGATGGTGCCCGATGCGGCGGTCCAGACCGACCAGGCGCGCAAGGTCGTGACCGTGGTCGGCAAGGACGGCAGCCTGTCGCCGCGGCCGGTGGTGGTGGGGCCGCTGCTCGACGGCTTGCGGGTCATCCGCTCGGGCCTGTCCCCAAGCGACCGCGTGGTCATTGCCGGCGCGCAGCTCGCGATGCCGGGGGCCAAGGTGAACGTGAAGCCGGGCGTGATCCGTCCGGCGCCCTCGCCGGCCGCGGCAAGCGCGCAACCGACCCAGCCGGCGGGCGAGGCGACCTTCTCGGCGCCTTGAGCCCAGCCGCCTTCATTCGATCCAACTGAACCCACGCCCCGGCGAGGAGCCGCACCCATGCGCCTGTCCCGTTTCTTCATCACGCGGCCGATCTTCGCCGCCGTGCTCGCCATCCTCATCACGGTGATGGGCGGGATCGCCTATTTCGCGCTGCCGGTGTCGCAATATCCCGACATCGTGCCGCCGACCGTGACGGTGAGCGCAAGCTATCCGGGCGCCTCGGCCGAGACCGTGTCCGAAACCGTCGCCGCGCCGATCGAGCAGGAGATCAACGGCGTCGACGACATGATCTACATGTCCTCGCAATCGACCGGCGACGGGCGGCTGACGATCACGGTCACATTCAAGCAGGGCACCGACCTCAACGCCGCGCAGGTGCTGGTCCAGAACCGGGTCGCGATTGCCGCGCCGCGCCTGCCGCAGGAAGTGCAGCGATTGGGCGTGGTCACGCGCAAGACCTCGCCCGATTTCCTGATGGTGGTGAACCTCGTCTCGCCGGGCAACAAACTCGATCGCGGCTACATGTCCAACTATGCGCTGACGCAGGTCCGCGACCGGCTGGCGCGGCTCGACGGGGTGGGCGACGTCCAGCTGTTCGGCGCGCGCGACTATGCCATGCGGGTGTGGATCGACCCGACGCGGGCGGCCGCGCTCAACCTGACGGCCGGCGAGATCGTCGCGGCGCTGCGCGCGCAGAACGTTCAGGTGGCCGCGGGCACGCTCGGCCAGCCGCCCTACAACACGGGCGCGGCCTATCAGCTCAACGTCGAGACGCAGGGCCGCCTCGCCGACCCGTCGCAGTTCGCCAATGTCGTCATCCGCAGCGATGCCGACGGGCGGCAGGTGCGGGTGTCGGACATCGGGCGGGTCGAACTCGGCGCCGCCGATTATGCCTCGAACACCTATCTGTCGGGTGAGCCGACGGTGCTGCTTGGCGTCTTCCAGCGGCCGGGCTCGAACGCGCTCGCCGCCGCCGAGCTGGTCAAGCAGGAGATGGAATCGGCGTCGAAGAGCTTTCCGCCGGGACTCGAATATCGGGTGATCTACAATCCGACCGAATTCATCGCGCAGTCGATCGACGCGGTCGGCCAAACGCTGCTCGAGGCGGTATTCCTCGTGGTGCTGGTGATCCTCGTCTTCCTCCAGCGCTGGCGCGCGGCGCTGATTCCGGTGCTCGCCATTCCGGTTTCGCTGATCGGCACCTTCGCGGTGCTGCAGATGGTCGGCTATTCGCTCAACAACCTGTCGCTGTTCGGACTGGTGCTGGCGATCGGGATCGTGGTCGACGACGCCATCGTCGTGGTCGAGAATGTCGAGCGCAATCTCGCCAAGGGGATGACCGGGCTGGAGGCGGCGCGGACCTCGATGGATGAGGTGGCCGGGGCGCTGGTCGCGATCGTGCTGGTGCTGTGTGCGGTGTTCCTGCCGACGCTATTCCTCAACGGGCTGTCGGGTGCCTTCTACCACCAGTTTGCGGTGACGATTTCGGCGGCAACGCTCATCTCGCTGCTGCTGTCGCTGACGCTGTCGCCGGCGATGGCCGCGCTGCTCCTGAAGCCGCACGGTCACGAGCCGCCGAAGAACCGCCTTGCCGCGCTGGCGCAGGGCGCGGGCGACCGCTTCAACCGCGCGTTCGAGCGGTTCGGCGAGACCTACGCCAGGCTGACCCGGCGGCTGGTGCAGGCGCCCAAGCGGATGATGACGGCCTATGGCGTGCTGATCGCGCTGACGGTGGGGATCTTCGTGATCACCCCGACGGGCTTCATCCCGGCGCAGGACCAGGGCTATTTCCTGACCGTCATCCAGTTGCCCGCGGGCTCGTCGCTCGAGCGCACCGACGCGGTGATGCGCAAGGTTGCCGCCCGAATCACGCCCATTCCGGGGGTGAAGGGCGCGGTCATGCTCGCGGGCTTCGACGGCGCCTCGCAGACGCAGGCCCCCAACGCCGCCGCGGCCTATATTCCGCTCCAGTCGTTCGAGGAGCGCAAGAAACTCGGGGTGTCCCTGAAGGACATCATGGCCGAGGCGCAGAAGCGCACCGCCGACATCAACGAGGCACGGCTGCTGATCGTGCCACCGCCGCTCATCCAGGGCATCGGCTCGGCGGGCGGCTACCGGATGATCGTGCAGGATACCGGTGGCCACAGCTTCCAGGAGCTGAACGGCCTGTCGTGGGCGCTGATCGGCAAGGCCAACCAGACTCCGGGCCTTGCCCAAGTCTACACCCTGTTCGATGTCACGACGCCGCGCGTCTATGCCGACATCGACCGGGTGAAGGCCGACATGCTGGGCGTGCCGCCCGAGCGGATTTTCGAGGCGCTGCAGGTCTATCTGGGCTCGGCCTTCGTCAACGACTTCAACCTCCTCGGCCGGACCTACCGCGTGACCGCGCAGGCCGACGCGCCCTATCGTGCGAGCGAGGCGGACATCGCCAACCTCCGCGCCCGGTCGAACAGCGGTGCCATGGTCCCGGTGGGCTCGGTCACGACCTTCCAGGACCGGACGGGGCCGTATCGCGTGTCGCGCTACAACGGTTTCCCGGCGGTCGAGATCGACGGCGACACCGCGCCGGGATTCTCGTCGGGGCAGGCGCTGACCAAGATGGAGGGCCTCGCTGCCGGGGTGCTGCCCGCGGGCTTCCGGACCGAATGGACCGGGATCGCCTACCAGCAGAAGGCCGCCGGAAGCACGGCGACCCTCGTCTTCGGGCTCGCCGTCCTGTTCGTCTTCCTTGTGCTGGCGGCGCAGTTCGAGAGCTTGGTCCTGCCGCTGTCGATCATCCTGATCGTGCCCATGTGCCTGCTCGCGGCGATGGTCGGCGTGAACCTACGCGGCATGGACAACAATGTCCTGACGCAGGTCGGGCTGGTTGTGCTGATCGCGCTTGCGGCCAAGAACGCCATCCTGATCGTCGAGTTCGCGCAGCAGGACGAGGAAGCGGGGATGAGTCCGATCGAGGCGGCGGTGCGCGCCGCCCGCGACCGGCTGCGGCCGATCCTGATGACGAGCTTCGCCTTCATCCTGGGCTCGGTGCCGCTGCTGATCGCCGACGGGGCGGGCGCGGAGCTTCGCCAGGCGCTGGGGACGGCGGTGTTCTTCGGAATGGTCGGGGTGACCGCCTTCGGACTCATCTTCACGCCGACCTTCTACGTCGTTTGCCGGAGCCTCGCGGAGAAGCTTCGCCGCCGTCGCGGGTCGGCACCCGAGCCCGCCCTGCTCCCGGCCGAATGAGGACCTCAATCGATGACCAAGAACCTGCTCCTCGCCTCGCTGTCGGCGATGACCCTCGCGGCCTGCGCCAGCGGTCCGGATTATGGGCCCAAGCCCGTCACCGCCTCGGCCGCCGCGCCCTTCGTTCACCAGCAGGGGGCGGCGGTGACCCCGGCCGAGCCGGTCGGCAACTGGTGGCAGCTCTATCGCGATCCCGTGCTCGACGGGCTGGTCGGTGACGCGCTTGCCGCCAATACCGACGTTCGGGTGGCGGTCGGTCGGCTGGCCAAGGCGCGGGCACTGCTGCGCGAGACTCGCGGCAATCGCGAGCCGCAAATCGGCCTTGGCGGGTCGGCGCAATATGGCCGGCTGCCCGGCCCCGACCTCGGCCAGAAGCGCGAGGATCTGCAGGTCGATGTCGGGCTCGACGTCGCTTACGAGGTCGATCTATTCGGACGCGTGTCGCGCGGGATCGAGGCGGCGCGTGGCGACGTCGCGGCGGCGCAGGGCGACACCGATGCGGTGCGCGTCGCGGTGGTGGCCGACACCACGCGGGCTTATGCCGACGCGGCCTCGGCCGCCGAGCGGCTGGCGGTTGGAGAAAGCATCGTCGCGCTGCTCGACCGGTCGCTCAGCCTGACCGAGCGGCGTCATCAGGTCGGGCTTGCCAATGGGCTCGACACCGCCCGGATCGCGGCGCTGCGCGACCAGCGCCGGGCCGAGCTGCCGCGCATCGCGGCCGAGCGCGAGGCGGCGCTACTGCGCCTCGCGACTCTGACAGGGCGGGCGCCGCGCGACCTGCCGGTCGTTGCTGCGGCGCGGACGAGCACGTTGCGGCTCGATCGCCCCATTCCCGTCGGTGACGGGGCAGGGCTGCTGGCAAGGCGCCCCGACGTTCGTGCGGCCGAGCGGAGGCTCGCCGCCGCCACCGCTCGGATCGGGGTCGCGACCGCCGACCTCTATCCGCGGATCACGCTCGGCGGATCGGTCGGATCGAGCGGGGCAGGGCTCGGCAACCTGTTCGGTGCCAATCCGCTGACCTGGCTCGTGGGGCCGCTGATCAACTGGACCGCCAACCGCAGCGCCGCGCGGGCGCGGGTCGCCGGGGCCGAAGCGGATACGCAGGTCGCGCTCGCCCAGTTCGACGGAGCGGTGCTCGGCGCGTTGCAGGAGACCGAGACGGCGCTCTCGGCCTATCGCCGGGCGCTCGAACGCCGGGCCGCGCTCCAGTCGGCGGCGGCCGAAGCGGAGAAGGCGGCGCGGATCACCCGCGCGCAGCAGCGCGAAGGGGCGATCGGCTCGCTCGAACTACTCGATGCCGAACGCACCGCGGCGGATTCGCGGGCGGCGCTGGCCGAGGCCGATGCGCGGATCGCCGACGCGCAGATCGACCTGTTCCGCTCGCTTGGCGGAAGCTGGACGGCGGCCTAACGCTGGCATCGATGAGCAAGCGCAATCCCTATTACGCCGGGCCGGTCTCGGACCATTTCGACGGGCTGCGCTTCTTCAATCCGGGGCAGGGCTCGACCGACCGGGGACTGCGCGACATCCTGAAGTGGCAGCTCGGCGGTGGCCGGGCGAAATGGCCCAGGTCGGTGGCTGTCACGCCGACGAAACCCGAGCCGCGGATCGAGGGCCTCGCGGTGACGATGGTCGGGCATGCGAGCGTGCTGATCCAGGTTGAGGGGACGAATATCCTCGTCGATCCGGTCTGGTCGGAGCGGGCCAGCCCGGTCGGCTTCGCGGGGCCCAGGCGCGTCACCGCGCCGGGGATCGCGTTCGAGGATCTGCCGCCGATCGACCTCGTGCTCGTGACGCACAATCATTACGACCACCTCGACCTCGCGACGCTCCGTCGGATCGAGGCCACGCATGCGCCGCTGGTCGTCACCCCGCTCGGCAACGACGTCGTCCTGCGGCGCGCGGTGGCCGCGGAGCGGATCGTGACGCTCGACTGGCATGGCGAGCATGCGGCGGGGGACGTGCGGATCACTTGCGTGCCCGCCAACCACTGGTCATCGCGGGGACTGGGGGACCGGCGGATGGCCTTGTGGGGCGGGTTCATGGTGCGCACGGCCAGGCGCCTCGTCTACAATGTCGGTGACACGGGCTTCGGCGACGGGCGGATCTTCAGCGAGGTGAAGGCGCGACACGGGGCGCCCGACCTCGCGATCATTCCGATCGGGGCCTATGCGCCGCGCTGGTTCATGAAGGACCAGCATGTCGATCCGGCCGAGGCGGTGCGGATCATGGAAGCATGCGGGGCGGCCTGCGCGGTCGGCGTTCATTGGGGGACGTTCCAGCTCACCGACGAAGCGCGCGACGAGCCGCGCCTGCGCCTCGCCGAGGCGGTTCGGGCGAGCGGCCATGACGCCGAGGCCTTCGTCGCGCTCGAACCCGGTCAGTGCTGGTCGATGGCGGCCGGCTGAGGGTTGCGGGCGACGAGGATTGTCGCGCGCAGACCGGGTTCGGCATCCTCGAGGAGGAGTTCGCCGCCGTGAAGGTGCGCGATGGCATTGACGAGCGCGAGCCCGAGGCCCGCGCCGTGGCCATGGCGGGCGGGGTCGAGGCGACCGAAGCGGGCCAGCGCAAGGTCGCGCTGATCGGGAGCGATGCCGGGGCCGCGGTCGCTCACGGCGAAGGCGGTGCCGTGCGGCGTCTCGGCGACCGACAGCGAGAGGGCGCCCGGCTCGGCATAGCGGAGCGCATTCTCGATGAGATTGCCGAGCGCCTGCGACAGCAGCTGGCGATCCGCGGCGATGGCGGGCGCCGAGCCCTCGACGGTGAGGGTGAAGCCCTTCTCCTCGGCGACGGGGCCGTAGAGGTCCTCGAGGTCGAGAAGCAAAGCGGCGGGGTCGACGGGGGCGAAGCGCTCGCGGCCCGCGCCAGCTTCCAGCCGCGCGATCTCGAGCGCAGTGGTGACGATCCGCAGCAGGAGGCGGGTCTCGCCGTCGGCCTTGGCGAGATCGGCCTGAGCTTCGGGATCGTCGGTCCGGGCAGAAACCCGTTCGAGATTGGCGCGCAGGCGGGTGAGGGGTGAGCGCAGGTCGTGGGCGAGGCCGTCGGTGACGAGGCGGAGTTCGGAGACGAGATGCTCGATCCGCTCGAGCATGAAGTTGATGCTTCCGCCCAGTCGGTCGAAGGCGTCGCCGCTGCCCCGGTCGGGAACCCGCTGCGACAAGGCGCCGCCGGCGACCGCGCGCGAGGTCTGCTCGAAGCTTCGGATCCGGCTGGTCACGAGGCGCGTGATGATGAAGGCGCCGGCGGCGGCGAGCAGCAGGCCGAGCAGCATCGCGCCGGTCAGCACCTCGCCGACGATCTCGGTGAGCTGCGCCTCGTCGTCGACGACATAGCCGTTCAATAGCCGCGCGCCGTCGGCGAGGCGGGTGCCGACGAGGAGCATCTGCTCGGGTGCCTCGCGGTCGGCACGGAACAGCGCGGCGTGCTGGAAGCTGCCGTCGGCGCGGATGGTCGGCGGCCAAGCGGCGATATTGCCCGCGAGGCGCCGGCCCTGGGCATCGACCAGCAGCAGCGCGAGGTCCTTGTCGTCGGGCATGGTGCTGCGCGCCTCGACCACCGCCTTGAGGCCGTTCGCGCCCTCCGCCCGGTAGGTGGTGAGGAGGTCGTCGCGCAGCTCGTCGACGAGGGTGCGGGTGCCGGCGTCGATGCGCTGCTCGACGAGCTGCCAGATGCCGACCACGAGGATCGCCGCCGAGACGATCTGGAGCACGAGCGTCAGGACGAACAGCTGGCCCGTGATCGAGCCGCCGCGGCGCGGGCTGGTCAGGGTTCGAGCCCCAGCCGGTAGCCCGCGCCGCGCACGGTGTGCAGCAACGGGGGCTGACCGGGCAATTCGATCTTCTTGCGCAGGCGGCTGACGTGGACGTCGATGACGTTGGTCCCGGGATCGAAATGATAGTCCCACACGCCTTCGAGCAGCATGGTCCGGGTGACGACCTCGCCGCTGTGGCGGAGGAGGAATTCGAGCAGGCGAAGCTCGCGCGGCTGGAGCGTGATGGCGAGGTTGCCGCGTCTGACCTTGCGGGTGAGCAGGTTGAGTTCAAGGTCGGCGCAGGTGAGGACGGTCTCGACCGCCTTGGCCGACCCGCGTCGCTGGAGGTTGGCGATGCGCGCGAGCAGCTCGGCAAAGCCGAACGGTTTGACGAGATAGTCGTCGGCGCCCTGCTCGAGCCCCTTCACCCGTTCGTCGAGCGAGGCCATGGCCGAGAGGAAGATGACCGGCGTATCGATCCCCGAGGCACGGATCGCGCTCAGCACCGACAGCCCGTCGAGGCCGGGAAGCATGCGGTCGAGGATGATGACCGAATAGGTCCCGTCGGTCGCGTGGAAGAGGCCGTCGCGGCCGTTGTCGGCATGGTCGACGACAAAGCCCGCCTCGGTCAGGCCCTTGACCACATAGTCGGCCGTGCTCCGGTCGTCTTCGACCAGCAGGATCTTTCGCGACATCGTTTCTCCTGGCGGCATGGCTAGGTCAAAGGGGGGCGCGCGCACAAGGGTGGGCGCGGATGGGGCGGGGGTCACCGGCTGACCATCGGCGCCAGCCGCGCACGGCCGCGGTGGACGTCGAGCGCGACGCGCGCATGGCGGCTCCGGATCACCCGGACGAGGTCGGACGGAGTTGCCACGGGTTTGCCGTCGACCCGTGCGACGACGTCGCCGACCCGGAGCGGCGGGTCGGCGCTGCGCCGATGGTTGGCGACGCTGGTGACGAACAGTCCGGCTTCGCCCGGCGGCAGGTGCGAGGTGCGGGCGACCTCGCTCGTCACCGGCTGGACGGTCGCGCCGACCATCCGGTCGAACCGGAGCAACGCTTCCGCCTGTTGCCGCCCGCGGGTCATGCGGGTGCTGACGAGGACCAGTGCCATGCCCACGATCAACGCCGCCAGCAGCAACGGCGCGGCATAGTCGCGCAGGCTGGTGAGGAGGGAGCGCGGGGGCGGGGCCATGGCCCTTCATGGCCGAGCGCGCTTGTCCGCAGCCTGTTGGCATCATGACAATTTGCTCATGGTCGCTCCACCGCGCGTTCGGGCCAAGAGGGGCAAAGCCGTCTCATGGTTGGGATGCGGTTTCGGTGCCCGAGGGGGCGTTCATGAAGCGGGCGCTCGTCGTGCTGTTGGTCGTGGCGGCGGCCATTGCGGGTTTCCTCGCCTATCTCGGCTATTTCGGCGGACCGGTGTTCACCCGCGTCGCCGCCGACAATCCGCGGCCGCGCACTGCGGTGTTGCTGCTGTCGGGTGACATGGGCTTCCGGGTCGGCATGGGACCGCCGGTCGCGGCGCGGCTCGCCGAGGCGGGCGTCCCCGTCATCGGGGTGAATTCGCTGACCTTCTTCCGGGTGAAGCGCACGCCGGCCGAAATCGGGCGCTTGCTGCGCGCGGGGCTGGCGCGGACGCAGTCGCTGGCACCGGGCCGAAAGCTCGTCGTCGTCGGCCAGTCGTTCGGCTCGGACATGCTGGTCGCGGGGCTGTCGCAGCTGTCGCCGGCCGAGCGCGCGCGAATCGCGACGGTGGTGCTGGTCGTCCCGTCGAGCACGATCGAGTTTCGCGCCTCGCCCTCCGAACTGTTCAGTTTCGCCAGGCCCGATGCCGAGGCCCTGCCGCTGGCGCGCAAACTCGACTGGGTCCAAATCACCTGCATCCACGGTGCGCTCGAGACCGGCAGCCTGTGCCCGCTGTGGCATGCGCCCAACGTGCGCGTGCTGACCCTGCCCGGCGGGCATCACCTCAACCGCGACAGCGACCGCCTCGCGAGGACCGTCCTCGCGGCGATCGCCGCCGCCATCGGAAAGACCGCATGATGATGAGAATGCGACTGCTGGCCTTGGCCGGCATCCTGGGGGCGGCGGCGGTGCCCGCGCAGGCCGGCAACAGCCCGATGCTCGGCACCTGGATCAACCCGCACCACAGCGTGGCGGTACGAACGTCGCCCTGCGGCGATGCGCTGTGCGGGTGGGTCGTGTGGGCGAACGAGGAAGCCAAGGGCGACGCGCGGGCGGCCGGTGTGGCCTCCTTGGTCGGGACCCAGCTCCTCAGCGACTATCGCGCGACGGGCCCCAATCATTATGCCGGCACGGTCTTCGTCCCCGATCATGCCCGGCATTTCGCCTCGAGCCTCAGCCTGCTCGGGCCGGGGCAGTTGCAGATCAAGGGCTGCATCCTCGGCGGGCTCATCTGCCGGTCGCAGATCTGGCACCGCGCCGCATGATCCCAGGCTGGTGGAATCGCCATCGCGGCGCGCTGACGGTCGCGGCCGTGGCGCTGGTCGCGGTGCTCGCCTTCGCCGCGATCCACCGGCTTATCGCTACCATCCGCTTCGCCGACGTCCGCGCGGCGGTGGAGCGGATCGGGCTCGCGCGACTCGTCGCGGCGCTGGCGCTGACGGCGTGCAGCTATCTCGCGCTCACCGCTTACGACGTGCTGGCGCTGCGCGCGATCGGACGACCTCTGCCGTGGCCGACCGCCGCGCTCGCCTCGTTCACCAGTTATACGCTGAGCCACAATCTCGGCCTGTCGCTGCTGACCGGCGGATCGGTGCGGATGCGGATCTACACCAGGGCCGGTCTGAGGCCGGGGGAGGTGGCGCAGGTCATCCTGCTTGCGAGCCTCGCCTTCTGGGGCGGGGTCGTGCTGCTGGCGGGGACGGCGCTGCTGCTGCGCCACCGCTCGCTCGACGTCGCTGGCCTTTTGGTGCCGACCACGACGCAGCATCTCGTGGGGGCGCTGCTGGTCGTCGGGTGCGCTGCGCTGCTGCTGCTCGGCGGGCGGCGCGGCAAGGCGGTGACGGTGCTCGGCTGGACGCTGCCGCTTGCCCCCGCGCCGGTGGCGCTCGCGCAGGTCGGGATCGCGGTTATCGACCTCGCGGCGGCGACCGCGGCGCTGTTCATGCTCGTCCCCGGCCTTGCCGCGCACGCCTTTCCGCTCTTCTTCCTCGCTTATGCGCTGGCGATGATCGTCGCGCTGGTGACCCATGTGCCGGGCGGGATCGGGGTGTTCGAGGCGGTGCTGCTGGCGCTGGGTCCGAGCGACAAGGCGGCGCTGCTGGCCGCGGTGATCGCCTATCGCATCATCTACTATCTCATTCCCCTGGGGGCCGCGCTGGCGATCCTCATCCTGCGCGAGGGGCGAAACGTTGCGCGGCCGATCGCGCGCGGGGTCGGTGTCGCCAGGGGCATTGCGAGCGCGGTCGCGCCGACGGCGCTCAGTCTCCTCGCCTTCGCGGCGGGCTGCGTGCTCCTCGCCTCGAGTGCGCTTCCGGCCTTGCCCGAGCGGTTGCACCTCCTGTCGGGCATCATCCCCTTGTCGCTGATCGAGGCATCGCATCTCGGGACCAGCCTCATCGGGACGATCCTGCTGCTGCTGGCGCCGGGGCTCTACCGGCGGCTCGACGGGGCGGCGTGGCTGGCCTCGATCCTGCTGATGGCGGGCGCGATCCTGTCGCTCGCCAAGGGGCTGGATTATGAGGAGGCGAGCATCCTGACGGCGGTCGCGGCGCTGCTGCACTGGCTTCGGCCCGCCTTCTACCGCCGGACGCGGCTCACCGCCGAGACGCTGAGCGGGGGATGGCTTACCGCCGCCGCGCTCTCGATCGCGGCCTCGGTGTGGATCGGCCTCTTCGCCTATCGCCATGTCGCGTATCAGGATTCGCTGTGGTGGCGCTTTGCGCTTCACGCGGATTCGTCGCGCTTCCTGCGGGCGAGCCTGGTGGCCTCGGCGACACTGGTGACCTTGAGCCTGTGGCACCTGCTGCGCGCGCCGACAGCAAGCGCGGGGCGGCGCGCAATCGATCCGGCGACGCTCGCGAGCGCGCTTGGCTATGCCACCCGGACCGACGCGATGCTCGCGCTGACCGGCGACAAGAGCTTCGTCGAGGCGCCGTCGGGCGAGGCCTTCGCCATGTACGGCGTGGCGGGAAAGACCTGGGTGGTGATGGGCGATCCGGTGGGACGGCCGGAGGAATGGCCCGCCCTCCTGTGGCAGATGCGCGCTGCGGCCGATGCGGGGTCTGGCCATCTCCTCCTCTACGAGATCAGCCCGCAATCGCTCGGTCTCGCGGTCGAGCTCGGGCTCGCCATCATCAAGTTTGGCGAGGAGGCAGTGGTCGAGCTACCGGGCTTCGACCTCGCCACGCCCGCGCTTCGCAGCGTCCGGCGGGCGAGCCGGCATGCGGCCAAGGCGGGGGCGGCGTTCCGGGTCGTGGCGGCGGCGGAGGTTCCGGCCCTGCTGCCGCGGCTGCGCGGGGTGTCGGACGAATGGCTGCGCGCCAAGGACGGGCGCGAGAAGAGCTTCAGCCTCGGCGCCTTCGACGAGGACTATCTCAGCAAGTTCGATTGCGCGCTGGTTGAGCGGGACGGCGAGATCCTCGCCTTCGCCAACGTCTGGAAGACGGCAGGGCGGCAGGAATTGTCGGTCGACCTGATGCGGCACCGGTCGGACATTCCGCAGGGGACGATGGACCTCCTGTTCGCCGGGCTGATGGAGTGGGGGCGCGAGGCGGGCTATGCGCGCTTCTCGCTCGGCATGGCGCCGCTGACGGGGATCGACGCCCGGGCGCTGGCGCCACGCTGGGCGAAGGTCCTGGCCTTCCTGTCGCAGCATGGCGAGCGCTTCTACGGCTTTCGCGGGCTCCGGGCCTACAAGGCGAAGTTCAATCCAGTGTGGGAGCCGCGCTATCTCGCGGGGCCGCCGGGCCTGGCGATGATGGCGGCGCTGATCGACCTCAGCCGGCTGATCGGGCGCGAACGGGCCGAGCCCCTGCCGCAACCTAACAGAAACGTAAGTTGCCCTTCACCCCAGCGCATGGCGGCGGCCGCCATATGAAGGACGCCCCAGTCGGGCAGAGCAATCGCATGCAAGGAGTGACAATCATGATCCGCAACACCCTGATCGGCCTCAGTGCCCTCGCGCTCGCCGGTGCGCCCGCGCTCGCCGCCGCCGCGCCGGCGCCCGCCAAGCCCGCCGCCGCCTCGACCAAGAGCGTCAAGAAGGTCCAGGCCCATAAGACCGCCGCCAAGTCGACCGCCAAGAAGCCCGCCGCCAAGTCGCAGAAGCGTCGCTGAGCCACGCGTGATCGAGGGCCGGTTTCACCCTGGGCCGGCCCTCGTGTTTCCACCCATGGTGGGCGCCAAGAATGCTCGGGCGCGGGCGGTCGTCAGCCCGCCACGCTCTGCTCGAGGGCTTCGGTGAAGCGGCGGCGCCACCACAGCACGTCTTCCCTGCAGATGATTTCGAACATGGCCTGCCAGCGGCGGATGCGCTCGGCCTTGGGCATGGCAAGCGCCGTGCGGATCGCGTCCGCCATTTCCTCGGCGCTGTAGGGATTGATCAGCAGCGCCTCGGTCAGCTGCACGGCGGCGCCGGCGAAGCGCGAGAGGATGAGAACGCCGGGGTCGGCCGGATCCTGCGCGGCGACAAATTCCTTGGCGACGAGGTTCATGCCGTCGCGGATCGGGGTCACCAGCGCCATCCGGGCGGCACGGTAGACGCCGGCAAGAACGGCGCGGGGATAGCCTTGGTTGACGTACCGGATCGGGACCCAGTCGAGGTCGGCGTGCTCGCCGTTGATGCGGCCCGACAATCCTTCGAGGCTGCTCCGGATGCGCTTGTAGCTTTCCACCGTCTCGCGCGAGGGCGGGGCGATCTGGAGAAGGAAGACTTCCTTCCGCTCCTCTGGGCTTTCGACGAGGAAGCGCTCGTAGCCGAGGAAGCGCTCCTCGAGGCCCTTCGAATAGTCGAGACGGTCGACCCCGACGATCATCGCCCGGCCGTTGGCGCTCTCGCGCATCTGGCGGAAGGTGGCCTGCGCTTCGGGGCCCGTCGCCAGCGTCGCGAATTCGTCGCTGTCGATCCCGATCGGGCAGATGATCAGGCGGATCTGCCGGCCCTCGAGCTTGAGGATGCCGTCCTCGTAGACGCCGCCGCTCTCGAAGACGACGAATTCGACGAACGACTGGAGCCATTCGTCCGTGTGGAAGCCGATGACGTCGTAGGCGAACAGGGTCGCGACGAGATCGGAGGCTTCGGGCAACGTCAGGAGCAGGCGCCGGGGCGGCCACGGCGTGTGAAGGAAGAAGCCGATCCGGTTGCGGCAGCCGCGCTTGCGCAGCTCCTGGCCGAGCGGGATCATGTGATAATCCTGGACCCAGACCATGTCGTCGGCCTCGATCAGCGGGATCACCGTCTCGGCGAAACGCTCGTTGGTGCGCTGGTAGCCGTCGGCGAAACCGCGCTCATATTCGGCCAGGTCGACGCGGTAATGGAACAGCGGCCACAAGGTGCGGTTGGCGTAGCCGTTGTAATATTCCTCGACGTCCTGTTCCTCGAGGTCGAGCGTGGCGGTGGTGACCCCGTCCTCGCGGTGGAAGCTGATCTGGCCGGTGAATTCGTCGGTGACGTTGCCTGACCAGCCGAACCAGAGACCGCCGCTTTCGCGCAACGCGGAGGTGAGCGCGACCGACAGGCCGCCCTGCGCCCCGGCCGCGCCGCCGGTCGCGGCGGACACGCGGTTCGAAATGACGATCAGGCGGCTCATCGGACCGAACTCCACGGCTTGCTGAGAAGGACGGCACAATTGATGGTGCCGACCAGCGAATAGGTTTGCGGGTAATTGCCCCACAATTCGCCGGTCTGCGGATCGATGTCTTCCGAAAGGAGGCCGGCGGCGGTGCGCCGGGTGAGCATCTCCTCGAACAGGACCCGGGCGTCGGCTTCGCGTCCGGTCGCCTGAAGCGCCTCGATCAGCCAGAAGGTGCAGACGTTGAAAGCGGTCTCGGGCAGGCCGAAATCGTCCTCGGTCGCATAGCGCAGCATGTGCGAACCGCGACGCAAGCCCTCCTCGACGGCCTTCAGGGTCCCGCTGAAGCGCGGGTCGTCGGGGGTGAAGAAGCGCAGGTCGAGGAGCTGGATCAGGCTGGCGTCGAGGTCGTCGCCCTCGAAGGTCGCCGAGATGCGCTGGCTGTCTTCCCGCCAGGCGGCCTGTTCGATCCGTTGGCGGACAAGCGCGGCGCGGTCCGACCAGTGCCTCGCCCGCTCGCCAAGCCCGAGCGCCTCCGCGGCATGGGCGAGCCGATCGCAGGCCGCCCAGCACATCGCTGCCGAATAGGTGTGCACGTGGCGGCGCGTGCGCAGTTCCCACAGACCGGCGTCGGGCTGGTCGAACAGGGCGAAGGCGCGGTCCCCGACCTTTTCGAGCGCGACGAAATCCTCTTCGGTCGCCATCCGGAACAGGCGCTGGTCGAAGAAGGCCTGGACGTTGGACAGGACGATCTGGCCATAGGCATCGTGCTGCACCTGCTCGTAGGCCTGGTTGCCGACACGGACCGGGCCCATGCCACGATAGCCGGGCAGGCCCGTCTCGATCCGCTCTTCGAGACGCGCCTCGCCGCCGAGCCCGTAGAGCGGCTGGATGTGCCCGCCCTTGGCCTCGTCGACGATGTTGCGCAGGTAGCTCAGATAGCCCTCGAGCACGTCGAGCGCGCCGAGCCGGTTGAGCGCCTGCACGGTGTAATAGGCATCGCGGATCCAGCAGTAGCGATAGTCCCAGTTGCGCTCGGAGCCGGCATGCTCGGGAATCGAGGTGGTGAGGGCGGCCACGATCGCGCCGGTTTCCTCATGCTGGCAAAGCTTGAGCGTGATGGCGGCGCGGATCACCGCTTCCTGCCATTCGACCGGGGTCGCCAGTCCGCGCACCCATTCCTGCCATTCCTCGGCAGTGCTGCGGAGCATCTCGCTGGTGGCGTTCGAAAGATTGTCGGTGAACGGCTCGTCGGGGCCGAGGAAGAAGACGAGGGGACGCTCCAGCCGGAACAAATGCTCCTCGCGCACGAAGGTGACCGGGGCATCGGTGGTCAGCCGCATCGGCAGGGCGGGAAGGTCGTAGCGGATGTGGTTCGATCCGCCCGGCAATGGCTCGGCGGCCGTGCCCCAGCCTTGCGTTGGACGCAGCCTGACCCGGATCCGCGGGCTTCCGGAGAGCGGGCGGACGAGGCGCACGAAGGCCGCGGGGCGATAGGTGCGGCCGAGGCGCTGGAAGCGCGGACAGAAGTCGATGATCTCGATCGCGTTGCCGGCGCGGTCGGTCTTGCGGGTGACCAGGATCGGGGTGTTGCGGCGATAGGATTGCTCGACCTGCGCTTCCTCGTCGAGATCGATCGCCCACAGGCCCTGTTCGGCCTCTTCGCCGCCCATCAGGCTCGAGAAGAGCGGGTCGCCATCGACGCGCGGGACGCAGCCCCAGACCATGGTGCCGGCGCGGTCGACCAGCGCGCTGACCTGGCAATTTCCGATCGGCCAAAGATCGAGCGAACTCATTCCATCTCCTCGCATGCGTCGCGCAGCCAGCGGTGGACGTGATCGACATCATCCAGCCTGAAGCTTGCAGCAGTGTTCCGTTCGTCCCCGACGAGAATCGCCGCGCCGCCAAGCGCGCGGACGGCGGCGAAGCCGTCTTCGTCGGTGATGTCGTCGCCGATGAACAACGGCTTGTGGCCGGTAAAGGCGGGCAGGGTCATCAGGGCGCTGATCGCGGTCCCCTTGTTGCCGTCGGCGGGCTTGATCTCGAACACCATCTTGCCCGGGAGGACCTGCATTCCCGCTTTCATGGCCAACTCAGCGGCAGCGCCGCGACAAACTTCTTCGGCCTGGGGGGATTCGCGAAAATGGATGGCGACACCGAAGGGCTTCTCCTCGATCGCAACGCCGGGGTGGCGCGTCTGGAGTTCGCGAAGGTCGGGGAGCGCTTGGTCGAGCGCGGCCGGGCGAGCGATGGCGAGGCCGTCGCGTTCGAGCCCATGGCTCCCCACGACGGCAATCTCCGGAGGGACGAGCCATTGCCGGATGTCGGCGGTGGCCCGCCCG